>JAWLEC010000081.1:0-13716 GCA_041686315.1 Ilumatobacteraceae bacterium
GCGTGGCGTTCGAGTGCCAGGTCGACCAGGCGGTCGATCAGCTCGCTGTAGCTCACGCCCGAGTGGATCCACAGCTTCGGGTACATCGAGATCGGCGTGAAGCCGGGCATCGTGTTCACCTCGTTGCACAGGAAACCGCGGCCCGATCCGTCGGCACGGCGTTCGTAGAAGAAGTCGATCCGGGCGAGGCCGTCGCAGCGCAGCGCCCGGAACACGTCGAGGGCCATGGCCCGCACGTCGTCGGTGGCGTCGGCGTCGAGCGGGGCGGGCACCAGCAGCTGGGCGCCGTCGGTGACGTACTTGTCCTCGTAGCTGTAGAACTCCTCGCCCGGCACGATCTCGCCGGGCTGCGACGCCTCCGGCGCCGTGGTGCCCAACACGGCCACCTCGATCTCGCGGCCGGTGATCGCCTCCTCCACCACGACCACGTCGTCGTAGGCGAGGGCGTGGTCGACGGCGTCGCGGAGCGCCTCCACGGTGGACGCCTTCGACACGCCCACCGACGAGCCCATGTTGGCGGGCTTCACGAACACGGGCAGGCCGAGGTCGTCGGCGATCTCGGCGAAGGTGCCCGGGGTGACCTCGTGCTCGCGGAACGCCCGGGAGCGGGCCTGGGGGATGCCGGCGGCGGCGAGCACCTGCTTGGCCATCGCCTTGTCCATCGACACTGCGGAGGCCAGGACGCCGCTGCCCACGTACGGCACGTTCGCCAGGTCGAGCAGGCCCTGGACCGTGCCGTCCTCGCCCATCGGGCCGTGCAGGAGCGGGAGCACGACGGTGATCTCGTCGGGAGATGTCGCTGCCTCGGCGAGCATCGGTGTCGGCGAGACGGCGGAGCCTGCCGGGTCGAGGCGGCCCGGGACCGCGTCGGGCCCGTCGGCAAGTGCCGCAACGGCCGCGTCGGCGAGGGCCCACTGTCCGCTCGTGGAGATGCCGACCGGTGTGATCCGGTAGCGGTCCGGGTCGGCGGCCCTGAGGACGTGGGCGGCGGTGGTGCACGACACGTCGTGTTCGGCCGACTCCCCGCCGAACAACACGAGAAGATGGATCTGCTCACGCCGGGCCACGGACCGCACAGTACCGTCGGTGGACGTGAAGCTCCTGGCATCCGAAGCGGCCGCAGCGATCGGGGGACGGCTCGTCGGTCCCGACGTGGAGTTCGACGGCGCCGACTTCGACTCCCGCTCGATCCGGCCCGGCCAGCTGTTCGTGCCGATCGTCGCCGAACGCGACGGTCACGACTACATCGGGCAGGCCCTCGCCGCGGGTGCTGCGACGTACCTCACGAGCCGGCCCGACCCGCATCGCCGCGACCACTCCGCCATCGAGGTGGCCGACACGGGCCGGGCGCTGCTGGCGCTCGCCCAGTGGGCCCGCACCCGGCTCGACGCGCAGGTGGTCGGCATCACGGGCAGCGTCGGCAAGACCAGCACCAAGGACATGATCGCCGCCGCCTGTGGCGCCGGCCGGCGCACGGCGGTGAACCTGCGCAGTTTCAACAACGACCAGGGGCTGCCGGTGACGATCCTCAACGCGCCCGACGACACCGAGGTGCTGGTGCTCGAGATGGGGATGCGCGGCTTCGGGGAGATCGCCCGGCTGTGCGAGGTGGCCCGGCCCGACATCGGCGTGGTCACCGTGGTCGGTCACTCGCACACCGAGCTGGTCGGCGGCCTCGACGGCGTGGCGCGGGCGAAGGGCGAACTGGTCGAGGCGCTACCAGGGTCGGGGGCCGCCGTGCTCAATGCCGACGACGAGCGGGTCGCCGCGATGGCGGCGCGTACCGGAGCGTCGGTGGTCACCTATGGCTGGGCCGGTGACGTGCGCCCCGCCGACATCGAGCTCGACGAGACCGCCCGGGCCCACTTCGTGGTGCACTCACCGTGGGGCCGGGCCGAGGTCGTGCTCCCGGTGCCCGGCATGCACATGGTGTCGAACGCCACTGCGGCCCTGGCGGTCGCCGGGGTGGTGGGCGTCGACATCGACGATGCCGCCGGGGCGCTGGCGCACTCGGTGGTGTCGGGGATGCGGATGGAGGTGTCGAGGACGCGCAGCGGGGCGACGGTGATCAACGACGCCTACAACGCCAATCCCACGTCGATGGCCGCCGCACTCGACGCACTGGCCTCCGTGCACGGACGGCGTCACGTCGCCGTCGTCGGGAAGATGGCCGAGATCGAGAACCCTGGGCCGGCCCACCTGCAGATCACCGCGATGGCGGCGGAGCTGGGCGTCGAGATGGTACCGGTCGGTACCGGCCTCTACGGCGGCGTGGAGCCGATCGACGACCCGGCCGACGTCCCTGCGGCGCTGGGCCCGCTCGCCGACGGTGACGTGGTGCTCGTGAAGGCCAGCCGTTCGGTGGGCCTCGAGCGGGTCGTGGACGCGCTGCTCGCCTGACTACACCAGCCGCGACGCGTTGGACGGCGTGAACGGTTCTCCACCGTCGGCCTCGGACAGGAAGGCCGACTCGGGCATCCGTCGCAGATCCACCCACCAGGCCAGGAACAGGGCGAACGCCGCACCGAATCCGAGCACGGCCCGGGCGCCGATCCACTCGATCACCACACCGAACACGAGGTTGCCGATCGGCACGGTGCCGCCGAACACCATGAACCACAGCGGCATCACCGTGGCCCGTTCGGTGTTCTTCAGGTTGAGCTGCAAGGTGGTGGTGATGGCGGTGGCCGTCATGAAGTAGCAGAAGCCGAGCACGAAGCCGACGGGGAACGCCAGTTCGGGGCTGCGCAGCTGGGAGAACAGGCCGAGGGCGATGGAGAAGCCGACGAAGCCCCGCACGATCAGCAGCTTGCGGTCGACGTGCGAGAAGAAGGTGCCCACGGCGATCGCACCGAAGAACGCCCCGGCGCCCCAGGTGGAGTACAGCCAGCGGTAGACGGCGCCCGCCGAGTCGATGCCGAAGTTGAGGCGGGCGACCGACGGGAACAGGCCGATGTAGACGAGGCTGAACAGCGAGAACAGGAACATGCCGAGCAGGAGGCGGCCGAGCACCGCACGGTGCCTGGCGATGCGCAGGCCGATCAGCAGTACCCCGAATCCGCGGTCGGTGTTGCCGCTGCGGACGTCGGGCATCGAGACCACCAGCAGGGCCACGATGAAGAAGAAGTAGGTGGCGGCGTTGATCACGAAGATGCCGGCCACCGACATGCCGGCCACGGCGAGGATCGCCGCGAACACGGGGCCCATCACGCGGGTGCCGTTGATCATCGCCGAGTTGAGGCTGATCGCGCCGGGCAGGTCCTGGCGGTGCACCAGCAGGGGCATGGAGGCCTGGAAGGCCGGGGCGTTGAACGCGTTGGCGATGCCGATGCCGAGTTGGGCGGCGAAGATCGTCCAGAGCGCCGTCTCCTGCCACACGAAGTAGGCAATGGCGAGGGTGAGCACGACCGAGGCACTCTGGGCGGTGAGCTGCAGCTTCTGCTTCGACACGCGGTCGGCGAGTACGCCCGCCGGGATCGACAGCACCAGCAGCGGGCCGAGCTGGGCGAAGATCATCAGGCCCACCAGCGCCGGCCGACCCGTGCGGTCGTCGATGTAGGCCGGCAGCGTGAAGTTCTGCATCCACGTGCCGATGTTCGACAGTGCCAGCCCGATGAAGATGATCCGGAAGCCACGATACGACAGCGCCGCCCGCGCGGTGCCGGGCCGCCGACCATGCTCGGGTGGCGGCTCGGGGGGCGGCTCGGGTGGCGCGTCGGAGGCGGGGGAGGTGTTCATCGAACTTGACCGGCCGGTCAAGTTATCGGAAGGCGGCGAAGCAGGTCCGGAGGTCGTCGACGAAGAGGTCGGGCACCTCGAAGGCGGCGAAGTGGCCGCCGCGGGGTTGTTCGGCCCAGTGGCGGATGTCGGTGAACGAGTCCTCCACCCAGGCGCGTACGGGCGGCACGATCTCCTTCGGGTACACCGTGAAGCCCGACGGCACCGACACGGTGAAGCGAGGGCCGCGGGCGAAGCTCTCCCAGTAGAGGCGGGCGGAGGAGGCGCCGTTGCCGTTGATCCAGTAGAGCATCACGTTGTCGAGCAGTTCGTCGCGGGTGAGCACGTTCTCGGGATGGCCGTCGCAGTCGGTCCAGGCCCAGAACTTCTCGAGGATCCACGCCGCCTGGGCGGCCGGCGAGTCGACGAGCCCGTAGCCGACCGTCTGGGGCCGGGTCGACTGCTGCTTGGAGTACCCGCTGTCCCACTGGGCGTAGTAGGTGGCGCCCTCGATGGCGCGCTGCTCCTCCGGGGTGGGGTCACCGTCGAGCTTCGGGCGGGCGGCCATGGCGAGGGTGACGTGGACGGCGGCGACGTGGTCGGCGTCGGTGGCGCCGATGGCAGTGGTGACCGCCGACCCCCAGTCGCCGCCCTGGGCGACGTACCGGTCGTAGCCGAGCGCCGCCATCAGCTGCGCGAACACCTCCGCGATCTTCGGCACGCCCCAACCGGTTTCGGTGGGCTTGCCCGAGAACCCGAACCCGGGCAGCGAGGGGGCGACGACGTGGAACGCGTCCTCGGCGCGGCCACCGTGGTTCGTGGGGTCGGTGAGCGGCTCGACGACCTTCTGGAACTCGACGATCGAGCCGGGCCAGCCGTGCGTGATCAGCAGAGGCAGCGCGTCGGCGTGGGGTGAGCGCTGGTGCACGAAGTGCAGGTCGAGCGTGTCGCCGTTGGTCTGCGGGAACGTGGCGACGAACTGGTCGAACCGGTTCAGTGCTGCTTCCCGTGCCCGCCAGTCGTAGTCGTTCGCCCAGTACTCGCAGGCCTCCTGCACGTAGGCGAGCGGTGTGCCCTGCGACCAGTCGTCGACCGGCTCGGCCTCCGGCCACCGGGTGTTGCGCAGGCGGGCCCGGAGATCGTCGAGCAGCTCGTCGGGGACGTCGATGCGGAACGGGGAGATGGCCACGTGGCCGGCGGTCGGAGCGGGGCCGTCGGTGGGTGGGCCGGCGAAGAGCTGGGCCTTCTCCATCCAGTCGCGGGCGGCTTCGCCGGTCACCACCAGATCGGTGTCGTCGACGTGGCGCCGCTGCGTGGTGACGAGGCAGAAGTCGAGTGCCGGACCGGTGACGCTGTCGGGCGCGTCGTCGGGCCCGAACGTCCACGTGTCGCCCGACGGGGAGGTGAGCTCGACGCGCACGGGCGTGGTGGGCACGTCGAGCCCGCGGTTCACGTAGGTCCAGCCACGGGTGATGAATCCCAGCTGCGCGATGTGACGCAGCCGTTCGGTGGCCGGCCGTTCGACGTGGATGCCGGCCCCGGCGAGGGCGTCCACCACGTCCTGGCCGTGGGCCCATGCCTCCATCAGCCGGGCGGTGAGGAACGACTTGGCGCCCATCGACGGGCCGTACCACGCCACCCGGGCGTCGTCGGCGAGCGTGGCGGCCGCCGAGACCAGCGCCTCGCGGTTGGATCGCCAGCGGGCGAGCAGCTCGGAGGGCGGCAACCTGCGGAGGTCGCCGATGGTGGCGTCGTCGGCCACGGTCGGGTCGTCGGAGGTCACCGCTCCCACGAGCGCACCCATCGAGTCGTTGAAGGCGTCCTCGTCGGCGATGGCCAGGGCGGCCGTGCCGTCGAAGTACGTGAGGTGGGCGATCTGGTCGGCGATCGTCCAGCGGGGGCTCGGCGTGGGCAGCGCCCACCGTTCGAGAGGCAGGGGTGCCACCACCTCGTCGAGCGCCTGCTGTTCGGCGATCAGGTCGGCCAGGACGTCGCTCACGCCGGGTGTGCTGCGCTGTGTTCCCTCGGACATGCGCCCGGTCTAGCGAACGCGGCTCGGATCGGACGAGGCCTGCTCACTACGGTGCACGCGATGACGATCGGAACGGTGATCCGCAGCCGGCTGGACACGAGGTCCACCGAGTACCGGGAGAACCTGGCGGCCATGCAGGCGCTGTGGGACGAGGTGGCCGAGCAGATGGCGTCGGTGCCAGCGATCGGCGGGCAGCGCTACGTCGACCGACACCGCAAGCGCGGCAAGATGCTGGTGCGCGAACGCATCGAGCATCTCGTCGACCCCGACACGCCGTTCCTCGAGCTCAGCCCGCTGGCGGGCTGGGGAACCCAGGACCCGGTGGGGGTCGGATCGGTGTCGGGCATCGGGATCGTCGAAGGGGTGGAGTGCGCGATCGTCGGCTCCGACATGACGTACCGGGGCGGCTCGGCCAACCCCACGAGCTGGAAGAAGTCGGCCCGCTTCTACGACATCGCCCGCAAGAACCGGCTGCCGGTGATCGCCCTCAACGAGTCCGCCGGCGCCGACCTGCCCCGCCAGGCCGACCTGTTCCTCGACGGCGGCGGCAGCTTCCGTGACCTCACCCAGCTGTCGAAGCTGGGGATCCCGTCGATCACGATGGCGTTCGGCCCCAACACCGCCGGTGGTGCCTACATCCCGGGGATGAGCGACTACACGGTGTTCGTGAAGGAGCGCGGCACGGCGTACCTGGGTGGTCCGCCGCTGGTGAAGATGGCCATCGACGAGATCGTCGACGAGGAGACGCTGGGCGGTGCCGAGATGCACTCGCGCACGAGTGGTCTGTCCGACTTCCTCGCCGCCGACGAGATGGACGCCATCCGCATCACCCGCCAGATCGTGCGGCACCTGAAGTGGAACAAGTTGGGGCCCGGCCCCACCGAGCCCGACGACCCGCCGCTGTACGACCCGGCCGAGCTGCTGGGATGCGCGATGGCCGACGTGCGCATCCCGTTCGACATCCGCGAGGTGCTGGCCCGGCTGCTCGACGGCAGCCGGTTCGAGGAGTTCAAGCCGCTCTACGGCGACAAGCTGGTGTGCGGCTGGGGGTCGATCCACGGCTTCCCGGTCGGGCTGCTCGGCAACAACGGCATCCTGTTCTCCGAGGAGGCGGCCAAGGGGGCGCAGTTCATCCAGCTCTGTAACAAGCGCGACATCCCGCTGGTGTTCCTACACAACATCACCGGGTTCATGGTGGGCTCGAAGGCCGAGCAGGGCGGGATCATCCGCAACGGGGCGAAGCTGGTCAACGCCGTGTCGAACTCGACGGTGCCGCACTTCAACCTGATGGTGGGCGCCAGTTACGGCGCCGGCAACTACGGCATGGCCGGCAAGGCCTACCACCCGAGGTTCATCTTCACCTGGCCCAACCACCGCGTGGCGGTGATGGGGCCCAAGCAGTTGGCGGGGGTGATGGAGATCGTGGCCCGCAACGCCGCCGCCGGCCGGGGCATCGAGATCGACGAGGAGGCACTCACCGCCCAGACCGCCGGGCTCGAGGCGCAGATCGAGCACGAGTCGACGGCGCTGTTCTCCACCGGCCGATTGTGGGACGACGGGATCATCCATCCCGCCGACAGCCGCACCGTGATGGGCATCGCCCTGTCGGCGGTGCACGGCAACGTGGTGCAGGGCGCCACCGACTACGGCGTGTGGAGGCACTGATGGGCAGTTCACGACGCAGCATCCACCGCCTGCTGATCGCCAACCGGGGCGAGATCGCCGTGCGGGTGGCACGCACCGCCGCCCGGTTGGGGATCGACACC
Source organism: Ilumatobacteraceae bacterium (assembly GCA_041686315.1). Lineage (GTDB taxonomy): Bacteria > Actinomycetota > Acidimicrobiia > Acidimicrobiales > Ilumatobacteraceae > Sva-07. The sequence goes on from JAWLEC010000081.1 coordinate 7,516, forward strand.
GTCGGCGTCTACTCCGAACCCGACCGCGACGCGTTGCACGTCGACTCGGTCGACGTGGCCGTGGCGCTGGGATGGCCGGACGTGGGATCCACGCCGGCCGACTCCTATCTGCGCGGCGACGCCGTGATCCGGGCGGCGCTCGACACGGGCGCCGACGCGATCCATCCGGGCTACGGGTTCCTGGCCGAGAACGCCGGGTTCGCGCAGGCCGTGATCGACGCCGGGCTGATCTGGGTGGGGCCGACGCCCGAGCAGATCACGCTGCTCGGCGACAAGGTGGCGGCCAAGCGGGCCGCCGTCGAGGCGGGTGTGCCCACCACCGGCATGATCGAGGTGGCCGACGGGAGTGTTTCCGACCGCGAGGCGGTCAGGTATCCCGCGCTGGTGAAGGCGGCCGCCGGTGGCGGCGGCCGGGGCATGCGGGTGGTGCGCAGCGCCGACGAACTCGACGACGCCGTGGCGGCCGCGTCACGTGAGGCGCTGTCGGCGTTCGGCGACGGGGCGGTGTTCATCGAGCCGTACCTCGAACGTGGCCGGCACGTCGAGGTGCAGGTCATGGGCGACGCCCACGGCAACGTCGTGCACCTGGGCGAACGCGAGTGCTCGATCCAGCGACGCAACCAGAAGGTGGTGGAGGAGTCGCCGTCGGCGGGCATCAGCGCCGACGTGCGCGCCGCACTGTGCGATGGGGCCATCGCGCTGGCCCGCCACGTCGGGTACCAGGGCGCCGGCACCGTCGAGTTCATGGTGAGCGACGCCGGTGGCGAGGCCGGCGGCGACGCCACCATCACGTTCCTCGAGGTGAACACGCGCCTGCAGGTGGAACACCCGGTGACCGAGGCCGTCACCGGGCTCGACCTGGTGGAGCTGCAGCTGCGGGTGGCGGCCGGCGAGGCGTTGCCGATCACCCAGGACGACGTGACGTTCGACGGCCACGCCATCGAGGTGCGCGTGGTGGCCGAGGACCCGGCGGCCGGCTGGCTGCCCAGCACGGGCACCATCGGCCGGTTCGACATCGGTGGCGTGCGGGTCGACACCGGGGTGCGGGCAGGGTCGGCCATCTCGGCGGACTACGACTCGCTCGTGGCCAAGGTGATCACCCACGGTCCCGACCGCACGAGTGCGGCGAGGGGGATGGCGCGGGCGTTGCGGTCGGCGCGGATCACCGGCATCCGCACGAACACCGAGTCGCTCGTGGCGATCATGGGCGAGGCCGACTTCCTCGCCGCCGACACGCCGACGGCGTATCTCGACGAGCACCCCGACGTGCTCACGCCGTCGGGCCCCGAGGGCGACGACCGCGTGGCGCTGCTGGTGGGGGCGGCGTTCGCACTGGAGTTCGGCAATCGTTCGACGGCGTCGGCGCTCGCCTTCGCGCCGTCGGGCTGGCGCAACCTGCGCACCCAGGGGCAGCGCCGCACGTTCGTCAGCGGCGACGGAGGTACCACCGACCAGGTGGAGTACGTGCTCCACGGCGACACCGCCTCGGTGCTCCTCGGACCCTGGCCCGAGCCCGACGAGGAGGGCGTGCTCGGCGCCGACGATCGCCGCGAGGCGACCGTGCGGTTGATCCGTCGGTCGGGTGGCACCGACCAGGTCGAGCAGGTGATCGAGATCGACGGGCGACGACAGGTGGTGCACGCCGCCGTCGACGAGCAGGTAGCGCACGCCGGCGATGCCGACGCACGGATCACCGTCCACACCTCCAGTGCGACGGGATCGCGGAGCTGGCACCTGCAGCCCGAGTTCGTGCTGCACGACGCGGAGGAGGCGGGCAGCGGGCCGGTGAGCCCGCTGCCGGGCACCGTGATCGCCGTCCACGTCGCAGTGGGCGACGCCGTCGTCGACGGCCAGGTGATGATGGTGGTGGAGGCGATGAAGATGGAGCACAAGATCACGGCGGCGGGCGATGCCACCGTCGGCGAGGTGCACTTCGCCGTCGGTGACCGCGTCGACACCGGCGACCTGCTGGTGGAACTGGAGCACCATGACTGAACCGATCCGGATCGCCAACTGCTCGGGTTTCTTCGGCGACCGTCCCAGCGGAGCGCTGGAGATGGTGGAGGGCGGGCACATCGACGTGCTCACCGGCGACTGGCTGGCCGAGCTGACGATGCTGATCCTCAGCCGCGTCCGCGCCAAGCGGGCCAAGGGCGGATACGCCCGCACGTTCGTGACCCAGATGGAGCAGGTGATGGGCACCTGTCTCGACCGGGGGATCAAGGTGGTGTCGAACGCCGGTGGCCTCGACCCCGACGGGTGCGCCGACGCACTGGCCGAGGTGGCCGACCGGCTCGGCCTGTCGCCGACGATCGCCTACGTGAGCGGCGACGACCTGATGGATCGCGTGGTCGAGCTGGCCGAGAGCGGCGACCTGCAGCCGTTCGGGCACGCCGGGGGCGGATTGGGCGACCCGAAGCAGTACCTCACCGCCAACGCCTACCTCGGCTGCTTCGGGATCGTCGACGCGCTGGCGAAGGGCGCCGACATCGTCGTCACCGGCCGGGTCACCGACGCCGCGGTCACCTGCGGGCCGGCGGCGTGGCACCACGGGTGGCAACGCACCGACGTCGACGAGCTGGCCGGCGGTGTGGTGGCCGGGCACCTCATCGAGTGCAGTGCGCAGGTGACGGGTGGCAACTACTCGTTCTTCCACGAGATCGAGGGGCGCAACGACGTCGGTGGTGGGGCCCGGTTCGGGTTCCCGTGGGCGGACGTGGCGGCCGACGGGTCGTGTGTGATCGGCAAGCACGACGGCACCGGTGGCGTGGTCAACGTGGAGACGGTGACGTCGCAGCTGCTGTACGAGATCGGTGGACCCGAGTACCTGGGCCCCGACGTCACCGCCCGGTTCGACTCGATCGACGTCGAGCAGGTCGCACCCGACCGTGTGCGCGTCTCGGGGGTGAAGGGCCAGGCGCCGCCATCCACGCTGAAGGTGGCGATGAACGAGCTGGGTGGCTATCGCAACTCGTTCGCCGTGGCGCTCACCGGTCTCGACGTCGACGAGAAGGCGGCGTTCGCCCAGGCGTCGTTCTGGGACGCGTGCCCGTACGGCCCGGACGACTTCGCGTTCATCGAGAGCAGGGTGGTGCACACCGAGAAGGACGATCCGGCCACGCAGGAGGAGGCCACTGCGGTCTGGCGGGTCACCGTGAAGGACCCCGACGAACGCAAGGTGGGTCGGGCGTTCGCCGACGCCATGGTGCACACGGTGCTCGCCGGTATCCCCGGCATGTACGGGCTGGGCGGCGGGCCGAGCGCGGCGTCGCCGTTCGGTGTGTACCGCCCGGCGACGGTGCCGAACGACCTGGTGCCGCAGTACGTGCACGTGCACGGTGCCGACGGCTGGAAGACGAGCCAGGTCGATTCGGTGGCGCCGACGGGCGATCCACTGCAGCTGGGGATCGACGTCGAGGTGGCTGCGCCGCCCGAGCCGCCGTCGGGCGAGGTGGCGACGATGCCGCTCGGCGAGTTCCTCGGTGCCCGCTCGGGTGACAAGGGCGGCGACGCCAACCTCGGTGTGTACGCCCGCGGTGATGCCGGCTGGGCGTGGCTCGACAACGAGCTGACCGTCGAGCGGCTGCAGGAGCTGCTGCCCGAGACCGCCGATCTGCACGTCGACCGGTACCGCTACCCCAACCTGCGCAGCCTCAACTTCGTGATCCGCGGCCTGCTGCAGGAGGGCGTGGCCGCCAGCACCCGCCAGGACGCCCAGGCCAAGGCGCTGGGCGAATGGCTGCGGGCGCGTGTGGTCGAGGCGCCCATCGCCGTCCTCGAAGGCTGAAACCCGGTCGCGAGCGGCTGCGGGCGGCAGCAAGACTGGTGGCGTGGAGGTACGTCACGCCGTCGCCGCTGATGCCGATGCCATTGCCGACGCCCACGTCGAGGCGTGGCGGGTGGCGTACGCCCACGTCGTGCCGGCCGAGTTGCTCGAGGATCCGGCGTTCCGGAGTTCTCGCGTGGCGGGCTGGCGCCGACGGTTGGTGGACGGCGTACGGCCCGACGGATGGGACCGCGACGACGAGATCTTCGCGGGACTCGTCGACGGCCGCGTGGTGGGTTTCGGTCACGTCGGCCGGGCCCACGGTGGCGGCGGAGATCCACGGGACCAGCAGCGCATCGGCGAGGTCTACGGCTTCTACGTGCACCCCGACGCATGGGGGAGTGGCGTCGCCGATGCGTCGGCGGATGCCGTCTGGTCGGTGCTGGCCGACTTCGGGAACATCGCGTCCTGGAACGGTGGCGTGAAGGCCAGCCACTCGACCAGTGACGAATCCGGTGGAGTCGGCGCCAGCCGGCACTGCGACCTGGCACCCGTCGGCCAGCTCGAGGAGACGATCGTCGAGTGGGCCCCGGCCGAGCGGATGGTCGTGCGGATCGACTCGGCGAAGCGCCTGCCGATCAGGGAGGCACTCGTCCACTTCGACCTGCGACCGGTCGACGGCGCCACCGATCGCACCGAGGTGACGATCACTTACCGCTACGACACCAAGCTTGGTGTCCTCGGGGCGGCGACGGGCCCGGTGCTCGACCGGCAGCTCTCGTCCGGGTTCGAGGGGTTCCTCGACGATCTGGGTGACGCAGCGAAGCTCGCAGCAGTCTGAGCCGGTGGGGCGCAGCGTCGTCGACGTTCGGGGGATCGATCTCGCCACCACGCTGCGGACGGTCGCGTTCCTGCCGCGCGACCCGACGGTGCGGCTGGCGCCGTGCCGGTTCGAGCGGGCCACGATCACCCCCGACGGGCCCGGCTCGATCCGGGTGACGTGGGAGCGACAGGCTGCCACCGACACCGAGGCGGTCGCCCACGTGGAGACGTTCGGTGACGGCGCGGCGTGGTTGCTCGACCGGGCGGAAGGGCTGCTGGGCGTGACCGACGACGTCAGCGGGTTCGAGCCGACCGAGCGGCCGTTGCGGGATCTGTGGCGGCGTCATCGGGGCGACCGGATCCCGGCCACGGGCACGCTGTGGCACGACGTGGCGTGGTTCATCGTGCAGCAGCGCATCGACACCACCAGCGCCGCCGAGCAGTGGCGCCGTCTGGTGAGCGACATGGGTACCCCGGCGCCCGGCATCGACGGGCTCATGGTGCCGCCCGAGCCGGAGAGCGTGGCGCGGCTCGGATACCACCACTTCCACCGGTACGGCATCGAGCGGCAACGGGCCGAGCACCTGCGCAACGCGGCCCGGGCAGCCCGCCGGCTGCAGGTTCTGGTGGACGAGGGCCTGGAGGCGGAGGCGGCGATGCCCGTACTGCAGTCGGTGCCGGGCATCGGGCCGTGGACGGCGACGTGTCTCGCCGTGCAGACCTGGGGCGACGCCGACACGGTGGTGCTGGGTGACGACGGCATCCCGTCGATGGTGGCGTGGCTGGTCGCGGGGGAGCGGCGCGCCGACGACGCACGGATGCTGGAGCTGCTCGAGCCCTTCCGTCCGCACCGGCACCGGATCGTCCGGCTCGGCTACGCCGGCGATGTGAAGCCGCCGCGACGGGCTCCACGGGCCCGGCGGGACGACATCCGGCGACGCTGACCTCGGCGGCACGGGAGGCCGGGTGGGAGGCGTCAGCGGATGGGGTTGCCGTTGGGGTCGGTGATGTGCCAGTTGCCGTTGGTGTCGCGGTGGACGTGGAAGCCGAGTTCTTTGAGGAGGTTGTGGGCTCGGCAGAGGGGGATGCCGTTTCTGGGGACGGTGGCGCCGTGGGCTTTCCAGCCGGTGGAGTGGTCGGCGTCGCACCAGTGGACGGGTCGGTCGCAGCCGAGCCAGGCGCAGACGGTGGCGAGGATCATGACGGCGTCGCGGGCGGAGCCGCGGAACAGGCGGGAGCGGCGGCCGAGGTCGATGACGGTGCCGTCGGTGGTGTGGACGACGCGGCGGATGTGGGCGACGAGGGCGGTGTTGACGACGTCGTCGGGATGCAGGCGTCGGCCGGTCTGGGTGCGGCACACGACGTCACGGAATCTGGATGGGTCGGGTGTGGCGCCGGTGGTGGTGGTCTCGAAGGTTTCTTGGTCGATGAGGAAGTTGACGGTGGCTCGTGGGGCGCCGCTGGTGGGGGTGGTGTTGGCGGCTGCGGAGCGGGCCATGGCCAGCAGGGCATCGGCGCGGCGTTGGGGTTCGGTGCGTTGCAGGTCGCCGGGGACGATGGGGTGGTCGGCGCCGAGGCGGTGGCGGGCTTCGGCCCAGTCGGTGTGCCATTCG
>JAWLEC010000082.1:0-13696 GCA_041686315.1 Ilumatobacteraceae bacterium
ATCGGCGTGTCGACGTGCGTCGGCATCGGTGGCGACCCCGTGCCGGGCACGAGCTTCATCGACTGCCTCGCCGAGTTCGAGGCCGACCCCGAGACGCACGCGATCATGATGTTCGGCGAGATCGGCGGCTCGGCCGAGGAGGAAGCGGCGGCGTACGTCCGCGACAACGTCACCAAGCCGGTGGCCGCCTACATCGCCGGTGTCACGGCTCCTCCCGGCAAGAAAATGGGCCATGCCGGCGCCATCGTGTCGGGTGGCAAGGGCACGGCCCAGGGCAAGATGGATGCGCTCTCGTCGGCCGGTGTGAAGGTGGGGCTCAACCCCACCGAGGCCGGCGAACTGATGGCCGACATCGCCGCCGGGCTGTAACGACCGGGGCCATCGCGGGCTGCGGCCCTCGCCCCCGAAAACGCCGAACGCGTGATCTGTCTGCGGCCGGTCGCCGCAGACAGATCACGCGTTGGTCGTGGTGGGGTGCCGCGACCCGGTCAGTTCTGAGGCGGGGCCGGCGGGGGCGGCGGCGGCGGCATGTCGTCGCTGGAGGCCGACCCGCTCGAGTCGTCGCTCTTGGCGAAGCTCGACTTCAGCTTGTCCATGTCGGTCAGGTCCTTGATGTCACCTCCGGACGCCTGGAACCCGAGGAAGCCGCCCGCAGCGGCAGCGAGGCCCGAGATCACCGACAGGATCATGCCGATCCCGCGGCCCACGTCGAGCCCCGCGGCGCCGTCGAGCGGATTGAAGATGAAGCGGATCAGCAGCAGGACGGCAGCCAGTGCCGTGGCGGCGAAGATGATCAGTGGCCAGGGTGCCTGGTCCTTGGAGAGCACGTCCATCACGAGCAGCACCGTGACGACGGCGGAAGCGATCAGCAGGATCCACGGCACCGTGCCCGTGAAGAAGAAGTCGAAGACGTTGCCACCGCTCACCGACACCCCGAAGCCCGATGCCGAGACGGTGACCCAGTCGAGGAAGCCGAAGATGAAGATCCCGACACCACCCCCGACGACCAGCCAATCGTGTGTCTTGAACTTACTGAAGTCCATGTGTTGCGTCCCCTTCGTGTTGTCCGGCGGGCTCCCGCCCTCTGGCGGGCGTGAATGCCCGTGGTGCCGACCGTAGTACCCGTGTCGGGCTCCGACCGATGCATTTGAGTCGGAGCCCGTGTTCGTTGGCTACGGTCGCGCTCGTGCCCACCGCTCTGCTCTCCGTGTACGACAAGTCCGGCATCGTCGACTTCGCCCGTTCGCTCCACGAACGGGGGTGGTCGCTCGTCTCGAGCGGCGGCACCGCCCGGGCCGTCGCCGACGCCGGCGTCCCGGTCACCGACGTCGCCGAGCTCACCGGCCTGCCGGCGATCCTCGGTCATCGTGTGGTCACGCTGCATCCGAAGATCCACGGCGGCATCCTCGCCGATCCCACCGACAGCGAGCACGTCGCCGACATGGACCACCACGGCATCGAACCGATCGACCTCGTGGTGGTGAACCTGTACCCGTTCTCGTCCGATCCGGGTATCGAGCTGATCGACATCGGCGGACCGGCGATGGTACGGGCGGCCGCCAAGAACCACGCCCACGTCGGTGTCGTGGTCGACCCCGCCGACTACCGCACGGTGCTCGACGAGATCGGCGCGGACGGCGCTTTGAGCGACGCCACCCGGCGCCGTCTGGCCCGGACGGCGTTCGCCCACACGGCCGCCTACGACGCCGCGATCGTGACGTGGTTCGACGACACCGCCGGGCCCGAAGACGCGGCCACGGCGCTCGGCGAAGCCACGTCCGGGCACGACGTGCTGCCGCCGTCGATCCATCTCGCACTCGAACTCGCGCAACCGCTCCGCTACGGCGAGAACCCGCACCAGCAGGGCGCCCGCTACCGGCAGGCAGGCGCCACCAGCTGGTGGGATTCGATGACCCAGCACGGCGGCAAGGAACTGAGTTACCTCAACGTGTTCGACACCGAGGCGGCGTGGCGGCTCGTGCACCGCTTCGAGGAGCCGGCCTGCGTGGTGGTGAAGCACGCCAACCCGTGCGGCGTCGCGGTGGCCGACGACATCAGCGAGGCCTACGTGCGCGCCAACGCCTGCGACCCGGTGAGCGCGTTCGGTGGCATCGTGGCCGCCAACCGTACGGTGACGGCCGACATGGCCGCAGCGCTCGCCGAGGTGTTCACGGAGGTCGTCGTCGCCCCCGACTTCGAGCCCGGTGCCCTGGAGATCCTCGCGGCGAAGAAGAACCTGCGGGTGATGTCGGCGAGCCGGGCGTCACCTCTTCCCTACGACCTGCGCCCGGTCGACGGTGGGCTGCTCGTGCAGCAGCCCGACACGGTCGACGGCCGCTCCGACGAATGGCGTGTGGTCACCGCTGCACAGCCGACCGATGCCCAGTGGGCGGATCTCGAGTTCGCGTGGCAGGTGTGCGCTGCGGTGAGCAGCAATGCCATCGTCTACACCAAGGACCTGCAGGCCTTCGGGATCGGGGCGGGGCAGCAGAACCGGCTCGACTCGGCCCGCATCGCCGCCGAACGATCAGCCGGCCGGGCAGTGGGCGGGGCGTGTGCGAGCGACGCCTTCTTCCCGTTCCGCGACGGGCTCGACGCAGCGGCGGCCGCCGGCCTCGCCGCCGTGATCCAGCCGGGGGGTTCGGTGCGTGACGAGGAGGTCGTCGCCGCCGCCGACGAGCACGGCATCGCCATGGTCTTCACCGGCCGCCGCCACTTCCGCCACTAGTTCGTCAGGGGTCAGACCCCCGACGAACGCCTCGCGGGGATGGCGGCAGGTGTCATCAACCGGTTCGTCGGGGGTCTGACCCCTGACGAACATCCTGCGGTCAGACGGCGGGGTCGGCGGCGACGCCGAAGTCGTTCGGGCCGGGCGTTCCCTCCTGGATGTAGAACACCAGCAGGATGATGAACCCGACCAACGGGATGAGGCCCAGCAGCAGGAACCAGCCCGACTTGTTGGTGTCGTGCAATCGGCGCACCGCCAGGGCGATGCTGGGCACGATGACGGCGATCGCATAGAGGACGTACAGCACGAAGAACAGGTCGGCGATGCCGGCCAGGATGAGGAGCGCGAAGTAGGCGAGCACGTTCGCCAGCACGAACCACCAGAACTCGCTGCGTCCGGCGCGTCCGTCGAACTTGGCGAAGCGCTGCAGCACCACGAGCTTCCAGGCCTCGACGAGTTGCATGGGATCCCCTTCCGTCACCGTCCGCGATCTGCGGAACCTTCCGGCGGCAAGGTACCACTCGTCGTTCCCCGCAGCGTGGAATTGCAGGACCGGCGTGACCTGGTGTGATGAGATGCAGTCGGTAGCTTGGTCGAATGGCCCGGATCGCGGATCGACTCGCAGCGAAGCAGACGCTGTCGTTCGAGTTCTTCCCACCCAAGACCGCCGCTGCGCAGCTCACGCTCGGGCGGACCGTGGCCGCACTCGAACCGTTGAAACCCGACTTCGTGAGCATCACCTACGGCGCCGGCGGCTCCGACCGGCACCGCACCGGCGACGTGGTCGACTGGATGCGCAAGGAGACCACGCTCGAGCCGATGGCGCATCTCACGTGCATGGGCCACACCCGCGACGACGTCGCCAAACTCCTCGTCGACTACCGGCGGATCGGTGTGGAGAACATCCTCGCACTCGGTGGCGACCTGCCCACCGACGGATCCACCCCGGCCGGTGACTACACCTACGCCAGCGATCTGCTGGTCGACGTCGCCCGGGCCGGCTGCTTCTCGATCGGGGTGGCGGCGCACCCCGAAGTGCACCCGCGGTCACCCGATCGCGTCTCCGACCGCCGTCATCTCGCCGACAAGCTCGGCGTGGCCGACTTCGCGGTCACCCAGTTCTTCTTCGAGGCCGAGCACTGGCTGCGTCTCGTCGACGAGTTGGCCGCACTCGACGTCCACAAGCCCGTGTTGCCGGGGATCATGCCCGTCGGCAACATCGCCCAGGTGGCTCGGATGGCCCAGATGAGCGGCGCCGACCTGCCACGGTGGCTGGTCGAGCGTCTCGAACGCACCGACGATCCCCGCCAGGTCCGCCGGATCGGCATCGAGGTGGCGACCGAACTTGCCGCTGCGCTGCTCGACGCGGGTGCGCCCGGCATCCACCTGTACACCCTCAACCGACCCGACACCGTGCGCGAGATCTGTGCGAACCTCGATCTCGGCCGTCCGGGCGACGGCACAGTCGACGGTACGGACGACTGACGAGATGGCGAGCGACATCGACGCACCCGGCACGAGCGACGTGACGACGCACGACGTCGCGTCGCGTTCTGCCGGCCGCACCGCCACCGGCGCCCACGACGCCACGACGAAGATGACGAACCGGCGGCGCCGCTCGGCGCCGGCGGAGATCAGCAAGGTGCCGTACCTGCCGGGGCTCGACGGCATGCGCGCGATCGCCGTGGTGGCGGTGATGATCTACCACGCCAACAGCGACTGGCTGCCCGGCGGGTTCCTCGGCGTCGAGGTGTTCTTCGTGATCTCGGGGTACCTCATCACGCTGCTGCTCATCTCCGAGAAGGAGCGCACCGCCCAGGTCCACATGACGTCGTTCTGGATCCGGCGGGCCAAGCGGCTGCTCCCGGCGCTGTTCACGATGATGATCGCGCTCACCATCTGGACCGCCCTGTTCGAGCAGAACGCGCTCGGCAAGCTGCGTGGCGACGTGATCGCCGCGTTCTTCTACGTGTCGAACTGGCAGCAGATCTTCACGGGTGCCGGTTACACGGCGGCCAACGACTTCGCGCCCCTCCGTCATCTCTGGAGTCTGGCGGTGGAGGAGCAGTTCTACCTGGTGTGGCCGTTGGTGATGGTGGCGCTGCTCGCGGGTGGCAGCCGTCGCATCGCCGACATCAGCCGCTGGCTCGTGATCGCCGCCGTCGGCATCACGGTGCTCACCGCACTGCTGTACCACCCGGGCCCGGTGGGCACTCCCGAGGTCACCCCCGACGCGTACTGGAACCTCTTCGGGCGAGACATCTCCAAGGTCGACACCCTGTATCTCGGCACGATCTTCCGGGCCAGCGGCCTGCTCCTCGGCGCCGCCTTCGCGATGGTGTGGCGGCCCGTCGCGGTCATGCGCGGGCCGCTCCGTACGAAGGGCCCACTGCTCGACGTGGTCGCCCTCGTCGGCTTCGTCGGCCTGGCGGCCATGTTCTGGTTCATGTTCCTCATCGGGCCCGAGGGCGCCAACCGCTGGCTCTTCCAGGGAGGGTTCCTGCTGTGTGCGATCGCCACCTTGATGATGATCGCCGCCGTCACCCACCGACGGGCGTACACCTCGCGAGTGCTCAGCATCCCCGTGCTGCTCTGGATCGGTACCCGGTCGTACGGGCTGTACCTCTATCACTGGCCGATCTACCAGATCATGCGCGACATCGCCGGCAACAAGCTGGCGTTCCACGAGTTCGTGATCGCCATGGTGCTCACCGCCGCCATCACCGAGCTGTCCTACCGCTACATCGAGACCCCGATCCGCAAGGGCACGCTGCGCGAGTCGTGGCGGCGCATCAGCCGCTCGCCCGTGCCGGGCCCGCGCAATGCGCTGCTGGCAGGCGGCGTGGTGGTGGCGGGGCTCACGGTGTTCGCCGGGGTGAACCTCGCCACCGCCGAAGTGCAGGAGAACGAGGTCCGCCAGTCGCTCGATGCCGGTGCCGAGTCGACGTGCGACGTGGTCAACGACGCCGACTGTGACGGCATCGCCGACGACGCCGTCACGCCGGCGGGCACCGCGTCGCCGGAGGGGGGCAACGACGCCGCGGTCACGGCACCGGGCGGAACCACCGACCCGGCCGGATCGGTGGCCGCCACCGTGCCACCCACCAGCGCTGCGCCGACCACCACGGCCGCTCCGACCCCCATTTCACGATTCGCCATCGGTGACTCGGTGATGCAGGGAGCTGCGCCGCAGCTGAGGGAGCTCGGATTCACCGTCGACGCCACCGAGAGCCGCGCCTTCGTCAACGGCCTCGACGCCGTCCTCACCCTGCGCGACCGAGGCCAGTTGGGAGACGTGGTGGTCGTCCACCTCGGCACCAACGGGCCGATCAGGAGCGGCGACATGGACCGCATGGCCGATGCGCTGGCCGGAGTGCCCCAGGTGGTCTTCGTCACCAACTCGCTGCCCGACGGCTACGACTACACGGACGCGAACAACCAGCTCATCTTCGGTGCGGCGGCAGCCAACCCGAACATCGAGGTGCTGTACTGGGCCGATCTCGTCGACAGCTGTCCCGGCGACTGCCTCTACGAGGACCGGATCCACCTGCGCCCCGACGGCCAGGAGTACTACGCCGCCCTGATCGCCGGCGCCCTCGGCATCACCTGACGATCACGATCGGGGTCAGACCCCGATCGTGATGCGCTCGCCCTGGTCACGGCCCATGACGTCGATCCGGCGCAGCGCTCGGCGATACTGGATCCCCCATGTCGGCGATCGCCCCACCGCCCCCCACGACGACGCCCCTGTCGTCGCAGGCCGGCTCCGCAGCGTCCGACGACCGCGCCCACATCAGCCGCGTGCCGTACCTGCCGGGCCTCGACGGCATGCGCGCCATCGCCGTGGTGGCGGTGATGATCTACCACGCCAACAGCGACTGGCTGCCCGGCGGGTTCCTCGGCGTCGAGATGTTCTTCGTGATCTCCGGCTACCTCATCACGCTGCTGCTGATCTCCGAACGCGAGCGGAACTACTCCATCTCGCTGCGCCATTTCTGGATGCGGCGCGCCCGGCGGCTCCTGCCGGCGCTGTTCACGATGATGATCCTCGTCACCGCGTGGACGGCGATCTTCAAGAACGACGCACTGGGCCAATTGCGCGGCGACGTGGTGGCGGGCTTCTTCTACGTGTCGAACTGGTACCAGATCTGGACCGGCCTCGGCTACACCGCGGCCGGCGACTTCGCCCCGCTGCGCCACCTCTGGAGCCTGGCGGTGGAAGAGCAGTTCTACGTGTTCTGGCCGATCGTGATGGTCGTGCTCCTCGGGCGCAGCGGCACGCGCCGCGTCGCCGACGTGAGCCGCTGGCTGTTCATCACCGCACTCGTCATCACCGCTGCGGTGGCCGTGCTCTTCTATTCGGGCCCGATCGGTGACCCCGATGTCACACCCGAGGCCTACTGGTGGCTCGGCGACCGCCCCATCAACAAGATCGACACCCTGTACCTGGGCACCGTGAGCCGACTCAGCGGCATCCTGCTGGGCGCCGCCTTCGCCATGGTGTGGCGCCCCTTCGCCATCGTCCGCGGGCCGCTGCGGTCGAAGGGCCGATGGTTCGACGTGCTGGCGTTGATCGCGCTCGTGTTCTTCGGCTGGATGTGCTGGAGCGTGTATCTCGCCACCCCCAACGGCGCCGACCCCTTCCTCTTCCGGGGCGGGATGTTCCTGGCGAGCCTGGCGACGCTGATGGTGATCGCCGCCGTGACCCACCGTGGGGCATGGTCGAACCGCCTGCTCGGCAACCCGCTGTTGTTGTGGATCGGCACCCGCTCGTACGGGCTGTACCTGTACCACTGGCCGATCTATCAGATGATCCGCGACGTGGCGGGGAACAAGCTCACCCTCGTCGAATTCGCGTTCGCGATGCTCCTCACGGTGATCGTCACCGAGGCGTCGTACCGATTCATCGAGACCCCGATCCGCACCGGGCGGTTCCGGGCCGGCCTCCGCCGGCTCCGCCGGGGAGCGGCTCGCGGCCCCAAGCTGGCGGCGTTCGGCGGCGTGGCGGTGGCGAGCGCCCTGGCCCTCTTCGCCGGTATTGCACTCGCCACCGCACCGCTGCAGCAGAACGAGATCGCCGAGGCACTCGACGCCGGAACCGACTTCACCACCGACCTCGGCTCGGCCCGGACCCCGGTGGCGTCCACCACCACCACGACCACGACGACGACCACGACGACGGTGGCGCCGCCGTCCTCTGCGCCGGCGGTGGCGACGGGAAGCACGGTGCCGGGCTCACCCACACCCACGGCGCCGCCGACCACGGTGCCGCCGAGCACGGTGCCGCCGAGCACGGTGCCGCCCACCACGGTCGCGCCCACCACGGCCGCGCCGGTGGAGCCGGTGGCGTCGCTGGGCGTGGTGTCCAGCCTCCAGGGTCTCGCGCCCCTGGCGATCGAGCCGACACCCGGCGGTTTCCCACGCGTGGCCCTGGGTGACTCGGTGATGCTCGGCGCCGCCGAGGAGCTGCAGGCCAACGGGTTCCAGGTCGATGCGCTCAAGAGCCGGCAGATGAAGGACTTCCTACCGACGATGCAGTTGTTGCAGACCAACGGCACGTACGGATCGGTCGTCGTGATCCATCTCGGCACGAACGGCGGCTTCAGCCAGGCGACTCTCGACCAGATGCTGGCCACCGTCGCCGACGTGCCCGTCGTGCTGCTGCTCACCGCCGAGGCGGACCGTTCATGGGTCGCCGACAACAACGCCAAGATCCGTGCCGTTCCGGCCTCGCACGGCAACGTCACGGTGGTCGACTGGGAGGTGCTGTCGGCCTCGTGTCCCGGCAGATGCTTCTACGACGACGGGATCCATCTCACGCAGTCCGGTCAGGACTACTACGCCGACGTGATCGAGACGATCCTGGCTCGTTGAGCCGGTCACGTCCGGGATGCGTCGCGCACGTCGCTTCGCGCGCATCCGGCATGACCGCCGTTGCCGTACCGGACCCGATCGGGGCTCCAGCGCTTGGGCCGGATGACGGGGCGGGCCTACGCTCGCGCGCATGACCACTCCTGTTCGTGTTGCCGTCACCGGTGCTGCTGGCCAGATCGGCTACAGCCTCCTGTTCCGTATCGCTTCGGGCTCGATGCTCGGTCCGGACACGCCCGTGTCACTCCAACTGCTCGAGATCACGCCGGCACTCGGCGCCCTCGAGGGCGTCCGGATGGAACTCGACGACTGCGCCTTCCCGCTGCTGTCGGAGGTGGTGTGCACCGACGACGCCGACACGGCATTCGGAGACGCCGACATCGCCATCCTGGTCGGCTCGATGCCGCGCAAGGCCGGCATGGAGCGTGCCGACCTGCTGTCGGCCAACGGCGGCATCTTCAAGCCGCAGGGCGAGTCGCTGTCGCGCTCGGCCAAGAAGGACGTGAAGGTGCTCGTGGTCGGCAACCCGGCCAACACCAACGCCCTGATCGCGATGAGCAATGCCGCCGATCTCGATCCCCGCCGCTTCACCGCGATGACCCGACTCGACCACAACCGGGCCAAGACACAGCTCGCGCAGCGTCTCGACGTGTCGGTGAACGACATCAAGAAGATGACGATCTGGGGGAACCACTCGACCACGCAGTACCCCGACCTGTTCCACTGCGACGTGAACGGTCGCAGCGCGTACGACGTCGTCGGCGATCCCGTGTGGTACGACTCCACCTACATCCCCACCGTGGCCAAGCGGGGGGCGGCGATCATCGAGGCCCGTGGGGCGTCCTCGGCGGCGTCGGCGGCGTCGGCGGCGGTCGACCACGTGCGTGACTGGGTCCACGGCACGCCCGAAGGCGACTGGGTGTCGATGGCGATTCCGAGCGACGGCAGCTACGGCGTGCCCGAGGGCATCATCTCGTCGTTCCCGTGCGTCTGCAACGACGGCGACTACGCGATCGTGCAGGGCCTCGACATCGACGAGTTCAGCCGTGGCAAGATCGACGCCACCGCCGCCGAGCTGGTGAGCGAGCGCGACGCCGTCGCCGGACTCGGCCTCCTCTGACACACCAGCACCCTCCCTTCGAGCGATGAGCGAGCGGCCAGGCGTCGTGGCTCGTGGCTCATCGCAGGGGGTGGCGGCGATTCGAGCGATGAGCGAGCGGCCAGGCGTCGTGGCTCGTGGCTCATCGCAGGGGGTGGCGGCGAATCGAGCGATGAGCGAGCGGCCAGGCGTCGTGGCTCGTGGCTCATCGCAGGGGGTCGTCAGTCGGTGGCGGTGAGTTCGAGGCCCACGTCGGTGCCGTCGTCGAGCGTGCGACGCAGCGACAACCGATCGGCCTCGACCTCGTACGCCACTTCGTCCTGCAGGGTGGCGGTCACCGCGTTCTCGACATCCATCAGCGGGGGCGGGCACATCTTGCGGGTGAGGGCGATCGCGTCGAACGTGAGCGTCGATTCGGCCACCTCCACGGGTCCGCCACCGGTGTTGCACCCGGCCTCGAGCGCCACCCGGCCGTCGTCGATGGTCATCGAGGCGACGACGGGCTCGCCGGTCGACGGGTCGATCGGTACCGAGCTGACGGCATCGTTCGAGACGATGCCGGTGACGACCCAGCGGGTTCCCTCCACCGGCCGGTCGGGGTCGGCGATCTCCCGATCGAGCATGGTGAGCTTCGTGCCGTCCGCCGTGGTGAGGGTCAACGTGTCGCCGTCGACCCCGATCGCCGGCCCCGCCGCCAGCAGGCCGGCGAGCCACTGGTCCTGATCCATCAGTGCCGGCTCGCATCCCATCTCCGTCTGGGCCAACGCATCGACCACGAGGACACCGTCATCGACCGAGTAGCCGCCGAACAAGGTGTTGCACCCGGCATTCGCGCTGAGTGATCCGTCGTCGAACGAGAGCGAGATCGTCGTGCCGTCGACGATCTCGTGACCCTCGACCGCCGTGGACCGGTACTCGGTGCCGTCGAGATCGAACCCGGCGGGCGGCAGGGTGTCGCCGTCCGGATCGCCCGCTGCCGGATCGGAGTCGTCGCTGCCGCAGGCCGCGAACACGACGGCGGCGAGGGTGAGGAGGAGCGCGGTGCGTTGCATGCCTGTTGGACGCTACGCCGCTCGCCACGGTTCCGTCGATGCGATGCGATGCGATGCGCACTGCAACCCGGCGGACCGGCTGCTGCGTCGTGGACCGGGCGTGCGCCGCGTCAGGACACGGCGACGGCGCAGCTGATGCGCATCATCTGGTCGACTCCGGCCTTGAGCTCCTCGTCGTTGATGCGGACGGTGTCGCCGCTCTCGCCGAGCAGGTCGCTGACCGTCATGATCGCCAGCGCCTCGATGCCCTTCACTGCGGCGATCGTGTACATCATGGCCGCCTCCATCTCCACGCCGATGTGGCCGAGCCGCTTCCAGCGGGCGAACGTGTCCGGATCGGGGTCGTAGAACAGGCCGGACGTCACGATCGGGCCCACGTGCACGGCGCCGGCCGTGCCCTCCCGGCTGAGGCGCGCTGCGGTCTCGGCCAGCGAGAACGTGGCCGACGGCGCGTAGCCCTCCATTGCCGCGTAGCGCAGTGGTGTCTGATCGTCGGAGGAGGCGGCCACCCCGATCACCGTGTCGCCCATCGTCATGCCGTCGGCGAGGCCTCCGCAGGTGCCGACGCGTACGAGCCGGGTGGCGCCCAGCATGATCAGCTCCTCGAACACGATGCCCGCACTGGGGCAGCCCATCCCGGTGGACTGCACGCTGATCGGCTCGCCCTCGAACGTGCCGGTGTAGCCGAGCATGCCGCGCTCGGCGTTCACCTGGCGGAAGCCGGGGTCGAAGAACGTCTCGGCGATGTACCGGGCGCGGACGGGATCTCCGGGGCAGAGGACGTTCGGGGCGTAGTCACCCTCGTCGGCACGCAGATGGATCGGCATGCAGCCGAGCGTATGCGCGAGCGACTCAACCGAAAAATGCCCCGTTCCGAGCGCCAGGCGCTACGAACCAGGCATTTTTCGGATGCGGGACCGGCCGGATGGCGGCTGAAATCCCGTGCTACTTGAGGAACCTGCTCGTCGTGTTGTCGGCCAGCACCTTGCCCCCGGTCTGGCAGGTGGGGCAGTAGTTCACCGTGTAGCCCGAGTACTCCACGGCTCGGACGGCGTCGCCGCACACCGCACACGGATCGCCGGTCCGGCTGTGCATCGCGCTGGGCCGATCCTTCGACGAGCTCATGTCGCCCCGGGTGCGCTCGAACGCCAGGCTCTCGGCGATGCACGTCTGGATGGCCTCGGCGACCACGGCGGCCCCCTCGGGCCCGAGCCGCTTCGTGGTCGCGAAGGGCGAGACGCGTGCCCGGTGACAGACTTCGTTGGCCAGCCGTCGCCCGATGCCCGCCACCATCTGCTGATCGCGCAGGAAGCCGTGGACGCGCATCGAGTTGGCGGCGAACAGCCCGGCGAGTTCGTCGGAGGTGATCGTCGCCGCCTCCGGGCCGAGCTTGTCGAGTGGGGGAGTGGTGAGGACGTCTCCCGTGGGGACGCACCACACGCCCGCCCGGCGCTCCTTGCCCTGCTCGGTGAGCAGGAGCGCCGTCGGTTCCTCGGGGTCGTCGATCGGTTCGAAGGTCAGGCGCGCTTGCCCGCCACGAGGCTTCGCCGACAACGCCTTGCCGGGCTTCGGGGTCTCGGGCACCAGCCGGCCCCCCTGCATGAGGTGCACCACGAACGTGACCGGCTCGAAGGTGACGAGCAGGTACTTGCCGCGTCGACCGACCTCGATCAGCGGCCGGCCGAACGCCTCCGACGGCGGTGGCACGGCGGTCTTCAGTGCGGTGAAGTTGAACGGGGTGAAACCCGTGAGCACCCGGCCGGCGAACCGCTCGGACAGGCGCTCGGCGTGCGCCTCGATCTCGGGCATCTCCGGCACGGCTCAGGCCCTCCCGGTCACTCGTAGGTCGTGCGCTCCCGCACGGAGGAGAACACGGCGTCGAGGGCGCCGAACACCGGCTGCGACGCCATCAGCTTCTGCTGGTCGCCGAACAACCGGATCCGGCCGCCGATGAAGGCCTCCTGGGCATTGAGTTCGCCGGTGGCCACCGCCACGGCCGTGTCCCAGTCCTGCTCCATCTTCACGTCCTCGGGGTCGGCGGGGCCGGCGCCGAACGTTGCGGTGCCGTCGCCCACGGTGAGGTGGTAGGTGACGTCGCCCTCGGGACCGTTGCTCACCACCTGGGTGATGCCGATCCGATGGTGTTCGGCGACCTCGCGCATCTGCTCGCTCTCGGCGACCTCGGCGGAGAGTGCGGCGATCCAGTCGAGACTGAGGTATCGGATCATGGGTCCGTAGTCTGCCTGATCGTGGTGAGCTTCGGGCCCTTCACGGACGTCGACGACCTCCGGCATCCCGGCACGGTGGAGGAGTGGGTGTTCGCTGCGTGGACGGCCGGCGGGGATCTCGGCGTGTTGTCGGGGCATCGCATCGTCGGCCGCCGTGCGTGGTACTGGGCGGCACTGGCCAGGAGAGGGCACCCGCTGCTCCACATCACCGACTTCGAGGTGCCGGTGCGCGCCGACCCGTTCATCGTCAAGGGCGAGGCGCTGTGGGCCGAACACACCTGTGACGCACCGATGGAGCAGTGGTCGATCGGTAACGAGACCTACGCCTCGGCGATCGAGGACACCGACGACGCGCTCGGACTCGGGTACGGCACCCCGACCCCGATCGCCTTCGACCTCGAGTGGTACGCCACGGCCCCACCGGCGCCGCTGCAATCGCTGTGGCCATCCCCGAAAAATGCCCGGTCCGTAGCGCCTGGCGCGACGAACGAGGCAGATTTCGGGACACGGCCTGTCGGGTACGAGCAGGCGGGGGTGGTACACGGAGCGGTGGAGATCCTGGACGAGCCCACGGTGGAGCTCGCCGAGGTGCCGGCGCACCGGTGGCACCGATGGAGCGCCGGCACCTTCGGGCCACTGACACTGCCGGCGGCGGTGGCCCACACCCGGGTGCGGGCACCCGTCACGTTCCCCCACGGCCGCGGCAGCGACCACGTGG
>JAWLEC010000002.1:0-32301 GCA_041686315.1 Ilumatobacteraceae bacterium
GGTCGACGTCGACGACCGACGACAGGTCGAGCGTGATCACCCGGTGCGTCGCTGACAGCCGCTCGGCCACGGGACCCCACGACCCGGTCGACTCGGTGATGCCGTGGACGAGCGCCACCGGGTCACCCGGTGGAACTCCAGGCGAGCCGGGTGCCGTCGGATGCGGTGGTCGTATGCTGGTGGCGCATCGTCGCATTGTTCCACGCAGCGCTCGGTGCTCCGGCGTCCGGTGGACGCACCGGATTCGCATCACGCCGGCTCGTGCAGTAGAACGGGCCGACGTGGCCATCGGCGAGCATCCCGAGATCGACCCCGGTGGCCACCCCGCGCCCATGACCAGCCGAGAGGCGCGGCGGGATCGGGCCGAGATCCGTGGTCTGCAGGTCGAGCCCGAGAACCCGCACGGTGAACCGGCACCGGACCGCTCTCCGGGTGACAGCAACATCGTGAAGTGGGGCTTCGACGTCCACCCCCAGGTCACCGTCTGGTCGGCCGGTTTCGTGATCGTGTTCCTCGTCCTCACGCTCGTGTTCCGCGACCAGGCCCAGCAACTGTTCGCCGGCCTGCTCGACGGCATCGCGTCCACGTTCGGCTGGTTCTACATCCTGGTCGCCAACATCTTCGTCGTCGCCGTGCTGGCGTTCGCCTTCTCACGGTTCGGCCGGATCCGTCTCGGTGGTCAGTACGCCCGGCCGGAGTTCACGAACTTCGCGTGGTACTCGATGCTGATCTCGGCCGGAATGGGCATCGGGGTGATGTTCTGGAGTGTCGCCGAGCCCATGCGCCACTACGGCGAGCCGTCGCCGTTCTTCGGCGTCGAGCCCAGAACCACCGGCGCCGAAGAGGCGGCGCTGGTGACCACGTTCTTCCACTGGGGTCTGCATCCGTGGGCGATCTACGCACTCGTCGCGCTGTCCCTCGCGTTCTTCACGTTCAACCGGGGGTTGCCGCTGACGATGCGCTCGGTGTTCTACCCGCTGCTGGGCGAGCGGATCTACGGCTTCTGGGGCAATCTGATCGACACCGTGGCGGTCATCGCCACCCTGTTCGGCCTGGCCACGTCGCTCGGCTTCGGTGTGCAGCAGGTGTCCGCCGGCGCCGAGGTGCTGTTCGGGACGCCCGACACGACCTGGTTCCAGGTGGTGCTGATCGCGGCGATCACCGCGCTGGCGACGTTGTCGGTGGTGGCCGGGCTCGACGGTGGGGTCAAACGCGTCAGCCAGCTCAATCTCAACCTCGCCGTGGTGTTCTTCCTCTTCGTCGCCGCGGTGGGCCCGACCCTGTTCATCGTCGGCAGCCTCGTCGAGTCGACCGGGGCCTACGTCCAGACCCTTCCGTCGTTGAGCCTCTGGACGGAGACCATCGCCGGTGGCGACTGGCAGAGCGGCTGGACGATCTTCTACTGGGGTTGGTGGATCTCGTGGGCGCCGTTCGTGGGCATGTTCATCGCCCGGGTGTCGAAGGGCCGAACCATCCGCGAATTCGTGATCGGAGTCGTGTTGGTGCCGTCGTTGCTGACGTTCGGCTGGATGTCGGTGTTCGGTGGGTCGGCGCTGTACGTGCAGACGGAAGGCATCCGCGACGTGGCATCGGCCGTCGAGGACAACGTGGCCACGGCGCTGTTCGATCTGCTCGAGGCGTTCCCGCTGACGTTCGTGACGTCGCTCGTCGGCATCGTGTTGGTGATGTCGTTCTTCGTGACGTCGTCGGACTCGGGGTCGTTGGTCGTCGACCACCTCACCTCGGGTGGCAAGCTGGACTCCCCGGTGCCGCAGCGCGTGTTCTGGGCGGCGATGCAGGGAGCGATCGCCTCGGTGCTGCTCCTCGGCGGCGGCCTCCTGGCGTTGCAATCGGCGGCGGTCGCCAGCGGGCTGTTGTTCGCCTGCGTGCTTCTGGTGTCGATCTACAGCATGAAGCGGGCGTTCGGCCACGAGATGCTGTTCATCGAGGCCGGCCGACCGGCTCCCCCCGGCGCATCGATGGCCACCACGGAGGGGGAGCGCCTCCGTGCCGAGGCCGTTGCTGAGCATGACGCCGAGCTCGAGGAGCTGGCGAAGACGGCCGCTCGGCAGCAGGCCGAGTACGAGGCGCGACGCGCTCGTGGCCATCGGCAGGACCTGCAGGAGTGATGCGCCGGGGTCTCGCACTCGCGTCCGCACTGGTGCTGGCGGCAGCCGCCTGCGACGACGCGCCGGTTTCCGACGCCCCGCTCGCCGGTGTCGAGGTGGTGGTGGGTTCGAAGGAGTTCCCGGAACAGCAGCTGCTGGGGGCGATGTTCGTGCAGGCGTTCGAGGCCACCGGCGCCGACGTGGTCGACGCCACCGGTACGGGTGACACCGCGGCCACGCGAGCCGCATTGCTCGCCGACGAGATCGACGCCTACGTGGAGTACAACACCACGGGCTGGGTGGAACTCCTCGGGCGCACGGATCCTCCGCCGGAGGATCCCGCGGACCTCACCGCGGCAGTCGCCGATCTCGACGCCGCCAACGGCGTGGTCTGGCTCGGGCGGGCACCGTTCGACAACACCTACGGCTTCGCGTTGAGCCCGGAGCTGGCCGCCGACACCCGGGCCGACCGCTACCGAGTGGACGCGTTCGATCTGCAGTCGTTGGCGGAGTACCTCGACGAGGAGAGCGGTGCACGCGTGTGCGTCGCGCCCGAGTTCCGCGACCGGCCCGACGGCCTGTGGCGGTTCGAGGAGCTGACGGGCTTCACCGTCCCCGCCGACCAGCTGGTGCTGTTCGATCGTGCTGCCGACATCGCCAGGGCGCTCTTCGTGGGCCGTTGCGACGTGGGCGAGGTGTTCACCACCTCGGGCCTCATCGACGAGTTCGAGCTGACTCTGGTGGCCGATCCGGGAGTGTTCTTCACGTACAACGCCTCGCTCACGGTACGCGAGGACGTCTACGAGCGTGCTCCCGACACGTTCGAGCGTCTCGCCGAGGCCGTACTGGCCCCGCTGACGCAGGCCCGCATGATCGAACTCAACCGGCGCGTCGCCGCAGGGGAGCCCATCGAGGACGTGGCGCTCGATCACCTGCGACGTGTCGACCTGGTGGGCTGACGGCGGGCGATCACGAACGAACGATCTTTCGTGCGGGCGGGGAACCGCCTATGATGGTCGTTCCCCCGCCTCGAGCCAGCGTCGTCTCGGGCATCCGTGTGAGCAGGTCACCGTCGACCGCTCGGGCCGTCATCGTCGACCGGCATCGGCGACCGGCCCGTCACGGGACCTGTGCAACTTCGAGACTCGTGGATGTGATGATGCAGCAGCCTCCGGGCCCCATCGGCCTGTACGACCCCCGGAACGAACACGACGCCTGTGGCGTGTCGTTCGTCGCCAACATGAAGGGCATCCGTTCGAACGAACTCGTGGTGACGGGCCTGAAGGCGCTCACCAATCTCGAGCATCGCGGCGCCACCGGCGCCGAGCCCGACACGGGCGACGGAGCCGGGATCCTCCTGCAGGTGCCCGACCGCCTCTACCAGGAGGTGACCGACTTCGATCTGCCTGCTGCGGGAGCGTACGCCACCGGCATCGCCTTCCTCCCGGCCGATCCCGTGGCGTGCGAGAAGGCCATGTCCGCCATCGACGCCACGGTCGACGAGGTCGGTCTCCAGGTGCTGGGCTGGCGTGACCTGCCGACGATGCCCGACTGCCTCGGTGCCACGGCGCGGCGCGCCATGCCGACCTTCAAGCAGCTCTTCGTGAGCGATCCGGGTGGAGCCACCGGCATCGATCTCGACCGCAAGGCATTCGTCGCCCGCAAGCGCAGCCGGCGCGAGCTCGTCGGGGAACTCGACACCTACTTCGGCTCGCTGTCGTCGCGCACCGTGGTCTACAAGGGCATGCTCACGACGCCCCAGCTCAGCGAGTTCTTCCCCGATCTCACCGATCCGCGCATCGAGTCGGCACTGCTGCTGGTGCACTCCCGGTTCTCCACCAACACGTTCCCGTCGTGGCCGCTGGCGCACCCGTACCGGTTCGTGGCCCACAACGGCGAGATCAACACCGTGCAGGGGAACCAGAACTGGATGCGTGCCCGCGAGGCGATGCTCCGCAGTGACGCACTGCCCGGGATCGAGCGCGCCTTTCCGATCTGCACACCCGGCTCGTCCGACACGGCGCGCTTCGACGAGGTGCTCGAACTGCTCCATCTCGGCGGTTATCCACTGCACCACGCCGTGCTGATGATGATCCCCGAGGCGTGGGAGAACCACGAGACGATGTCGCAGGAGCAGCGCGACTTCTACCGCTTCCACGCGGCGATGATGGAGCCCTGGGACGGGCCCGCCAGCGTGGCGTTCACCGACGGCGAAGTGATCGGCGCCGTGCTCGACCGCAACGGCCTGCGCCCCAGCCGGTACTGGGTCACCAACGACGACCTCGTGGTCATGGCCTCCGAGGTCGGAGTGATCGACGTCGACCCGTCCAAGGTGGTGGCCAAGGGCCGTCTCCAACCCGGCAGGATGTTCCTGATCGACACCACCCAGGGTCGCATCGTCAGCGACGACGAGATCAAGTCCGAACTGGCTGCGCTGCATCCCTACCGCGAGTGGCTGGACGCGGGCATGATCGACCTGCCCGAGCTGCCCGACCGGGAACACATCGTGTTCAGCCACGACAGCGTGCTGCGTCGCCAGCAGATGTTCGGCTACACGCACGAAGAGCTCAAGATCCTCATCTCGCCCATGGCCGCACGAGGCATGGAAGCGCTCGGATCCATGGGCACCGACACCCCGCTGGCTGTGTTGTCGGAGCGGCCGCGCCTGCTGTTCGACTACTTCAAGCAGCTGTTCGCCCAGGTCACCAACCCGCCGCTCGACGCCATCCGCGAAGAAGTCGTGACGGCCGTGTCGTCGTCGGTCGGGCCGGAGGCCAACCTGCTCGACCCCGGCCCCGAGAGCTGCCGGCAGCTGGCACTGCCGTTCCCGATCATCGACAACGACGAACTGGCCAAGATCATCCACATCAACGACGACGGAGACCATCCCGGCCTCCGGGCCAAGGTGTTGTCGGGCCTCTACCGCGTCGCCGACGGAGGCAGCGGCCTCGGCGCCGCGCTCGACCGGGTGTGCGAGGAGGCCTCGACGGCAATCGAGGACGGGGCGCGGATCATCGTGCTCTCCGATCGCAACGCCGACAGTGTGGACGCCCCGATCCCGTCGCTGCTGCTCACCGCGGCAGTCCACCATCATCTGGTGCGCACCAAGCAGCGCACGATGGCGGGCCTCGTCGTGGAGGCCGGCGACGCCCGCGAGGTGCACCACATGGCGTTGCTGATCGGCTTCGGCGCAGGTGCGATCAACCCGTACCTGGCGTTCGAGTCGATCGAGGACCTGATCGCCGAGGACATGCACGGCCTCGGTGGCATGGACCCGCACCTCGCCGTGAAGAACTACATCAAGGCCTGCGGCAAGGGCGTGCTGAAGGTGATGTCGAAGATGGGGGTGTCGACGGTGGCGTCGTACACGGGCGCCCAGATCTTCGAGGCGATCGGTCTCGGAGCGGAGGTCGTCGACCGCTACTTCACCGGCACGATCTCCCAACTCGGCGGCATCGGTCTCGACCAGATCGCCGCCGAGGTCGCCGCCCGGCACGCGATGGCCAACCCCAGCCGGCCGGAGGACCGCGCCCACCGCAAGCTCGAACTCGGCGGCGAGTACCAGTGGCTCCGCGAAGGCGAGGTGCACCTCTTCAACCCGGAGACCGTGTTCAAGCTGCAGCACGCCGCCCGTTCGAAGCGCTACGACATCTTCAAGGAGTACACCACCAAGGTCGACGACCAGTCGCAGAAGCTGATGACCCTGCGCGGGCTCTTCGAGTTCCGTGACGACCGGCCCGCCATACCGCTCGACGAGGTGGAACCGGTGAGCGCGATCGTGAAGCGCTTCTCCACCGGGGCGATGAGCTACGGATCGATCTCGGCCGAGGCCCACGAGACGTTGGCCGTCGCCATGAACCGTCTGGGAGCCAAGTCGAACACCGGCGAGGGCGGCGAGGACGTCGACCGGCTGTACGACCCCGAGCGGCGCTCGTCGATCAAGCAGGTGGCGTCGGGCCGGTTCGGCGTGACGTCGGAGTACCTCACCAACTCCGACGACATCCAGATCAAGATGGCTCAGGGCGCCAAGCCCGGCGAGGGTGGCCAGCTCCCCGGCCACAAGGTGTACCCGTGGATCGCCGCCACACGGCACTCCACGCCGGGCGTGGGGCTCATCAGCCCGCCCCCGCACCACGACATCTACTCGATCGAGGACCTCAAGCAGCTCATCCACGACCTCAAGAACGCCAATCCCGAGGCCCGGATCCACGTGAAGCTCGTCGCCGAGACCGGTGTGGGCACCGTGGCAGCCGGGGTGTCCAAGGCAAAGGCCGACGTCGTGCTGATCTCCGGACACGACGGCGGCACCGGTGCCAGCCCGCTCACCTCGCTGAAGCACGCCGGTGGTCCGTGGGAGCTCGGTCTCGCCGAGACCCAGCAGACGCTGATGCTCAACGGCCTGCGCGACCGCATCGTGGTGCAGACCGACGGCCAGATGAAGACCGGTCGTGACGTGGTGATCGCGGCACTGCTCGGTGCCGAGGAGTACGGCTTCGCCACCGCCCCGTTGGTGGTGTCGGGCTGCATCATGATGCGCGTGTGCCACCTCGACACGTGCCCCGTCGGGATCGCCACCCAGAACCCCGAACTCCGCGCCCGCTTCAGCGGCACGCCCGAGTTCGTCGAGACGTTCTTCGAGTACATCGCCGAGGAGGTGCGCGAACTCATGGCGCAGCTCGGGTTCCGCACGATGGACGAGATGATCGGTCACGTCGAGGCGCTCGACACCCGCCGGGCCGTCCACCACTGGAAGGCATCGGGCCTCGACATCAGCCCGATCCTGGCCGTCCCACAGAACCCGTACCACCAGACGATGGTGCAGTCGGTCGGGCAGGATCACGGCCTCGACGAGGCGCTCGACCAGCAGCTGATCCGACTCGCCCAGCCGGCGATCCAGGACGGCCACCAGGTGTCGATCGACCTTGCTGTCCGCAACGTTCACCGCACGGTCGGCACGCTCCTCGGCCACGAGGTCACCAAGAAGTGGAAGGGCGCCGGTCTGCCCGACGGCACGATCGACATCACGCTCACCGGTTCGGCCGGCCAGAGCCTCGGGGCCTTCGTTCCCGCAGGCATCCAGATCCGCCTGGTGGGTGACGCCAACGACTACGTCGGCAAGGGCCTGTCGGGCGGCCGCATCATCGTGCACCCCCATCCGTTCGCCCCGTTCGCGGCCGAGGAGCAGATCATCGCCGGCAACGTCATCGCCTACGGAGCCACCGGTGGGGAGATCTTCCTGCGCGGCATCGTGGGTGAACGGTTCTGCGTGCGCAACTCGGGCGCCACGGCAGTGAGCGAGGGCGTCGGCGATCACGGTTGCGAGTACATGACCGGCGGACGTGTCGTGGTGCTCGGTCCCACCGGACGCAACTTCGGTGCCGGCATGTCGGGCGGGATCGCGTACATCCACGACCCCGACGAGGTGTTCGCGGCCAAGGTGAACTACGAGATGGTGGCGCTGGAGGATCTCACGGCCGGCGACCACGACTTCCTGAGAGAGACGATCACGCGTCATCGCGATCTCACGGGATCGACGGTTGCCGCAGGCATTCTCGACGACTGGGAGACGCAGCTCGGCGCGTTCCGCAAGGTGATGCCGACCGACTACAAGCGGGTGCTCACGGTGATCGAACAGTCCCGGGCCGCCGGCCTCGACGAGGACGCCACCGTCGAGAAGATCATGGAAGCCGCCCGCACATGATCAGCAACGCCGACGAGCAGAGCCGCAGGGCCGACGAGACAGGAGCGATCGTGATGCGTCGCGATGCATGGTGCGGCGGCGAGGGAAGCGCCAGCGACGAGCCGCAGTTCGATCGAGGAGAACCGAAGGGCCGACGAGGAGGACAGTCAGATGGGTGAACCGACGGGCTTTCTGAAGTGGCAGCGCGAGGTGCCGGAGATGCGCCCGGTGCCGGTGCGTCTGCGCGACTGGAACGAGGTGTACGAGGACTTCGACGCCGAGGCCTTGCGCCACCAGGCGGGCCGCTGCATGGACTGCGGCATCCCGTTCTGCAACAACGGCTGTCCACTGGGGAACCTGATTCCCGACTGGAACGATCTCGTCTACCGCAACCACTGGCAGGATGCGATCGAGCGGCTGCACGCCACCAACAACTTCCCCGAGTTCACGGGCCGGTTGTGCCCGGCCCCGTGCGAGTCGTCATGCGTGCTCGGGATCAACCAGGATCCCGTCAGCATCAAGCAGGTGGAGGTCGAGATCATCGACCGCGCCTGGGACGAGGGCTGGGTGACGCCCCAGGTACCGTCGGTCCGGACCGGCAAGCGGGTGGTCGTGATCGGATCCGGTCCCGCCGGGCTCGCTGCAGCGCAGCAGCTCACCCGGGCGGGTCACGAGGTGGTCGTGCTCGAGCGCTCCGACCGCATCGGAGGTCTCCTGCGGTACGGCATCCCCGAGTTCAAGATGGAGAAGCGCCACATCGACCGCCGTGTGGCCCAGATGGAGGCCGAGGGAACCGAGTTCCGCACGAACGCCGTCGTGGGCGAGAACGTCGACATCGAGGTGCTGCGGGCCTCGCACGACGCCGTCGTGCTGGCCTGCGGGGCCACTCAGTGGCGCGACCTGCCGATTCCCGGACGCGAGCTCGGCGGCGTTCATCAGGCGATGGAGTACCTGCCGTACGCCAATCGGGTGCAGCTCGGCGACATCGAGCAGTCGCCCATCGACGTGCACGGCAAGCACGTGGTGATCATCGGCGGTGGCGACACCGGCGCCGACTGCCTCGGTACGGCCCATCGGCAGGGAGCTGCCTCGGTCACCCAGCTGGAGATCCTGCCCAAGCCGCCCGAGCAGCGGGGGCCGAACAATCCCTGGCCCCAGTACGCCATGGTGTACAAGGTCACGTCGGCTCACGCCGAGGGTGGTGAACGGCTGTACTCGGTGAACACCGAGCAGTTCATCGACGACGGGAGTGGTCGGGTGAAGGCGCTGCGTCTCCACGAGGTCGAACTGGTCGACGGTGCCTTCGTGAAGGTCGAGGGCACCGATCACGAGATCCCCGCCGACTTCGTGTTCCTCGCGTTGGGGTTCGTCGGTCCGGAGAAGGGGGCGTGGCTCGATGCGCTGGAGTTGGACTACGACCCGCGGGGCAACGTCGCCCGCGACGGCCGCTACATGACCAACCAGCACGGGCTGTTCGTGGCCGGCGACATGGGACGTGGGCAGAGCCTCATCGTGTGGGCGATCGCCGAGGGCCGCGCGTGCGCCGCCGGCGTCGACGGCTACCTGATGGGCGAGACCCGGTTGCCGTTCCCGATCCCGCCCACCGAGCGTCCTCTCGTCTGAGCGACGGACATCCACCGGCGACGTAACGCCGGTCACATCGACCTGACACCCCGAGTGTGCTATGGGCGCGTACGCTGTCGGCCATGCTTTCGTTCAGCGCGCGCCGCGTCGGCGTCATTGCCGCCCCTGCGCTCCTCGGCGCGTTCGTACTCGCATCGTGCGGGAGCGCCGACGGGGCTGCCACGGTGTCCACCATCGAGCTCAGCGAGGGCTCCACCGCATTCGTGGTGCGGCCGCCGGCCACCACCGAACCCGAGGTCCAGGTCGATGACGCCGTCGTCTCCACCGAGCAGGAGTACGTGATCCAGGCCGGCGACTACCCACTCGGGGTGGCCCAGCAGTTCGGCGTGTCGCTCGACGACCTCGTCGCCTACAACGAGTGGCCGAGTGCGGCGGAAGCACCGTTCTTCGTCGGCAACACCATCAAGATCCCGCCCGGCGGCACGACGGCCGCATCGGTGGGTGCCGGTGCCGACGATTCCGACGACACCGGCGAGTCCGACTCGGCCGGCGGTGATGAGGGAAGTGCCGCCACGATCCCCGATGCCGGTGACAGCTGCGGCGAAGGCGAGCACACGGTGGTCGCAGGTGACTTCCCGCTCGGCATCGCCGACCAGTACGACGTGACCATCGAAGCGCTCGACGCCGCCAACACCGGCAACCCCGCCTACGGCCAGTTCGTGCCGGGCCAGACGATCATCATCCCGGCCAAGCCCGACTGCTGAGCGGGGCGTTCGTCAGGGGTCAGACCCCACCCGAACGGTCCGCCACTCGCCGACATCGACGTCGTTCGTTCGGGGTCTGACCCCTGACGAACGGTGGATGTCAGGCGAAGACGAAGTTGGTCTCCTTGACGACGTCCATCGTGGCGCTGCCGGCGACCGAGTAGCGGTGCCCGGGGAACAGGATCGTCGAGTCTGGTACCTCACCGAGGCGCTGCAAGCTCTCGGCCATCTTCGCCGGATCCGAGCCGGGGAGATCCGTGCGGCCGCATCCCTCCAGGAACAGCGTGTCTCCAGCGATGAGACGGTCGTCCACGAAGAAGCACTGGCTGCCGGGCGTGTGTCCGGGCGTGTGTACGAGCGTGATCTCCACACCGCCCACCGTCACCACGTCGCCCGACTCGTGGCCCACCAGATGGTCGTCGGTGACCGAGGTGGTGGTACGCACCCACTCGGTCTCGTCGCGGTGCACGTGGATCGGGCAGTCGACGTGGTGGAGCAGCTCGGCGATCCCCTCGATCGAGTGGCCCATCATCGACCCGCCCACGTGGTCGGGGTGGTAGTGCGTGGCGAGGACACCCGACACGCTCATGCCGTCGGCGCCGACCAGTTCGACCAGTTCGCGCACTGCGTAGGCGGGATCCACCAGGACACACTCGCCGGTGCGGCGATCCCCGACGGCGTAGACGAAGTTCACCATCTGCGACGCGAGCGGGTCACCGACGGCGAAGTCGCGGCCCGACAGGAGTTGACGGAAGTAGAGCGGGCCGGCGGATGGGGGAGTCGGCGTGGCGGTCACACCCCTACGCTACTGACCATGTCGGCGGCACCTCGGATCGCACCCCTCGACGCGCTGCGTGCGGGGCAGGAGATCGTCTTCGGTGGCGACCGGGTCACCAGGGTGCCGGCCGACCTCGCCGATTCCTTCGTGGCCGGTGACCGCCTGGTGGTCGTGCAGTCGACCGGCGCTCTGCTGCACATCCCGTCGAACGAGTACGGGATCGTCGACCGTGCCGTGACGGCCGCCGTCGACGGATTCGCCCGGCTCGCACGCTGCACCGACGACCAGATCTCGGATTTCTTCGACCGGTTCGCCGACGGTCTCGCGGACGACGGCGTCGTCGCCGCGATTGCTGCCGCGAATGCCGCGGATGTCGCCCGAGCCGCCGAGCGCGGGCGATCCACCACCCGGCTCGTGCTCGACGAGCGCATGCGCAGCGGGATGATCTCGGGGCTGCGCTCGTGGAGCGACTCCGACAGCCGTCGGGGCGGCGTGATCGAACGGATCCGACACGACGGCTGGTCGGTCGAGACCCACCGGGCGCCGCTCGGGGTGACGGGCTTCGTGTTCGAGGGGCGACCGAACGTGTTCGCCGACGCCTGCGGCGTCCTGCGGACGGGCAATGCCGTGGTGTTCCGGATCGGGTCGGATGCGCTGGGGACGGCTCGTGCGATCGTCGCCGAGGCGCTGGAACCCGCACTTGCCGCCTCCGGTCTGCCCGTCGGGGCCGTGCAGCTGGTCGACTCGCCCACCCATGCAGCGGGCCACGCACTGTTCAGTGACGACCGGCTGGCGTTGGCCGTCGCCCGCGGCTCCGGGCCGGCCGTGGCCGAGCTCGGTGCGGTGGCGTCACAACACGGCATCCCGGTGAGCCTCCATGGCACCGGTGGTGCCTGGATCGTCACCGGCGAGCACGCCGACCCGGGCGACGTGCGCGCCGCGGTCGTCCATTCACTCGACCGCAAGGTGTGCAACACACTCAACGTGTGTGCGGTCACCCGGTCACGAGCCGAGGACCTGCTGCCCGCGGTGCTCGCCGCCGCCGACGACGCCGCCTCGGAGCGTGGCGTGCCGGCTCGACTCCACGTGGTCGCCGGGAGCGAGGGCTACGTTCCCTCGGAGCGGTTCGAGCGCCACATCACGGTGCGTCGGGCCGGGGGTGAGCGCACAGAGGCCCATGCCGATGTCGTGGCGGAGACGGAGCTGGCGACGGAGTGGGAGTGGGAGGACTCCCCGGAGATCACGCTCGTGGTCGTCGACGAGGTCGACGAGGCCGTGTCGCTGTGCAACCGGTACAGCCCCCGTTTCGTCGCCTCGCTGATCAGCTCGGATCCCGACGAGCACGCCCGGTTCTACGACGCCGTCGACGCGCCGTTCGTGGGCAACGGCTTCACGCGCTGGGTCGACGGTCAGTACGCCCTCGACGCACCCGAGCTCGGCCTGTCGAACTGGCAGCACGGACGGGCGCTCGGGCGAGGTGCGATCCTGTCGGGCGACAGCGTGCACACCGTGAGGTACCGCGCCGAGATCGCCGACCGGTCGGTGCGTCGCTGATCAGACCCAGACGCCGGTGATGTCGATGATCACGTGTGTCGACCGGTTCGTGGTCACGCAGATCGCTCCGTCCGACGACAGTTTGACGTTCGCACCGTTGGCGATGGCCGACGGGCTCGAGTAGTTGAGGTTCGAGACGCTCGACGTCGTGCCGCAGGGCACGACACGCACCCAGCCGCGATCGAGGGATCCCACGGCGACGAGGTTCACGGAGGCGGCTCGTGCCGTCGCCGGGACACCGCGTACTCCCGCCACCGGCACCTTCAGGACCGTGCCCGCAGTGAGCTGGCGTCCGTTGCGGCGGGGGTTGAGATCGGCGTGCAACGATCGCGTGTCGGCCATCCGGATGCCGTCGAGCGGCACGAACTCGCGCTGCTCGGTCGGACCGAACCAACCGGTGACATCGACGACCACGTGGGTCCTGACGTTGCTCGTGAGGCAGATGGTGCCCGTCGCCGAGGTGGGCACGATCGCCGAGTTCGCCCTGTTCTTGAGGAAGCGGGGATTGACCGAGGAGACGCCCGGCTCCTTCCGGTCGCACGGGTAGGCGCGAATCCAGCCGTTGGTCTGGGCCGAGACGCCGGTGAGGTTCACCGCGACGGCGGTCGCCGTCGTCGGGACGGGGCTCGAGCCGCCCTCGACCCGCAGGGTGGTCACGGTGCCCGGTGTGAGCGGCCGCACCTTGCGTGAATCGAGGATCCGCTTGGGCAGGACCGGCATGAACTCCTGGGAGGCGCCCGGTGACACGTAGCCGTTGACGTCGATGACGACCTCGGTGTTGCGGAGCGAGTACAGACAGAGATGGCCGTCGTCGAGGGGGATCAACGCCTGGTTCGCCATCGTCTCGCCCGGCGCATAGTTGAGCGTCGACACCGTGCCCTTGCCCGCCGAACAGTTCGACGCGGTGAGGTATCCGGAGCCGTCGGGACGGACGACGGTGAAGTTGGCGCTGACCGCGGTGATGTCGGCCGGGAGCCCCTGTCGGCCGGCGATCTTGATGCGCACCTGGCGGTTCGCCCGGAGTCGGTTCAGTGCCTTTCCCTGGCGGGAGTCGGCGAAACGGAACTGGGAGATCGGCTCGAAACCGGCAGCGTCTCCGACCACCTTGGTCGATTCGGGTGCGGCGAGGGTGGCCGTCAGCGGCGCCGTGGGGTCGACCTCGAACGACCATGCGGTGTTGCCGCCGGTGGACCCGACGGACACCTTGTAGGTGCCCGTCACCAGCGGCGCGTCGGGCACGATCACGACGGCGTTGTCACCGGCGAGGATCGAACTGGCGACGCCGGACGTGTTCTGCCGGTGCAGCACGCAGGTGGGCACGGGACCGTTGGGCCCCGTCAGAGTGGCCGTTGCGGAGGAGACGTCGCCGGGCATGAGGGCGATCAGGGGAAGCCCCACGGTGCGTCCACTCCAGCCGCAGAACGTGCGCGGGTCGGGCGATTCGGCCACGAACCTCGTGAGGCTGGTCGTGGCGCCGTTGCCCGGGAACACGACCGGCGCCGTCGCTGCCGGTGCGCTCACGTCGAGCCCCCGGATCACGTCGAGCGTGGCTGCCGAGCGCCATCTGGTGGCCGTCGGGTCGGGCGGGCTCTCGCAGAGGCCGAACCCGGCCTGACGGAGTTCGGGCCGCAGCACGCCGATCGCGTGGAACGGTCCCGTCATCCAGAGATCGATGTGGCTGCGGGCCGTTGCCGCTGCGCTGCTCGACACGGCGACGTTGCCGCTGTTGCCGGCCTGGTCGCCCGCAGTGCTGTAGCCGGCTGTGCCGGGTTGCTCGTCGTGGGCGATGCCGTTCAGGAGCATCCAGCACGAGTGGGCCCGGCTGCCGGCCGACCAGCTCCCGTTCTCGGTCACCGGGGCCAGCCCGGACTGGGCGCGATAGGTGTTGATCGTGCCGAGCCAGTCCTCCGGTCCGACGGCGTGACCGACCGGTGACGCGGCGGCGACCCAGGTCACGGTCGAGGCGACCACGGTGGCAACGGCGATGGCCAGTCGGGCGGGTTTCACCTTTCGTTCATCGTCGTGCGGATCGTCGAGCTGAAGCGGTCCGTCTCCGCTTTCCGAATTCTTGACGTTCTGCCCGATCCCGTTGCTGCGGGCCTGTCGGTGCCCGGCGCCGGGACCCTGTCCCTACGCTGGTGGGCAGGCATGAATCAGCTTCCACCACCTGCGCCCGCAGCCTGGCCGCCACCTCGACGCGCGGCGGCTCCCCGTCCGCAGTTCGTGGAACGGGAGCCGGCGACGACGTTGCCGCTCCCGGCGGCAGTCGGAGCGATCATCGTGCTCACGGCGTCGTTGCTCGCCTCCAAGTTGCTGCTCGACCTCTTGGTGGACGTGCAGTGGCCACTGGTGGTGTACGTGGTGTTGCTCGGTGTGACGGGCTACGGGCCGCCGCTGCTGTGGTGCCGGTACGCCAGTGTCCGCTGGGGCAGCGGTCGGGTGCTGCGCGACGTGGGCTTCCGGCCCCGCTGGTCCGATCTCGCCTGGGGGCCCGTGGTGTGGTTCGGGGCGATCCTCACCCAGCTGGCGATGGCTGCCATCGTGCTCGCACTCGACGTGCCGATCTCGAACAACACCGAGGGCATCTCCGAACTGCAGGCCGACCGGACCTACGTCGTCTCCCTGGTGGTGACCGCTGTGATCGCCGCCCCGCTGGTGGAGGAGATGGTGTTCCGCGGCATGGTGCTCCGCGGCCTCCACAGTCGACTTCCCATCGGCGTCGCGCTCGTGGTGCAGGCGGTGCTCTTCGGCGCCGCCCACGCCGACCCCGTACGGGGGGTCGGCAACGTGGGCCTGGTGCTCGTCCTGGCGGGTGTCGGGATGGCGTTCGGGGTCGCTGCGCATCTCCTGCGACGGATCGGTCCGGTGGTGGTGGCACATGCGCTGTTCAACGGGGTGGTGCTCGTGATCGTCCTCACCGGTGTCGCCGACGATCTCGGCTGACACTCCACCCTGCAGGTGGACCGTGCCGGGGCGACCGGGTCAGACGTCGATCTGCTCGATCAGGGGCGGCGGGTCGAACGGATCGACGTTGTCGATCAGCCGGATCTCGCCGACCCGCACTGCCGTGACCAGCCGGACGCTGCCGGGTCGGAGCTCGCGGGCGGGTCCGAACGTGGCTGCGTCGACGAGTTCGAGGTAGTCGAGCCGCGCGGCCGGTTCGGCGGCCACGACGGCGAACCCGTGATCGAGAGCAGCGCGCGGAGAGTCGACGCCCTGCCGGATCGCTCGGGTCACCGCAGCCAACGCACGGGGAACGCACCGGGCGGCCAGCCGTTGGGGGCCGTCGAGGAGTCGGTTGCGGCTGGAGAGCGCCAGGCCGTCTGCGTCGCGAACGGTGGGAACCGACACGATCTGCACGCCCAGGTCGAGGTCGGCGGCGAGACGCCGCACGAGCGCGAGTTGCTGGTAGTCCTTCTCCCCGAAGACCGCGACGTCGGGCCGTACCGCTGCGAAGAGCTTCGTGACGACGGTGGCGACGCCGTCGAAGTGGCCGGGCCGTGCGGCCCCTTCCAGGCGATCCGCCAACGTGCCCGGGACGACGCGGGTGTCGAAGCCGGGGGGATACATGGCGGCGGCGGTCGGCGCGTAGACCGCCTCGACGCCGGCGTGACGGCAGTGGTCGACGTCCTCGTCGATCGGTCGCGGGTACGCATCGAAGTCGACCCGTTGGTCGAACTGGAGCTGATTGACGAAGACCGACACCACGACGGCGTCGGCATGCGAGCCGGCGGCCTCGACCAGGGCCAGGTGGCCGTCGTGGAGGGCGCCCATCGTGGGGACGAAACCGATCGTGCGCCCCTGTCGGGCGACGCCCGTGGACCACTGCCGCATCCCGGTCGGGTCGGTGAGGACCCGGGTCACCTCCATGGTCTCCTCCCGGCCCGCGAGCGCGCTGCCGACGGGCACACGTCGAGATAGGCGGGGACGTCGCCGATCGCCGTGGCAGCGAGGACGGCGTGGACGCAGGCGGAGGCGAACGCGTCAGCGGCTGCGTGCAGCACGGCGTCGAGCGCGTGGTGTCGGGAGCCGGGCTCGCGGAGCGTGGTGGGCCCGGTGCCGATGTCGACATGTCCGGTCGAGAGCCCGAACACCGTGTCGCCGTCGACCATCGAGTGGGCGGGTCGGATCGCACGGGCGAGACCGTCGTGCGCCACCGACGCGAGCTTGCCGACCTCGGACTTGGTGAGTGACGCATCGGTGGCGACGACCCCGATCGTGGTGTTCAGGGCCACCGGGGTGGAAGGCAGGTCGCGCAGGTGCCGGGCCTCGGCCGCCGACGGGCAGGAGAGTCCCGCGCTGCGATGTTCCCAGAGCGCGCCCGTGGAAGGGTCGAACACCGATCCGTTGGCGTTCACGACGGCCAGTGCGCCGACCGTGCACGCGAGGGGTTCCGGATCCGGGTCGCCGGAGTCGCCGGAGTCGCCGGGCGGGAGTCTCACCGTGACGCTCGCTGTGCCGACGCCGCCTTGGAGCAAGCCCGCACGAGCTCCGGTGCCGGCACCGACCGACCCCCACCGGGACAGGGTCGACGTGGCCGTCTGCGTCGCCCGTCGTCCGAAGGCCGCGTCGGGGCGGTGGGAGAACCGGCCTCCCCGGCCGAGGTCGAAGATCACGGCAGCGGGCACGACGGGCACGGTGCCCGGGACGGATCCACCGATCGCCACACCGAGACCACGTTCCTCGAGCACCTCCATCACTCCGTCGGCCGCTGCCAGCCCGAAGGCGCTCCCGCCGGTGAGGCAGACGGCGTGGATGCGCTCCACCAGGTTCTCGGGCGCCAGCGCATCGGTCTCCCGGGTGCCCGGGCCGCCGCCGCGCACGGCGACCCCCGGCGTGGCACCGCCCGAGACGAGGACCACCGTCGTGCCGGTCTGCCAGCCGCGACCGGTGCGCTGATGATGTCCCACCTCGACGCCTGTCACGTCGGTGATCGACCCGAGCACCGTCATCGTCGGCACCCTATAGCGCAGGCATCGCCCATCGGGTGCTCGCGCAGTAGCGTGGTCGGCCGTGCTCGAACGTCCGCCCGTGCCGGCCACTCGACGGCAACGAACCAAGACGGCGCTCAAGCGTGCGGCCGGCGAACTCGTCATCCGGGGTTGGGAAGCCGCCGTCGAACTCGGCGCGATCGGCCCCGACACCCGACGCGGGCGCCGGTTCGGTGCGCTCGGCCCGGACAGCGTGATCTGCTTCCCGCCGAACGCACTGTTCAACGAGCAGTACATCCGCATCGGCTCGGGCACGATGTTCGGGCCGCAGGCCACGCTGTCGGCGGGCATGGTTCCGGGGCAGACGATGGTGTCCGACACCGTGATCCGCGTGGGCGACCGCTGCCTGTTCGGGAAGGGGACCGGCATCGTCGGACACCTCGAGATCACCATCGGCGACGACGTCTGGACCGGGCACCACGTGTACGTCACCGATCAGAACCACGGCTACACGGACCTCGACGCGCCGGTGTCCCGGCAGGTGATGCCCGAGCGGCCGGTCTCGATCGGGGACGGATCGTGGCTGGGTCACGGCACGGTGGTGTTGCCCGGCGCCCGGATCGGCCGTCACGTGGTGATCGGCGCGAACAGCGTGGTCACCGGGGTGATCCCCGACAACTCGGTGGCCGCCGGCGTGCCTGCCCGCGTGATCAAGACGATCGAACGCCCTGGTGTGTCGTCGGTGCCCACCGTCGGCTAGCGCACGTTGCATCCGGTGTCAGACACCGGATGCAACGTCGCCGCGGGGCGGGCCCGGGATCAGACGACGGATCCGCGGGGCGGACCGCAGCTCGGCATCTCGTTGTCGCCGGCGAACGTCTCGATCCGTTCGGTGATCGGTACGCCGCGCACGGCGGTCTCGGTGAAGGGCACGTCCTCGCCGTTGCGCAGCTGAGCGGCGTAGCGGTAGCGGTCCTCGAGCAGCAGGCGATAGTCGGCTTCCCAGTCGGGCACGATGGAGCGTCCCTTCTCGTCCGACGGCGTGACGGCGGTGATGTCGTCGAGCATCTGCGACAACAGATCGGTCGACTCCTCCACGAGATCGGCGCGCACGCCGAGGTCGGGGGACGCCTCCCTCTCGAGGGCGTCGAGCTGCACGTCCACCTCGGCGCAGATCGCTTCGGCACGCTCGGCCCAGGCCCGGTCGTCGATCTTGTTGACGGCGGTCTTCGACGCGAAGAACAGCGCCCAGACCCAGAAGGTCGCGAACAACGCGACCCCGGACAACAGCAGCACCTTGCGAAGTGCGGAGTTGCGCCACCATCCACCGGGAGCCGCCGGCGGGGAGGCGGAGGTTCGTGTGGGTGAACTCACGATCGTTGACGTTATGGCGGCCGCGCGCTGGTAGAAACCCGGCGTGACCGACACGACACGAGAGGACCGCCCGGGCGAGGCGGCAGGGGCCGTGGCGCGGGCGCGCCGGAACGCGTCGTTCCTGGGGTCGATGATCCGGATGCAGCCCCGCGAGTTCTCGATCGCCGTCGTCGGCGCCGCCGTGTTCGCCCTGTGCACGGTGGCCTCGAGCTTCGCGATCGGTTGGGTGATCGACGAGGTGATCCTGCCCCGCTTCGACGACGGCGACGTCGCGCTGGGCACGTTCCTCACCGGAGTCGGACTCGTCGTCGGCATCGGCATCCTGCGTGCCGCGGCCACCGTGGTCCGGCGAGGGTTCGCATCGATCGCCATGTGGAAGGTCGCCCAGTCGCTCACCGGGCAGGTCGTCGACCGCTACGTACGCCAGCCGCTCAGCTGGCACCACCGGCGGGCCGACGGCGACCTGGTGGCGCGCGCCGGCGTCGACGCCGAGGCGTCGGTGAGCGTGCTCGCGCCCATCCCGTTCGCGAGCAGCACGGTGATGATGATCGTGGCATCCACGGTCTGGATGCTGATCATCGACGTGCCGCTCGGTCTGGTGGCCGTGGTGGTCTTCCCGCTGCTGGTTGGCACCAACGTGGTGTACGAGCGCTCGGTGACCGCCCACTTCACCCGTGCCCAGGAGCAGCTCGGCGAGTTCTCCGCCGGGGTGCACGAGAGCTTCGAGGGCGTGCAGCTGGTGAAGTCCTACGGAGCGGAGGAACGCGAGACCGAGCGGCTGTCGGGGCTCGCCGACCGGGTGCGCGTGTCCCGTTTCCAGGCGATCCGTCTGCGCAGCTGGTTCGAGGCACTGCTCGACGTGATCCCGTCGCTGACGAACATCGGCCTCGTCGTGATCGGTGCCGTGCGTGTGCGCTCCGGCGACGTCACCGTCGGCGAGTTCTCCAGCGTGATCTTCCTGTTCACGCTGCTCGTCTTCCCGCTCCGGCTGATCGGTTACGCACTCTCGGAGCTGCCACGGTCGCTCGCTGCCTGGCGCCGAATCCGTGCCGTCGTCGACGAAGCCGTCGAACCCGACCCGGCCGAGTCGATCGGTGTCGCCCGGCCCGGTCTGGGCGTCGAACTCGACGGCGTCGGTTTCGTGCACGAGGGCGATGGGCCGCCCACTCTGCGCGATGTCGACCTGTATCTGCCCGCGGGCAGTGTCACGGCGCTGGTCGGACCCACCGGATCCGGCAAGTCGACGCTGGCGCTGCTGGTCGCAGGGCTGCTCGCCCCGTCCGCCGGTGAGATCCGCCTCGCACCCGGGACCCGTTCGGTCGTCTTCCAGGAATCCTTCCTCTTCTCGGGCACGGTGCGCGAGAACCTCTCGATCGGAGGCCACTACACCGACGAGCAGCTCTGGGAGGCCCTGCGGATGGCTGCGGCCGTCGACTTCGTCGAACGGTTGCCGCTGCAGCTCGACACCGTGGTCGGTGAACGCGGTGTGAGCCTGAGCGGAGGACAACGTCAACGTCTGGCGCTCGCTCGAGCGCTCGCTCGCCGCCCCGACGTGCTGGTGCTGGACGACACGACGTCGGCGCTCGACCCGTCCACGGAGGCGACGGTGCTCGCCAACCTGCGCACGGGGCTGAGCAAGGCGACGGTGTTGATGGTCGCATCACGGCCGTCGACGATCGCCCTCGCCGACGACGTCGTGTTCGTGGTGGCGGGGCGTGTCACCGCCCACGGCACGCACGACGCGTTGATGCGGACCACGTCCAGCTACCGCGAGTTGGTGGAGGCGTTCGAGTCCGACCGGTCGGAGCCGGCCGCGGCAACCCCGGGTCCGGGTCCGATCGGGCGGGGAGCCATGCCGTGAGCGTCGACCCGTCCCTGGCCGCCCGCGCCGGCACGCTCACACCTCCGAGCCACGACTCCGCCGTGCGGACCATCGGACGCGGGCTCGACACGGCCCCCATCCTCCGCCAGGGTCTCGGGGTCACGTGGCTGCTCGCCGCGCTGGGCGCAGGTGGCCGGGTGGTGGTTCCGATCCTCATCCAGCAGGCCATCGACCGCGGCATCGTCGGCACGGAAGAGATCCGTCTCGACGTGATC
The DNA here is from genome assembly GCA_041686315.1 of Ilumatobacteraceae bacterium. Lineage (GTDB taxonomy): Bacteria > Actinomycetota > Acidimicrobiia > Acidimicrobiales > Ilumatobacteraceae > Sva-07. The sequence goes on from JAWLEC010000002.1 coordinate 20,871, forward strand.
GTCCAGATGGCAGTGATCGGGGCCGTCGCCGTGCTGCTGTCCGGTGTCGCCTTCCGGCAGGCCGCCGTGCGTCTCGGCGATCGCAGCGAGCGGGCACTGCACGACCTGCGCGTCCGGCTGATCCGCCACATCCACCAGCTCAGCCTCGCCGACCACAACGACGAGCGCCGTGGCGGTCTGGTGGCGCGGGTGACGAGCGACATCGAGACGCTCGCCCAGTTCTTCCAGTGGGGCGGGCTCGCGTGGTTGATCGACGGCACGCTGATGCTGGTGGTCGCCTCGGTGATGCTCGCCTACGACTGGGTGCTCGCACTCGTGGCGTTCGCCGTGGCCCTCCCACTCGTGTTCGTGCTGCGTGCCGTCCAGTCCCGTCTGCTGGTGGCCTACGACCGTGCCCGGCATGCCAACGGCCAGATGCTCGGTTCGGTGGCCGAGGTCGTCTCGGGCACGCCGACGATCCGCGCCTACGGGGCCGGCTCGGCCATGGCGGCCGACGTCGACGAGGCGGTCGCCACCAAGACGGGTGCGCAGATCCGTGCCGCGCTGATCGGTGCGTTCCTGTTCCCGTCGGGCGAGGTGTTCTCGGTCTTCACGATCTCGACGGTCGTCGGGGTCGGTGTGTGGCGCGGCCCCGACAGCGGACTCACGGCGGGCGCCCTCGTCGGGTTCGTCTTCCTCACCTACCGCTTCCTCGAACCGATCGCCGGCATCACCGAGGTGCTCGATCAGACCCAGACCGCTGTCGCCGGATTGCGTCGCGTGCTGTCGGTGCTCGACCTGCCCGTGGGCCCGCCCGAGCCGGCGGATCCGGTGCCGCTGCCGGAGGGGACGCTGCGCATCGACGTGCGTGACGTCACGTTCGCCTACCGCAGCCGGGACTCCCACCAACCGGACGCGGCGGTGCTGAAGCACGTCGACGTGAGCATCCCGGCCGGTCAGCAGGTGGCGCTGGTCGGGGCCACCGGGTCGGGCAAGACCACGTTGGCCCGGTTGATCGCCCGTTTCGCCGACCCCACGATCGGCGAGGTCGAGCTGGGTGGCGTGCCGCTCACGCTGGTGGCCCGCAACGAACTGCGCAGCCGGCTGGTGGTGGTGTCGCAGGAGCCCTTCCTGTTCGACGACACGATCCGCGCGAACATCGCCTTCGCCTCGCAAGGAGCGTCCGCCGACGAGGTCGAGCGGGTCGTCGACGATCTGGGTGTTCGTGACTGGGTGGACTCGCTGTCCGACGGGATGGCGACGCAGGTGGGCGAGCGGGGTGACCAGCTGTCGGCCGGTGAGCGTCAGCTGGTCGCCCTGCTGCGGGCCGGACTCGCCGACCCCGACATCCTGATCCTCGACGAGGCGACGTCGTCGGTCGATGCGCTGACCGAGGTGCGGATCGGCCGCGCCCTGGAACGCCTCGCTGTCTCCAGGACCACCATCGCCATCGCCCACCGGCTGTCGACCGCCGCTCGCGCCGACCGGGTCCTCGTCCTCGACCACGGCCGGCTCGTGGAGGACGGCCACCACGACGACCTGGTCGCTCGCGACGGCGTCTACCGGTCGCTGTACGACGCCTGGGTCTCGGCGACGAGCCTCTCCACCGCGAGCGCGGGTGGCCCGTCCGGATCGGGTCCGGGTGGGGGCTAGTCGAGGGGAATGCCGAAGGGGAGCGGGCCGTCGACCCGGACGATGAGGCAGTCGACGTCGTCGAGCGTGACCGCCCGGCGGACCTCGAACCGTTCGGTGGCTCCCGGTGCCACGTCCTCCAACGACACCCGGGCGCTGCGGTGCGCGTTGTCGGTACCCGGGCGGGTGAACGAGACGAGCACCGCGAAGTCACCGGCTCTGTCGTCGATGTTGGTGAGTTGCGCCGTGAGCACGGCCGTGCCGTCGTCGACGCGGCAGTCGATCGTGTCCGTCTCGTGCTCGGCGGGGTTCCGGTAGGCGTCCAGGGCGTCGACCACCACGATCGTCAGGACCACGCCGATGGCGGCGGCGGCGATCGCCGAGCCGCCGGTGGAGAGGCCGACGACGGCGAACGACCGGCCGGTTCCCGTCGGTGACGATCGCCGGAGCCCGAGGACGCCGAGGATGATCGCAGCGATCGCGAACAGCACGCCGAGAACGACCAGGAACGGCAGCCAGGCGATCGTGAGGGCGATGATGCCGAGCACCATTGCGGCGGTGGCGGGGGCGTTGCGCCGGCCTGCGGGTGTGGTGGCGTCGCGCGGTCGGGGCATCTCGGCGCCCAGCGGATCCACGTAGCGTTCGCCGCCGTCGGCCACGTCGGCGGTCCACGCACTGCCGTTGTGGAACCGGTGGGCGTAGCGGCCCGTCGGGTCGGGATACCACCCTGGACGAGCTGCGGTCACGACGACGCAAGCTATCGGTGCGATTCCGGCCACCGGTCTCGTACAGTCGGACCCCATGGAGATCGTTCTGATCCGTCACGGCGAACCCCAATGGATCCGAGATGGTCTGAACGTCGTGAACCCGCCGCTCACCGAGCGGGGTCACGAGCAGGCGCAACGGCTCGCCGATCGGCTGGCGGGAGAGCAGTTCGACGAGGTGCTGGTGTCGCCGTTGGTGCGCGCCCGGCAGACCGCCGCGCCGCTGCTGGAGGCGCTCGGTCGGCCCGAGGCCGTCGACCCGTGGCTGGAGGAGATACGTGACCCGGTCTGGCACGGCACGCCGGCGGAGAAAGCGGCCGAGGCCTATGCCGAACTGCGGGGCCGGCCGGCCGAGGAGCGATGGCACGGGCTCGACGGCGGTGAATCGATCCGTGACTTCGTCGCTCGTATCCGCGCCGGGGCGTCGTCGTTCCTCGCGGATCGTGGCGTGGTGCGTTCGGAGGTGGAGCTGCCGGTGTGGCGGATCGCCGAGCCGGGTGCCCGGATCGCGCTGGTGGCCCACGCGGGCACCAACTCGGTCACGATCGGGCATCTGCTCGGCTTGCAGCCCACTCCATGGGAATGGGACCGGTTCGTTCTGGGGCACACCTCGGTCAGCCGGATCGAGGCGATGGAGCTCGAGGACGGCTTCACGTTCACGCTCACGAAGCTGAGCGACCTCGAGCATCTCCCCGCCGCCGATCGCACCCGCTGACCAGCAGCGCCGGAAGGGGCTCCGGTGGTCGCGGATCGCGACCGGCGATCTACGGTCGGCGGCATGACCGAGGTGCATCCCGATCCCGACCGGCTCAAGTTCTTCTCGTTCTCGGTGTTCTCCCAGCTCAGCGGCGCCGTCACGGCGGGGATGATCCACCTCGGCGACAAGCTCGGGTTGTACGCCGCACTCGCGGGAGCCGACGGACCGCTCACCACTGGCGAACTGGCCGACCGCGCCGGGCTCGACGAGCGGTGGGTGCGGGAGTGGGCGTACAACCAGGCGGCCTCGAAGTTGATCGGGGTCCAACTGCCGAGCGAGGACGCCGGGTCGGGTGACGGTGAGGGAGAGGAACGGTTCTTCCTCGGGCCGGAGGCCGTCGCCGTGCTCGCCTCGCCCGACCACCCCGCTTTCGGGATGGGGATGTTCCACCGCTTCCCCCAGACGATGGCGGCGCTGGAAGCGATGCCCGACAGCTTCCGTACCGGTCTGGGGCACGACTACGACAGCCACGGGCCCGAGGGCGCCGTCGGTATCGAGCGCAGCTTCGAACCGTGGAACCGGCACCACCTGATCCCCACCGTGTTGCCGGCGCTGGACGGTGTGGTCGACCGCCTCGACTCCGGCATCCGTGTCGCCGACGTCGGCTGCGGGGCCGGGGGAGCGGTGTTGCTGATGGCCGAGGCCTTCCCGGCGAGTTCGTTCGTCGGGTACGACATCTCCACGTACGCGCTCGAGCGTGCCGAGCACCGCCGGGTGGAGGACGGCGCCGACAACGTCCGCTTCGTCGACCCGCGGGGCGAACCGATGCCCGGCGACCACAGCGTCGACCTGGTGACCACGTTCGACTGCATCCACGACATGACCGATCCGCAGGGCATGATCGACGCCATCCACGCTGCGCTGGCGCCCGACGGGGTGTGGCTGCTCGTCGACATCAAGGGCCGCGAGACGTTCGCCGAGAACGTGGAGAAGAACCCGATGGCTCCGCTGATGTACGGCATCAGTGTGCTGTCGTGCATGTCGTCGGCGCTCTCCGAGCCGGGCGGGGCCGGTCTCGGCACGCTCGGCCTGCCCGAGTCGCGAGCTCGGTCGATGGCCGAACAGGCCGGCTTCACCCGCTTCCGCCGGCTCGACATCGACCACTCGGTGAATTCCTTCTACGAGATCAGGCCATGACCCGGTTGACGTCGCTGTCGCGTTCGGTGGCCGGGCGCGTGGCGGTCGTCACCGGGGCGGCCAGCGGGATGGGTCGGGCGACGGCGCAGCTGCTCGCCGACGAGGGAGCACGAGTGGTGGTGGCCGACCTCGGCAGCGACCGTGTGTCGGCTGCGGTCGAGCGGATCCGGGAGGTGCACGGCGACGAGGCCGCACTCGGCGTCGCATGCGACGTGGCCGACCCGGTGCAGCTCGACCGGGTGGTCGCCGACACGGCCGATTGGGCGGGCGGCATCGACATCCTGGTGAACAACGCCGGTGTGTCGCTGGTGACCTCGGCGTTCCAACCCGCCGACGAGTTCGAGTCGAACTGGGCTTCGACGATGGAGGTGAACCTCGGCGCGCAGGCCCGCCTCATCAGGCTCGCGCTCCCGCATCTGATGGAGTCCGACGGCGGGCGGGTGGTGAACATCGCCTCCACCGAGGCCATCGTCACCACCGCCGGCCTGGCGGCCTATGCCGCGAGCAAGTCGGGGGTGGTGGGCATCACGAAGAGCTTCGCCGTGGAGCTCGGCCGCCACGGCGTGACGGTGAACTGCATCTGCCCGGGTCCGATCGACACGGCGATGACGGCGTCGATCGACGCCGAGGCCAAGGCGACCTACGCCCGCCGGCGGGTGCCGCTGCGCCGCTACGGCGACCCCGAGGAGGTGGCGCACATGACGCTCAACCTGTGCCTGCCGAGCTCATCGTTCGTGAACGGCGCCGTGATCCCCGTCGACGGCGGCATGACCATCCGCCACACCTGACCGCCAGGTGCCGAAAAATGCCCGTTTCGTAGCGCCTGCCGCTACGAACGGGGCATTTTTCGGGGTCTTGGGGTCGTTCGGGGGCGCTCAGGAGGGGGTGAAGCCGTCGAAGAGACCGTGCAGGCCGGTCGGGTCGTGGCGGCCGATGGCCAGCTGTTCGAGCACGCCGACGCCCTCGTGGTCGCCGAGCCCGCCCGCGGTGGTGGCGCGCACGATCGACTGGATGTGCACGTGGTGCGCGGCGACGGGGTCGTCGACGGGGAGCGCCCACCGTTCGCCGTCCACCGCCAGTTCGCCCTTCCAGTTGCCGTGTCCCCACTCGGGATGGAGATAGCCGAGCCCCGACATGTGGAAGTCGAACAGCGGCTCGAGACGCACCGTCGTGGTCTCACCCACCCACGGGGTCAACTCCACCGAGAACGCCGCCGCTCGACGGGTGCCGGGCTGCCACTCGATGTCGTAGTCGACGGACCGCATCGCCTCCGGCGGCACGGGACCCTCCGGGCCGGCCACCGGGGCGACGAATCCTGTCTCGTGCCAGCGTCGGCCGTCGTACAGTTCGTTGACGTCGAAGTGGGTGGAGAACGAGTCGAAGTTGAGCGGCGCCCACAACCAGAAGAACTGCGGATCCGCGACGGGAGCGCCGGTGGAGTCGCGTTCACCGACCGGCCGGATCCCCCACGACCGGTCGCGGGATCCGAGCGTCTCACCGGGCCCGAGATCGGTGACCTCGCCGTCGACCTCGATCCAGCCCTCCCATCCGCCGAACTGGGTGAGCCGCGTGTAGTCGAACACCACGCGCATGCCGACCTGCTGGCGGAAGTGCGGCTCCTCGATCGACGCCGACCGGCGCACGAAGGTGAGGTCCGCCCGCAGACCGTGCTCGGGCGCGTCGACCTCCAAGCGGAGCGCGTGGAGGGGCTCGAGCACCTCCACGCGGATCGGGCCGACCTCGTTGGCCTCGGCACGGTCGGTCGGTGCCCGGCGCGACGCGTGCACGCTGATCTGCCGGGCGTCGGCCGTCCCGCCGTCGACCACCACGCTGAATGACGCATCGGCCACGTGTCGGTTGGGGTACAGGCCCATCGCTGCAGCGAAGAACAGCCGCGTGTCGCGCGTGTAGCCGTTGAAGAAGTAACGGTCGTAGTGGTTGAGGTCGGTCGATGCCGTGTGCGCGACCGGCTGGGACGTCTGATGGATCGGATAGTCGTCGAACGAACTCAGCACACCGGCGAACCTACTCATATCCTGTGGCACGTATGGACCATGCCGAGCGGCGCAACGAGACGTGGTGGACCCTGCGGCGGTACCGACGGATCGCGATCGTCACCGTCGCCGGTCTCGCACTCCTCACGGTCGCCGGCGGGTTCGTCCGCCTCACCGGGAGCGGCCTGGGCTGCGACGACTGGCCCAACTGCAACGACGAGCGCTTCATCGACGTCTCGTCCGGGCACACGGCGATCGAGCAGCTGAACCGGCTGCTCAGTGGCTTCATCGCCGTCCCCACGGTGCTGATGGCCGTGGGCGCCTGGAAGCTGCGCCATCTCGGCCGCCGGCTCGGCCCGCCGTCGGCTGCGGTGCTCTTCACGGTGCTGGCCAACGCGGTGGTCGGCGGCATCGCCGTGCGCGTCGACCTGCACCCAGCTCTCGTGCAGTCGCACTTCCTGCTGGCCATGGCATCGATCGCAGCCGGAATCGTGGCGATCCATCGCAGCGCACCCTCCGCGCCGGTGCCGGCCGCCGCAGTGGGTGTCGGTGGCGCGCTCGTGCGGCGGGCCTGGTTGCTGACGCTGCTCACGGCGGGGGCGCTGGTCACCGGCACCGTGGTCACCGGCACCGGCCCACACGCAGGTGACGAGGAGGCCAGACGGTTCGGCTTCGACATCTCCAACGTCGCCCGCATCCACAGCATCTCGGTGATCGCCGCCGTCGCTGCGGCACTGTGGCTCGTCTGGACGATCCAGCACCGCGCCTCGATGCGGCGGCGCTACTCGTCGGCGGTGTCGACGTGGATGTTCCTCGCCATCGTGCAGGGTGCGATCGGCTACGTGCAGTACTTCAACGGCGTCCCCGAAGTCCTCGTGGGTACCCACATCGCCGGCGCCACGGCACTCTGGGTGGCCACCGTGGCCCTGCTCGCATCGGTCGTCGCTCCGTTCTCGGATCGTCGATCGACGCACGCCGTCGGCACCACGGTGGAGACACCCGTCGGCGGCGCACGCGGTACGGAAGTTCACGCTCCGGAAACGGAGGATGAACCCCAGATGCCCGTGGGCCCCTCGCCGACTGCCTAGAGTACGCATCCGATGTCGTTGCCCAGGACTCTCCTCGCGTTCGTCGCGGCCGTGATCGCACTGCTCGCTGTGGCCAGTCCGGCGGCGGCCGAGCTGGTCGGCCAGGAGGACGACTCCTCCGGAACCGAGGTGAGGGGAACGCTGCGCACCACCTCCGAGGAAGGCGAGGACGTGTTCGTCGAGGACGCCACCCTCGTCGTCACCGACGAGGCGGGCACCGAGGTGGGTGTCGGGGTCACCGATTCCGAGGGCAACTGGTCGGTCGAACTCCCCGGGGCCGGCACCTACTCGGTGCTGCTCGACGTCGGCACCCTCCCCGAGGGTGTGCCGCTGCGCAACCCCGACAACAACCCGCTCACGATCGAGGTCGGCGAGGGCGACACTCGCCCCACCCTGTTCCCGCTCGGCGAGGCGACGGCCTCCACCGGCACCACGATCGAAGCCGTTCAGCTCTTCGTCGACGGCCTCAAGCTCGGGCTCATCATCGCCATGTCGGCGATCGGGCTGTCGTTGATCTACGGCACCACCGGCCTCACCAACTTCGCCCACGGCGAGATGGTCACCTTCGGCGCGCTGATGGCGTACCTCTTCAACGTCACCGGTGTGTTCGGCCTCAGCACGTCGCTGATCGTCGCCGGCACCCTCTCGGTGATCGTCAGTGCGATTGCGGGCGGGCTGTTCAACGGGCTCGTCTGGGCACCGCTGCGTCATCGCGGCGCCAGCCTCATCGCCGCCCTCATCGTGTCGATCGGGTTCTCGATCTTGCTGCGCTACGTCATGCTCTACCAGTTCGGTGGGCGCTCACGGTTCTACAGCGACTACCAGCTCCAGCAGAAGTACGACTTCGGCTGGTTCACCCTGGCCCCGAAAGACCTGTTCATCATCCTGTTCTCCACGGGGGTGCTGATCGTCGTGGGCATCGGGCTGCAGAAGACCCGTGCCGGCAAGGCGATGCGAGCCGTCGCCGACAACCGCGATCTCGCCGAGTCGTCCGGCATCGACGTCGAGCAGGTGATCCGATGGGTGTGGATCGTCGGCGGTGGCCTGGCCGGGCTCGGCGGTGTGCTGTTCGGGCTCACCGAGGCGCTGAGCTGGGAGATGGGCTTTCGCATCCTGCTGCTGATGTTCGCCGGCGTCACCCTCGGCGGGCTCGGAAGTGCCTACGGTGCGCTGGTCGGCAGCGTGATCGTCGGCATCTTCATCCAGATGTCGACGCTGGTGATCCCGAGCGACATGAAGAACATCGGTGCCCTGCTCACGCTCATCTTGATCCTGCTCATCCGACCACAAGGCCTGCTCGGGCGGCCCGAGCGGGTGGGATAGGAGAATTCGTATGGACTGGGGAGCGATTCTCGACAACGTCCTGCGTGGCGCCTTCGGCGAGCAGTTCATCTACTTCGGCCTCGCCGCGATCGGACTCAACATCCACTTCGGCTACACCGGGCTGCTCAACTTCGGTCAGGCCGTGTTCATGGCGGCGGGCGCCTACGGCCTCGCGATGATGGTCGCCACCTGGGGGCTCAGCTTCTGGATCGGGGTGTTCGTCGGCGTCTTCGTGTTCCCGTTCATCCTGGCGATCATCCTCGGCGCGCCCACGCTGCGTCTGCGCGCCGACTACCTGGCCATCGTCACCATCGCCGCCGCCGAGATCTTCCGGCTGATCGTCCGCTCGCCCACGTTCGACGAGTGGACGGGTTCGTCCGACGGCCTCACCGCCTTCGCCGACCGCTTCTACGAGTTCAGCCCCTTCGACCCGGGGCAGCGCTACCTGTTCGGCCTGTTCATCGGCAACCAGATGTGGGTCGTGATCGTGGGCTGGATGGTGCTGGCACTCGGTGTCACGATCAGCTGGCTGCTCGTGCGCAGCCCATGGGGCCGGGTGGTGAAGGCCGTCCGTGAGGACGAAGACGCGGCACGCAGCCTCGGCAAGAACGCCTACAGCTACAAGATGCAGGCCCTCATCATCGGCGGCATGTTCGGCGCTGCAGGCGGCATGCTCCGTGCCATCGGAACCCAGTCCGCACAGCCCGACAACTTCATCACCGACGTCACGTTCTTCGTCTGGGTCGCCCTGATCCTCGGCGGGGCGGGCACGGTGATCGGTCCGATCCTCGGTGCGGGCATCCTGTATGCAGTGCTGAACTTCACCGACATCGTGCTCCGCCAGGCCGTGAACGCCGACTACATCCCGGCATCGATCATGAGCGGAACCCAGGTGGGCCAGGTGCGCTTCATGCTGATCGGCCTGGCGCTCGTGCTGTTGGCGGCGTTCCGGCCGCAGGGAATTCTCGGCAGCAAAGAGGAGATGGCTCTCGATGACCGATGACGCACACGACACTGCTGCCGACACGGCTCCGGACCCGTCGGTCGTGGCGGCCACCGACGCGCTCGTGGCGGTTCCCGGCGTCGATCCCGACAAGGCACGCGCGGCACTCGTCGACGTGCCCCGAGAGCCCGGGGCGCCCAAACCCGACCCGATCCTCGTCGCCGACGGGGTGGTGCGCCGGTTCGGCGGCCTCACCGCCGTGGACGTGGACCACGTGGAGATCCAACGCGGCGTGATCACGGCCCTGATCGGACCGAACGGCGCCGGGAAGACCACGTTCTTCAACCTGCTCACCAACTTCGACACGGCAGACAGCGGACGCCGGACCTTCGACGGGCAACCGATCGACGAGGTGCCGGCCCACAAGATCGCCAACTACGGGATGGTGCGCACCTTCCAGCTCACGAAGGCGCTCTCCAAGATGAGCGTGATCGACAACATGAAGCTCGGCGCCACCCAGCAGAAGGGCGAGACCCTCTGGCGCTCACTGCTGCCCTTCATCTGGAAGGGGCAGGAGGCCGACATCGAGGCACGCGCCGAGGCGCTGCTCGACCGCTTCAACATGACCCACATGCGCGACGAGTTCGCGGGCACCCTGTCGGGCGGCCAGCGCAAGCTGCTCGAGATGGCCCGCGCGTTGATGGTGGAGCCCACGATGGTGATGCTCGACGAGCCGATGGCCGGCGTCAATCCCGCCCTCACGCAGTCGCTGCTGCAACACGTCACCGGCCTGCGCGACCAGGGCATGACGGTGTTGTTCGTGGAGCACGACATGGACATGGTGCAAGAGATCAGCGACTGGGTGATCGTCATGGCCGAAGGTGCGATCATCGCCGAGGGCCCGCCGCAGTCGATCGGCGAGAACCAGGCGGTCGTCGATGCCTACCTCGGCGGGAGCCACGGCGCCCCGCTCGATCTCGATCGGAAGCTCTGAGATGACCGACACCCCTGCGACCACCGACACTGCGGCGACCGGCGACCCGTTGTTGATCGCCGACCGGCTCACGGCCGGCTACATCCCCGGCGTCCACATCCTCAACGACTGCTCGCTCGAACTGTTCGAGGGCGAGTTGGTGGGCATCATCGGCCCCAACGGCGCCGGCAAGTCCACGCTGGTGAAGGCCATGTTCGGATTGGTGAACGTGCGCGACGGCGCCGTGCGGCTGCGCGGCGAGGACATCACCAACCTCAAGGCCCACTCGCTCGTGAGCCGTGGCATCGGCTACGTCCCGCAGAACAACAACGTCTTTCCCGCCCTCACCGTGGGGGAGAACCTCGAGATGGGCACGTTCCTCACGCCGAAGCGCTTCGACGAGCGCTACGAGGTGATCGGGGAGATGTTCCCGAAGCTGGTCGAGCGGGCCGGCCAGCGGGCCGGCTCGTTGTCGGGCGGCGAGCGCCAGATGCTCGCCATGGGCCGGGCGTTGATGATGGACCCGTCGGTGCTGTTGCTCGACGAGCCGTCGGCCGGCCTGTCGCCGGCGCTGCAGGACGAGGTGTTCATCCGCTGCCACCGCATCAACCAGGCGGGTGTGTCGATCGTGATGGTCGAACAGAACGCCAGTCGCTGCCTGCAGATCTGTCACCGCGGCTATGTGCTCGACCAGGGCGCGAACGCCTACACGGGCACGGGTCGTGAGCTGCTCACCGACCCGAAGGTGATCGAGCTCTACCTCGGCACCCTCGTGCAGACGCACCAGAACTGACGCCGCAACCGTTCGGGCAGGGGTCGACCCCCGCCCACCCGACCCCCC
>JAWLEC010000002.1:32311-52126 GCA_041686315.1 Ilumatobacteraceae bacterium
GCCGGACGCGAAACGGCCCGGGACCGAAGCCCCGGGCCGTTGTCGGTGTTCAGGTGTTGGTCAGAGCGCACCGTCGACGGAGCCGTCGACGAAGAGCTCGCCGTTCTCGTCGAACTCGAGGATCAACACGGAGGCCACGGAGGGCTCGCCCTCGTCGATGAACTCCAGTTCGCCGGAGACACCGTCGTAGTCGATGTCGGTGCCGGCCTCGATGAGCTCCTTGCAGTCGGCGAACGTGGTGCACTTCTCGCCGTCACGGGTGACGCCGTTGATCTCCGCAGCGACCGACACACCGTCGTCCGCTCCGGCGACCAGGGCGGCGAGCGCCGTGACGATGGCGGCGTCGTACGACTCCGCCGAGTACGAGAAGTCGATCAGATCGGGATCGACCTCGAGCAGTGCATCACGGAAGTCGGTGAGTTCACCCGACACGTCGACGCCCGGCAGGGTGCCGCGCATCCCGGCGACGGCCGACGGATCGTCGAACGCCTGCGCCAGGGCGTTGCCCATGTTGCCGTCGGTGCCGTAGACGAGCTTGTCCGCCGGGCCCATACCCGACTCGATGAGGCCCGAGATGATGTTCGAGCTCTCGTCGAATCCGATCACCACGATGGCGTCGGGGTCGGCCTCGACGATGGCAGCGACCTCGGCGTCGAAGTTCTCGGCCTGCGGGTCGTAGATCTGCACGTCGAGCACTTCGCCACCGGCCGCCTCGAACGGTGCCCGGCTGAACTCGAGGAGTCCGGTGCCGTAGGCGTCGTTGAGCACGAGGTAGCCCGCCGTGGCGGCCCCGTCGTTGATCATGATGTCGGCGAGGGCCGCACCCTGGATGACGTCGGACGGCGCCGTACGGAAGTACAGCCCGTTGTCCTCGTAGGTGGTGAACGTCGGCGAGGTGTTGGCCGGCGAGAAGTGGATCTTGCCGGCGCCCGTGATCTTGTCGATCACGGTCAGCGACACACCGGAGCTGGCGGCGCCGATGAATCCGTCGACGTCCTCGGCGAGGAGGCGGTCGACCGTGGCGTTGGCCACTTCACCGTTGTCGCCGGAGTCGCCCGGGAACCACTCGACGTCGGCGCCGAGGACGCCACCGGCCTCGTTGATGTCCTGGACGGCGAGTTCGACGCCGGCGAACTCGGGCGGGCCGAGGAAGGCGAGGTTGCCCGTCTCGGGCAGGATGCCGCCGAGACGCAGGATGCCGTCGGATGCACCGGACTCCGACGGGGCGTCGGTGCCTTCGGGCGCGTCCGTGGCCTCCGGGGCTTCGGTTGCTTCGGGTGCTTCGGTTGCTTCCGGTGCTTCGGTTGCTTCCGGTGCTTCGGTATCTTCCGTGGCCTCGGTCGCTTCGGGTGCCTCGGTGCTCGCTGCGCCGTCGTCGTCGTCGTCGCCGCACGCAGCGGCAACGAGACTCAGACCGACGAGCAGTGCACCGACGCGCTTGACGCGTGATTTCTGCATGTGGATGGATTCTCCCCCTTGTCAGGGTGCAGGCGGGCTGCCCGCACTCATAAGGTGGCGGACACTGTACGCGTCGTGGCGGTCGAATGCGAGCCACTACGTTTCGCCAGTGTGAACGTTCGCGAGGTCCGGTCCGAGCCCGCTGCGCACGTCGGGCTCCTGGAGGGTCTCGCGACCACACGGGCGATCCGTCGGTACACCGACGACCCGGTTCCCGACGACGACCTGGCCACCATCCTCTGGCACGCCGGTCGGGCCCCGTCGGGCTCCAACCGGCAGCCGTTCCGGTTCCTCGTGCTCCGCCACGGTTCGGGTGCCGCCGCGGCCAAGGCGGTGCTCGGCGAGGCGTTTCGGACCGGCTGGGGCGCCAAACGCAAAGCAGACGGCTACCGCTCGTCGCGTTTCGCCGACTCGATGCAGCACTACGTCGACCACTTCGAATCCGTTCCGGTGGTGGTGCTCGTCTGCCTCGACCGTTACCGCGAGCCGTCGCCGTACGAGGGAGCATCGGTGTATCCCGCGTGCCAGAACCTCCTGCTCGCCGCACGGGCACTCGGCTACGGAGGGGCACTCACGATGTGGCATCTCGGCGTGGAGCGCGAACTGCGCGACCTTCTCGCGGTGCCCGACCACGTGGCTCTGTCGGCGTGCATCACGCTCGGGGTCCCTGCCGGACGGCACGGACCCGTGCGACGCAAGCCGCTCGGTGACGTCGTCTTCGACGACCGGTGGGGGCAGCCTGCAGACTGGGTTCCCGTGGAACGTCTCGACGAGGGAAGGTGAGCGCCGTGCCCGTCACGACGGTCGTGGCGGGCGTCGACTCGTCGACGCAGGCCACCAAGGTGGAGCTGCGCGATCTCGCCACCGGTGAGGTCGTGGGAGGCGCCAGCGCCCCGCACCCCACGGTGACGCCACCGGTGAGCGAACAGCACCCCGACAGCTGGTGGCGGGCCTTCGAGCGAGCCTGGGCCGACGCCACGGCGCAGCTCCCGGTCGGGGCGGTGGTCGCGGGCATCAGCGTCGCCGGACAGCAGCACGGGATGGTGGCCCTCGACGCCGAGGACCGCCCCGTTCACCCAGCAAAGCTCTGGAACGACACCGAGACGTCCCCGGACGCCGACTGGCTGCTGACGCAACTGGCGGGAATCCACGGTTCCGGCGACGACGGGGCCGATGATGGTGGCCGCGGAGACGATGCCGACCCGGGCGCGGTGTGGTCGGCCGCGGTCGGCAGTGTGCCGGTGGCCGCATTCACCGTCACGAAGCTGTCGTGGCTGCACCGACGGCACCCCGACGCCTGGCAACGGATCCGGCGTGTGCTGCTGCCGCACGACTATCTCACCCATCGCCTGACCGGCGACCACACGACCGATCGGGGAGACGCATCCGGGACCGGCTACTGGTCGCCGGCGCTCGGAGAGTACCGGTGGGACGTGCTCGCGATCGTCGATGCCGAGCGCGACTGGGCCCCGGTCGTTCCGCGCGTGCTCGGGCCACTCGACTCCGCCGGCTCCTGGGAGCCGCCCGGCGGGGCACCGCCTCTCGTCGTGGCGACCGGGACGGGTGACAACATGGCGGCGGCGTTGGGTCTCGGGCTCGCCCCCGGTGACGCGGTGATCTCGATCGGCACGTCCGGCACCGTGTACGGGGTGTCCGACACCCCGTCGAACGATCCGAGCGGGGCGGTTGCCGGCTTCGCCGACGCCACGGGCCGGTTCCTGCCACTGGTCTGCACCTCCAACGCCGCGAAGGTGCTCGATGCCGTTGCGCGTCTGCTCGGTGTCGACCACACCGAGTTCGACCGGCTCGCAGGCAGTGCCCGACCCGACGTGCCCGTGCTCCTGCCGTACTTCGACGGCGAGCGCACCCCGAACCGTCCGTCGGCGGCCGGCGTCGTGGCCGGGCTGCGCAGCGACGTCACCCGGGAGCAGTTCGCCCGCGCGGCCGTCGACGGTGTGGCATGCGGCCTGCTCGACGCGTTCGACGCACTCGCCGAGCAGGCGCCGGTCACGGGACGGGTCGTGCTCACCGGAGGAGCGGCGGCCTCGTCGGCACTGGCCGGCGTGATCGCCGCACTGGTTGATCGTCCCGTCGTACGTTCCACCGCGCCACAGGCGGTCGCCACCGGAGCCGCCGTGCAGGCAGCCGCGGTGGTCGACGGTGTCGACCATGCCACGATCCAGCATCGCTGGGATCTGGGTGCGGCGGTCGCCGTCGAACCGTGGCCGGTGTCCGATCCTGCCGCGGTGCGCCGTCGCTACGGTGCACTGCGTGACCTGCCCGGCATCTCGGCGCCCGAGCTGACGTGAACGCCGACACACCGTTCACGCGGCTCGGGCTCCCCGAAGACGCCGACGCCGACGCGGTGCGTGACGCACGACGACGACTCGCCAAGCAGCACCACCCGGATCGGGGCGGTGACGCCGGGCAGATGCGCAGCGTCAACGCCGCGGCTGCCGAGGCGTTGCGTTCGATCGATGCCCGCCACGCCGATCGCGACGCGTCGCCGGACGCCGCCGACGCGTCGCCCGGCCGGACGGGCCCGGATGCCGCTCACGGGGACGACGTCGGAGAGCCGTCGTGGTCGGCGATGGCCCACGACATGCCGTCGTTCACCGTGGAGGCGCTGCCGGCCGAGGCATTCGAGGCGTTGCTCGTCGCGGCCGCCGTGCTCGGGGAGGTGATCGACGACGATCCGCCCTACCGCCTCGAGGCGCGGTTGGACGCGCCGCTGCGGTGCTGGTGCCAGGTCGACCTGGTTCCCGATGCCGGCGCCTCCACGGTGGGCCTCGCCGTGGCACCGCTGCCGGGCCGGGAGCGCCCCGATGTGCTCGCTGTGCGGGACGCGTGGATTCGGGAACTCAACGCCTTGGACTGGGGCTGATCCGGGGTGCGGCTGCCTTGGTGAGCCGGTCCCGGATGGCGTGACCGAGGCCCTCGGCGGGCGGGAGCACGGCGATGACGGTGCCGACACCGCGGGCGTCGGCGTCGCGCAGGCGGCCGTAGAGCTCGTGGGCGTAGGTGACGAGATCGTCGGTGTGGTCGAGGATCTCGCTGCGGGGGCTTCCGGCCGCCAGGGCCCGGGCATCGTCGGCGTCGTCGACGAGACGCACGGCGCAACGCGGTGCGTAGTGCGAGGCGAGCATCCCGCTCGCCCTGGCCGGGCCGGTCGTCGGCGCGAGGCGGCCGGCGAGCAGCCGCTCGACGTCCTCGGTCGGGACGCCGCCGGCGCGCAGGATCTGTGGTGGATCGGCGACGCAGTCGACGATCGTGCTCTCGACGCCGACGTCACACGGTCCGCCGTCGAGGATCACGTCGCGGGTGGGGTCGAGCAGGTGTCCGAGATCGTGCAGCACGTGATCCGCACTCGTGGGGCTCACCGAGCCGAAACGGTTCGCCGAGGGCGCCGCCAGGCCGGTCCCGGTCTCCTCGATCAGTTCGAGGGCCAGCCGGTGGGCGGGCGCCCGGAGCCCGACCGTGTCGAGACCGCCCGTCACCACGTCGAGCACAGCCGTCGAGCGGGGCAGCACGACGGTCAGCGGCCCCGGCCAGGCGGTGCCGATCAGGACGGCGGCGGCCGCGGGAACGGCGCGGGTCCAGCGGCCGACGTCGGCTGCCGATCCGACGTGCAGGATCAGCGGGTGGCCGGCCGGGCGGCCCTTCACCTCGAAGATGCGTGCCACGGCCGACGCGTCGGCGGCGTCGGCAGCGAGGCCGTAGACGGTCTCGGTGGGCATCGCCACGAGGCCTCCGTTGCGGATCGCCGTCGCGGCCCGGCCGACGTCGTCGGTGATCAGCTCGTGGCCCACCGGATCACCGGTCACGGCAGCCGCCGACATCCGCCATCCCCGTCAGCCGATCGCGTCGAGGAACTCGAGCGCTGCGTCGAAGAACCCGAACGCGTCGGTGGTGGCGAAGTGGTCGACACTGCGCAGCGTCGTGCACCGGCCGTCCGGGAATGCCGCGGCGAGGTCGTCGCCGGGGTGCACGAAGTCGCGGTCGCCCACCACCACGAGGACCGGGCACGTCACGGCTCGGAGATCGTCCGGGATGATCTCACCGGCGGGGGCGCGTCGCATGCAGGCGGTGAGGGCGCCCAGGTCGTTGCCGGGTTGGGTGGCGTACTGGGCGAAGAGGCGGACGGTCGTGTCCAGTTCTGCGGGGTCGCCGCCGGCGGCCACCGCGTCGAGACCGGCCACGATTGCGTCGGTTCCGCTGCGATCGTCCGAACCGGGAATCACGTTCGAGCCGATCCCGGCGAGCACGAGCCGGTTGATGCGCTGCGGGTGGGCGACGGCGAGCCGCAACAGGGTGATCGCACCGAGCGAGAACCCGACGGCGTCGACGGGCTCGTCGGGCAGTGCGTCGAGCACGCGGGTGGTGAGGTCGGCGTAGGCCTCGGGATCGTGTGGCTTCGGAGCGGTGCCGTGGCCGAGGAGATCGACGCCGATGACCTTCCGGCCGGCGTCCTCCAACAGCGCAGCGAAGCCGTTGCGCTGCCAGGTGGAAGCGAAGGATCCGCCCCAGCCGTGCACGAGGACGGCCTGATCCGCTGACGGTGCATCGGGTGTCATGGAGAACACAGGCTAGGCCGTAGCCTGTGTTCGCTTTTCAAAGGACCCCCGACATGCACCTGCTCCATCCCGATCCCGGTTTCGATCTCACCTACAGCGACGTCTTCATGGTGCCGAGTCTGTCCGACGTGCCGTCGCGCATGGACGTCGACCTCGCCACGCCCGACGGTGTGGGCACCACCATTCCGTTGGTGGTGGCGAACATGACGGCCGTCGCCGGGCGGCGCATGGCCGAAACGGTCGCCCGCCGCGGTGGGATCGCCATCTTGCCCCAGGACATCCCCGTCGACGTGGTGGCGCGGGTGATCGACTACGTCAAGGGCTGTCACACGGTGTTCGAGACGCCGATCACGCTGGGCTCCGACGCCACGATCGGTGACGCGCTCTCGCTGATCCACAAGCGTGCGCACGGGGCGGTCGTGGTCGTCGACGACGGCGTTCCGGTCGGGGTGTTCACCGAACGCGACGGCGAGGGCTTCGACCGGTTCACCCAACTCGCCAACGTCATGAGCTCGTCACTGCACATCCTGCACCCCGACATCGATCCGGCCCATGCATTCGAGCACCTGGGTGAACATCGCCTGCGGGTCGCCCCCGTGGTGGACGACTCGGGGGACCTGCTCGGTGTGATCACCCGGGAAGGGGCGCTGCGGTCCACGATCTACCGGCCCGCCGTCGACGCCGAGGGCCGCCTCATGGTGGGCGTGGCCGTCGGCATCAACGGTGAGCCGGCCGCCCGGGCCACGGAACTGGCGGCCCACGGCGCGGACGTGCTGGTGATCGACACCGCCCACGGACACCAGACCCGGACCCTGCGCGCCGTCGAGGAGGTGCGGCGGGCGTTGCCCGAGGCGACGATCGTGGCCGGCAACGTCGTCACCGTCGACGGCACCCGCCAGTTGGTGGAGGCCGGCGCCGACATCGTGAAGGTCGGCGTCGGGCCGGGTGCGATGTGCACCACGCGCATGATGACCGGCGTCGGCCGTCCGCAGTTCTCCGCCGTCGTCGAGTGTGCCGGTGAGGCGAGGCGGCTCGGACGGCACGTGTGGGCCGACGGCGGTGTCCGGTTCCCACGTGACGTGGCGCTGGCGCTCGCCGCCGGTGGCTCGAGTGTGATGTTCGGATCCTGGTTGGCCGGCACCTACGAATCGGCGGCCGACACGCTGCGCGATCCCGAGGGGCGGCTCTACAAGGAGAGCTTCGGGATGGCATCGAACCGCGCCGTGAAGAACCGCACCCGGGGCGACCACGGTTTCGAGCGAGCCCGCAAGGAACTGTTCGAGGAGGGGATCAGCACGTCGCGGATGTACCTCGACCCCGAGCGGCCGAGTGTGGAGGACATCATCGACCAGATCGTGGCCGGCCTGCGTTCGGCTTGTACCTATGCGGGCGCCGGCTCGATCAGCGAGTTCCAGGAACGCGCCGTCGTCGGTGTCCAGAGCACCGCCGGCTACGACGAGGGCCGCCCGCTCGGGGTGTCGTGGTGACCGGCACGGTCGTCGCGATCGACGGCCCGGCGGGCGCCGGCAAGAGCACGGTCGGCCGGGCCGTGGCCGACCGGCTCGATCTCGACTACCTCGACACGGGTGCGATGTACCGGGCGGTGACGTTCGCGGCGCTGCGTCGAGGTGTCGACCCCATGGACGAGCAGACCGTCGCCACGCTGTCGGCGGCCGTGGACCTGCGCGTCGAGGGTCGCAGCGTGTTCGTCGACGGGGTCGACGCGACCATCGAGATCCGGGGCCGGGAGGTGACGTCGGCGGTGAGTGCGGTGGCCGCCAACCCCGCAGTCCGCGCCGAGCTGGTCCGTCGCCAGCGCGCGTGGGTGGCCGAGCACGGAGGAGGCGTGGTGGAGGGTCGCGACATCGGATCCGTCGTGTTCCCGGATGCGACGCTGAAGCTCTACATCACCGCGTCCCCGCGGGTACGCGCCGAGCGTCGAGTCGCCGAGATCGGGGGCGATGTCGACGAGGTCGAGCGTTCGATCATCGACCGCGATCGCAAGGACTCCACGCGCGCGGACAGCCCACTCACCGAAGCGGCGGGTGCCGTCGTGGTCGACACGAGCGATCTGCCGATCGATACCGTCGTCGCGCAGATCCTGGAGTTGATGCCGGCGTGAAGGCGGCGCCCTCCTCCGGTGGTGGTGTCGGCAGACCGCGGACGTTCCTGGCCGACGACTCACTGCCGAGCATGATCGTCTACAGCGTCTTCCGCAGCATCGTGTGCTGGTTCACGCAGGCCCTCACGCGCATGACGATCGACGGTCGCGAACATCTGCCGACGAGCGGCGCCTACGTGCTGGCGCCCGTGCACCGCAGCTACATCGACACGCCCATCACCGCCTGCGTCACTCGTCGCCGCATCCGGTTCATGGGCAAGGCCGAGATGTGGAAGTACCCGATGTTCGGTTGGCTGTTCTCGGCGCTCGGAGCTTTCCCCGTGAACCGCGGGACCGCCGACCGGGAGGCTCTGTT
The DNA here is from genome assembly GCA_041686315.1 of Ilumatobacteraceae bacterium. GTDB lineage: Bacteria > Actinomycetota > Acidimicrobiia > Acidimicrobiales > Ilumatobacteraceae > Sva-07. The sequence goes on from JAWLEC010000002.1 coordinate 40,821, forward strand.
CCGGTGCATCGCGGTGCTCGGCCACGGTGAACCGCTGGTGCTGTTCCCCGAGGGCGAGCGCAAGGACGGACCGATCGTGCAACCGCTGTTCGACGGTGCCGCCTACGTGGCCGCCCGCGCCGGCGTGCCGATCGTGCCGATCGGCATCGGCGGCTCGGCGCGTGTGTTGCCGCGGCACGCCAGGATGCTGCGTCCCAAGAAGGTGCACGTGGTGATCGGGGAGCCGATCGTGGCCGAGGTGGGCGCCACCGGTCGATCGTCCCGCAAGGCCGTCACGGCCGTGACCGAACAGCTGGCCGCCGAACTGCAGCGTCTGTTCGATCTGGCCCAGGCACGCGTCGGCTGACCGGACCCGCGAGCGTCAGGCTCCGGCGAGGAAGGCGGCCGCCGCAGCGACGAGATGGACGGGATCGTCGGTGCCGCACAACTCGCGCGCGGAATGCATGGACAGTTGCGGGACACCCACGTCGGCCGTCGGGATCCCGAGGCGTGTCGAGGTGATGGGTCCGATCGTGGAGCCACACGGCATGTTGTTGCGCGACACGAACACCTGCCAGGGCACGTCCGCGGCCTCGCAGGCGCGCTGGAAGGCCGCCGCCGTCGTGCCGGACGTGGCGTACCGCTGGTTGGAGTTGACCTTCAGCGCCGGACCGCCGTTCACCGCGGGGCGATGGCCCGGTTCGTGGCGTTCGGGGTAGTTGGGATGGACGGCGTGAGCGTTGTCGGCCGACACGCACGCCGAGGCCACGAGTGCCCGGTGCAGGTCGTCGTCGGTGCCGCCCCGGGCGGCGACCAGGCGCTCGAGCACCGCCTCGAGGAACGGCCCGGCGGCGCCGGTGGCACTGGAGGACCCGACCTCCTCGTGGTCGTTGAGGACGATCACGGCCACGTGGTCGGACGGCTCTGCGTCGAGCAGCGCCCGGGTCGCGGCCCAGCACGACAGCAGGTTGTCGAGCCGACCGGATGCCAGCAGCGACTGGTCGGCGCCGAGGACGGCAGCACCCTGTACGTCGTAGAGACACAGTTCCCACCAGGCCGGAGGTGTGTCGAGATCCGCCTGACCGGCGAGCCAGAGAGCGAACTCGCCGGGGGTGGGCGTGCCCAGACCCCACACCGGCGTGAGATGCTGCTGGGGGTCGAGCGTGAGACCGTTGCTGTTCACGTCGCGGTCGAGATGGACGGCCAACTGCGGCACACGGGCGACGGGCTCGGCGACGTTCACGAGGGTGGCCGTGCCGTCACCGCCGACGAGGCGGCCCGCGATCGCGAGGTCGCGGTCGAGCCAACTGTTGTTGAGGATGCCGCCGTAGACCTCCACGCCGAGCTGACGCCAACCGTGGCCGCCGGTGTCCGGGCGCGGCTTCAGACGCAGGCACGGCGAGTCGGTGTGCGCTCCGACCAGCCGGAACGGGGCATGGGCGGCGACCGGGCCCTCGGGCATCCGCCACGCCACCAGGGCGCCGCCGCGGACGGCGACACCGCGCGCCGGCACGTCGCTCCAGGCCTGGGCTTCGTCGAGCAGCGTGAACCCGTCGAGTCGTTCCAGGGTCGACTCCGCCGCGTGCCAGGGTGACGGGCTCGCGTCGAGGTAGGTGATCAGGTCGTCGAGCGCATCGGGTGTCGGCATGGCGGGCCCTTCGTCGGGTGGGGTGATGGATCGGGGTCTCGGGGACGGCGTCGGCTCAGCCCCGCTGGAACAGCCCCATGGGGAGGCCGGTGTTGCGCAGGTGGCTGGTCTCGTTGACCGTCACGATCGACCGTTGGCCGGAGCGGGCGGCAGCGACCCGGTTGATCGAGGTGTAGTTGGGGTAGAAGAAGCCGCGTTCGCCGCCGTCGCCGAGTGACAGGACGTGCGCCAGGTAGCCGTTGATGACGCCACCGTGACACACGACGGCCACCTTCTCGCCGGCGTGGGCGTCGACGATGCCCTCGACGGTGTCGAGCACCCGGGCCCGGAACTCGTGCTCGGGTTCGTCGGAGGTCCAGACGCCGTCGAGCAACTCCTGCCACCGCGGGTCGTCCGTGGCCTTCAGCTCCTCCACGGGCACGTACTCGGTGCTGTTCTGGTCCCACTCGGCAACTCCGGGCGCGGTGAGCACGTCCAGTCCGAAACGGGCGGCCACGGGTGCCGCCGTCTGCCGTGCCCGCAGCAACGGGCTGGCGTACACCGCGTCGAGGTGCTCGGCAGCGAGGTACTCCGCCAGGTGGACGGCCTGGGCGGCTCCGTCGGGGGACAGTTCGGGATCGGCGCGCCCCGCCGTCAGCTCTCTCCGCACCGGCAGGGCGTGACGGATCAGGAGCAGTTCCATGGCCTGATAGACAAGCAGAAATGACGGGACGAACGAAGATCGTGGCCACCATCGGTCCGGCGAGTGACCCGCCGGATGCGCTGCGGGCGATGCTCGCTGCAGGAGTCGACGTGGTCCGGCTGAACCTCAGCCACGGCTCCGTGGACGAACATCTCGAGCGGATCGAACGGATCCGCTCCATCGCCCGTGAACTCGATGCGCCCATCGCCGTGCTGGCCGACCTCCCGGGACCCAAGATCCGCGCCGGCCACTTTCCGGAAGGGGGCGTGAACCTCACCGCCGGCAGCCTCGTCCGGCTCCGGCCGGGCACGGGACAGAGCGACGGTGGGATCATCACCGTGCCCTACGACACGCTGCTCGACGATCTGCACGAGGGCAGCAAGGTGCAACTGGGCGACGGGGCGATCTCGTTGCAGGTGGTGTCGATGGCCGAGACCGAGGCGATCGCCCGAGTGGAGACCGGCGGCCGCGCGAACGGTGAACCCGGAGTACACCTGTCGTCGGACACCCTGCGGCTCACCACGCCCACCGACGAGGACCTGGTGCTCGCCGAACAGGTGGCCGCAGCGGGGGTGGAGTTCATCGCGGTGTCGTTCGTGCGCGAGTCGGCCGACATCGCACAGGTTCGTGCCGTGGTGGGCGATCGTGCGCAGCTGGTGGCCAAGATCGAGACCCGCACGGCGGTTGCCAACCTGCACGACATCATCGCCGCGGTCGATGTCGTGATGGTGGCCCGCGGCGACCTCGGCATCGACTGCCCGATCGAGGACGTCCCCCACCTGCAGAAGCGCATCATCCGACACTGCGTGGAGGCGGGCGTGCCGGTGATCACGGCCACCCAGATGCTCGAGTCGATGATCTCGGCTCCGGCGCCCACACGCGCCGAGGTCAGCGACGTCGCGAACGCCGTGTTCGACGGCACCGACGCCGTCATGCTGTCGGGGGAGACGGCGATCGGACGGGATCCGGTCGAGGTGGTGCGCACGATGGGGGCCGTCGCGGAGCGGGCCGAGCGTGAGGCCGACTACCGCCAGTGGGCCAACCGGCTCGGCCGGATGCAGCGCAGCGAACGGCACACCGAGATGATCCGTCTCGACGGCGTGACCGCGGCGCTGACGCACGCGGCGTGGCAGGCGGCGATCGATGCCGAGGCGTCGGCGATCCTCTGCTGCACGCGCTCGGGGCGCACGGCGCGGGCGATGGCCCGCTTCCGACCCGAGGCGCGCATGATCGGCCTGTCGCCGTACCCGGAGGTGGTGCGGGCGATGGCGCTGAGCTGGGGGGTGGAACCGTTGGAGGTCGGTACCTACTCGAGCACCGACGAGATGGTGTGGTTCGCCATCGAGCGGGCGCTGGAGGCCGACCTGGTCGAGACCGGAGACACCGTGCTCGTGTTGGCGGGTGCACCGTTCGGGGCGCGGCCCGGTGATCAGCGCAGTCCGGTGCCGGCCGGCATCGGCGGGTCGGCCACCGACGTCCTGCGCATCGTGCACGTCTCCTGATGCGGGGGCGATCGGGAGTCTGATGCCGGAGTTGTGGTCGGAGGCGGCCGGTCCGCCCGATGCGCCGATCGTGGTCCTCGTCCACGGTTCGATGGACCGCTCCGCCGGGCTGCTGCGACTCAGCCGGCGTCTCGACGGCGACGCCCGTGTGATCCGATACGACCGGCGGGGTTACGGCCGGTCGGTGGGCATGGATCCCCGGTTCGACATGGCCACCCAGGTGGAGGATCTCCGACGGGTGCTGGAGCGGCACGCACCCGGCCGGCCGGTCGCGCTCGCCTTCGGGCACAGCTACGGCGGCAATGTGGCCATGGCATTCGCCGAACGGCATGCGTCGCGTGTCGGACGCGTGGTCGTCTACGAGACGCCGCTGTCGTGGCTCGACTGGTGGCCCGGCAACTCCGCGGGCGGGGCGGCACTCGGGGCGGCCGACCCGGGCGATGCTGCGGAGACCTTCATGCGGCGGCTGGTGGGGGACCGGGTGTGGGAGCAGCTACCGGCCGCCAGGCGCGCGGAACGCCGGGCCGAGGGGCCGGCCATGCTCGGCGAGCTCGCGGACCTGCGACGGCAGCCACCGTGGCGTGCCGAGCGGGTGACGGTGCCCGTGCTGGCGCTGCACGGCGAGCTGGCACGACCGCATCACCATCGTGCGATGCGGTATCTCGCCGACCTGGTGCCCGACGGTCGGGCGCGGGAGGTGCCCGGCGCCGGTCACGCCGGCCCGCACACCCATCCGTCCGACGTCGCCGCCTGTGTCGTGGACCTCCTCACGGTCCGCGGTGGGGAGGCGTCGGGGTCACGGGCGGCTCAGGAGGAAGCAGGTGAATGACGTGAGCACGGCGGCGCCCGACAGGGCAGCGGTGCCCTCGATGCCGTGACGACCGTAGAGCCAGCCGCCGACGATGGCTCCGGCGGCCCGGGCAACGGTGCCGACTGCGTTGGCGAGCGCCAGAGTCGTGCCTCGTGCCTCGGGCATGGCCTCGCTCACGAGCGACAGCGAGGTCACGAACCCGTACTCGAAACCGAGCAACAGCACCAGCAGGCCGGCCACCCCGAGCGCCAGACGCCCGCCGGCGGCGAGCATGATCGCCAGCCCTGCAGCCAGCACGACCAGCCCGGCGAGCGTGCTGCGCAGCTTGCCGAGGCGGTCGGCGAACGTCGCGCTGGCGAGGCTCGACACGAGTTCCGTGGCGCCGAACGCCATCGCCACCGCGCCGATCCCTCCGGTGGAGACTCCGAACGCGTCGTCGAGCCAACTGCCGGAGATCACGAAGACGGACAGACCCGCCATCGCCATCGTGGCGCTGCCCACGAGCGTGGCCCAGGCGCGGGGCGTCACCACCCGCAGGCCGTGTCGCAGTGTGGGCTGCGTCGTGCCGGCGCGCTGGCGGGTCGGATCGGGCGCGGGCAGCGTGAGGGCCACCATCACGGCGGCAGCGGAGGCGGCGATGGCCAGGAAGACGAACGGCCCGCGCCAGCCGAACACGTTGATCAGCACCGCCACCAGGGGTGCGCCGAGGAGCAGACCCAGCGCCCAGGACACCTCGAACAGGCCGATCGAACGGGCCCGCCAGCGGTAGTCGACCTGATCGCTGATCCAGGCATGTCCCGCCACCGTGAAGTTGGCGACGCCCAGGATGAGGAGCACGAAGGCGATCGCGAAGGTCACGATCGATCCGCCCAGGGCCACCACCGACGACACCGCCACGAGGCCCATGGCTCCGACCATCACGGCGCGTTCGTTGCCACGGTCGAGGTGCCGACCGGCGGCGATCGTCGACAGCCCGGCCAGCTCGCTCGCACCGATGACGGTGGTGAGCTGCGTGGTGGTGGCGCCGAAGGCCCGCTCGAGCGTGGGCAGGAACGGCGGGATCCAACGCAACGCGGTGTTGGCGATCGACTTCGCGCCGGTCAGCCGGATCAGCGTCGGGCGGTCGACTCCCGCACGGGCGTCAGCCGTTGTCGTCACGGGGGTCCGAGATGGTGATCGTGACGCCGAAGAACGAACAGTCGGTGTCCGTCACGGTCACGTCCGTGCCCACGCGTTCGAAGTTGCCCTGCACCTTGTCGGCGCAGTCCTGGAGGGACACGCGTTGCGTCCACACGGCGAAGGCGAGCAGCCCGAGCAGCAGTGCCACGGCGATCTTCTGGACGATCGTCTTCATGATCCAGAACGACACGCCGGCGCCGACGACCAGCACGGTGGCGAGGGCGATGGCGATGTTCTTCGCGTCGTCGAGGCTGAGTGCGGTCACGCCACGACCTTAGGCCCACGACCCCTGGGCCGACCTGGTCAGCGGTCGCTACCCTCGACGGAGTGAGCGACCAGCCGATCAATCTCTCCTCCGGACTCCCGAGCACCGTGTTGCCCGCCCCCGATCCCGACCTCGCGCAGCGTCTGGCCGATGCGTTGGCCCTTCCGCTCGCCGAACGCCGGGCTGCGGTCGCCGACGTGGTGGCCTCGGGGCCGCGCTTCCTCGACGCCTGGGCAGCGCTGGGCGACCTCGGGCGCGACACGGTCGAGCGCTACGCCGCCTACCGGGTCGGCTACCACCGCGGTCTCGACGCGCTGCGGGCGAGTGGTTGGCGCGGCAGCGGCTACGTACGCTGGGCCGAACCGACCAACCAGGGGTTCCTGCGCTCGCTGCGCGGCCTGGGCGACATGGCGGCCGAGATCGGCGAGAGCGACGAGGCCGAACGGTGCGAGACGTTCCTGCTCCAGCTCGACCCGTCGGGTGCGCCACGAGCCTGAGGCGGGACGCAACATGACCGCCGCCGGTGTGGTGCTCACCGGCGGGGCGAGCCGCCGCATGGGCCGGAACAAGGCGCTCGTCGACGTCGACGGCACCCCGCTGGCCGACCGGGTCGCCACGGCGTTGCGCCGTGGGGGTTGTCATCCGGTGGTGGCGATCGGGGGTGATCCGGACGTCCTCGCCGCTCTGACGGTGCCGGTGGTACCCGACCGCCGTCCCGGTCAGGGACCGCTCGGGGGGATCCTGGACGGGCTCGAGCTGTTCGACGTCACCGACGGCTCGGCGCCGGAACCGCCCACCGGTTGGATGCTGGCAGTGGCGTGCGATCTCCCCGATCTCACACCCGCCGTGGTGCAGGAGTTGACGGCCGCGGGAGCGGCCGCCACCCCCGGCGCGGTCGATGTCGTCGTGGCCCGCACCCGTCGTCTCGAACCGGCAGTGGCGATGTGGTCGCTGGCGTCGCGCCCTGCGGTGTCGGCGATGTACCAGGGCGGTGAACGGGCGGTGCACCGCGTGATCCGTGCCCTCCGACACGTGGAGGTCGACGTGGACGCCGCGGCACTGCGCAACGTGAACACGCCCGACGATCTCGTCGCCGGACCCGATTCGCGCGACGGTCGCTCCTCGTCGCGTACACCACTGGATAGGCTCGACGGCGTCATGAACGAAATCACGGTGCAGGACCTCGCAGCTCTGGGCCCGGATGTGCGCGTCGTCGACGTCCGCGAGCCCGCCGAGTGGGCCGCCGGACACGTGGCGTACGCCGTGCACGTTCCGTTGGCGACGGTGCCCGAGCATCTCGACGCATTCGACGGCACACCCACCTACGTGATCTGCCGTTCGGGCAACCGCAGCGGTCAGGCGTGCGAGTACGTGGCCGGGCACGGCATCGACGCCGTCAACGTGGTGGGCGGCATGCTCGCCTGGGCCGACGCCGGGTACCCGGTCGAGTCCGGCGATGCCGGCACGGCCGGGTCCACGGGTGGCTGACCGTCTCCGATCGGGGAGGTCCCGGTCACGATCTGCGTCGCCGACGCCAGCGGGCGCCGGAGCGGGACCCACGTCGCTCGATTACCGGTGGGTCGATCGCCAGGAGGACCTCGACGAGATCGTCGAGGTGTTGGCCGGCCTGCCCCGCTACGCGCTCGACACCGAGTTCCACCGTGAGCGCACGTACTACCCCAAGCTGGCCCTGGTCCAGGTGGCGTGGCGACCCGACGGGCGCGAGCAGCAGCTGGCGTTGATCGACCCGCTCGCCGTCGACGTGACGGTCCTCGACGCGGTGTTCACGTCGGATGCGCTGTGCGTGATCCATGCTGCCCAGCAGGATCTCGACGTGCTCACCCATGCCGTCGGGGCGGTACCGAGACGGATCTTCGACACGCAGCTCGCTGCCGGCTTCGTGGGCTACGGCACACCGTCGCTGGTGGCGCTGCTGCAGGGTGAGATCGGCGTGTCGCCGCCGAAGGGCGACCGTCTCACGGACTGGTTGCGCCGCCCGCTGTCGGACGCCCAACGCCTGTACGCCGCCGTCGACGTGGAGTACCTCCTCGACGTGCACGACCGCCTCCTGGCACACCTCGGCGATGCCGGTCGCATCGAGTGGGCGGACGATGCCTGCGAGGAACTGCGCACCCGGCCCGTCAGTGGATCGGCTCCGGACGACGCCTGGCTGAAGCTCAAGGACGCTCGATCGCTGCGTCCGAACGCCCGGGCGGTGGCGCAGGCTGTGGCCGCCTGGCGGGAGCGTCGGGCGATGCGCACCGACGTGCCGGTTCGGCAGGTGCTCCCCGATCTGGCGGTGCTCGGGGTGTCGCAGCGTTCACCGACGACCCTGAAGGAGTTGGCGCAGGCCCGTGGCGTCGACGAGCGGCACTCGCGCGGAGGATTGGGCGAGGAGATCCTGGAGGCCGTGCGCAGCGCCGAGCGGCGTACCGCTCCACCCAGCCCGCCGTCGGCGGACGACCTCGACCGCAACCTGCGTCCGGCCGTCACGCTGGTGTCCGCCTGGGTGGCCCAACTGGCCCGGGACGAGCGTCTCGATCCCGCCCTGCTGGCCACCCGAGCCGACATCGTGGCCTTCCTGCGCGGTGACGACGATGCCCGTCTCGCCAGCGGTTGGCGGGCCGACCTGGTGGGCGACGGGATCCGGCGCCTGGTGGGCGGCGAGGCAGGCCTCACCTTCGACGGTGAGGGGCGTCTGCGGCTCATCGCGGTGTCCAACTGAATCCGATTCGCTCCGGTCCGCGTCATCCCTGGTACCCGCCGGTACAATCGGACACCAATGTCAATCGTCTAACTTGTGGGAGCCCTGTCGTGAAGAAGGGTCGTCATCGCCGTTTCGAAGAGGCGAGAAAACTGAAGCAGTCCGGTCCCGGTGCGTTCGATCTGGGACTGGGTGACCGCCGGCCGTCGGAGTCCGAGCAGGACGACGACGATGACGAGTACGCCGCTCTGGCCGAGAAGTACGGCGTCACCTTCGACGACGACGACGACCACGACGACTGACCGCGGCATCTGACCGCATCGCCGCGGCGGTCCGTCAGCGACGGAGTGCGGGATGCGGCAGCGGGGTCCAGCCGGGGCGTTCGAGGAGGCGGGCCATCGTGTCGTACACGTGCTCGCCGACCAGTTCGACCAGATCGTCGCGTGCCGAGACGTACAGCGGCTGCGTGCCGACGAAGGCGTCGGGTTCCTCGGTGCACCACCAGCCGAACTCCTCGCCACCTTCTCCCCAGTCGCGGCGTTTCCACTCACGCACCCGCGACGTCACGTGCCCCGACTCGTCGGTGGAGTGTTCGAGCCGGATCGGCACCTGCCAGCACACCTGGGGCTTCCAGTCCATCGGACGGTCGCCGGCGTCGAGGGCCGCGATGTGCAGGGCGCAGCCGACCCCGCCCTCGAAGCCGACGCGGTTGAGGAAGATGCACGCGTCGTCGACGAGGCGCGTCACCGTGACCGGGTTGCCCTCGTCGTCGGGGTCACCCTCTGCCAGATAGCCCGACGTGTCGTGGCCCGTGCGGTGGAACTGCCACTGTTCGGGTGTGAGGCGATCGGCGTGGCGCCGCAGGGCGGCGACGTCGTCGGCGTCGACGAAGTGGGCGCCGTGGCTGCAGCAGCCGAGCTGGAGTTCGGGAGCGGGTTCGTCGAGGATGCCCTTGCAGCCACAGCCGTAGATGCAGGTGTAGTTCGAGCGGAGGTACGTGGCGTCGAACACCCAGGTGCGGTGCTCGTCGGGATCCTCGAAGCTGATCCACTCGTGGAGGTCGTCGGGCGGATCGGGAACCACGGAACGGGGGGAACTACTCACTCCGCCGCACGCTACCTGCCTCGATAGGCTCATCCGGAATGACCGAGTCGATGTCCGCCGACCAACTCCGCGACTCCTTCCGCGACTTCTTCGCGGCCAGGGACCACGCCGTCGTGCCGTCGGCCAGCCTCATCCCCCACGACCCGACCGTGCTGTTCAACGTGGCCGGGATGGTGCCGTTCAAGTCGTACTTCGTGGGTGACGAGCAGCCGCCGTACGCCCGCGCCGTGAGCTCGCAGAAGTGCGCCCGTGCCGGTGGCAAGCACAACGACCTCGACGACGTCGGCCGCACCAAGCGGCACCTGGTGTTCTTCGAGATGATGGGCAACTTCAGCTTCGGCGACTACTTCAAGGAGTCGGCCATCCCGTGGAGCTGGGAACTCGTCACCGGGGATCCGGCCAACGGCGGTTGGGGCTTCGACGGCGACCGGCTCTGGATCACGGTGCACGAGACCGACGACGAGGCGGAGGCCATCTGGCACGAGACCGTCGGGGTGCCGATGGAGCGCATCCAGCGGCTCGGCGACAAGGACAACTACTGGCAGATGGGCGACACGGGTCCGTGCGGGCCGTGCAGCGAGATCCACATCGACCGTGGTCCGGCGTTCGGTTCCGACGGCGGGCCGCTCGGCGACCCGGCCGGCGACCGGTTCATGGAGTTCTGGAACCTGGTGTTCATGCAGTTCGACCAGGCGCCGGACGGGTCGCGCACGCCACTGCCGAAGCCGTCGATCGACACCGGAGCGGGCCTCGAGCGCATCCTGGCGCTCGTCCAGGACGTCGACTCGGTGTGGGAGACCGACCTGATGCAACCGCTGATCGAGGAGGCCTGTTCGATCACCGGCAGGTCGTATCGCGTCGGCGACTACGACGATCGAGACAGCTTCGCCATGCGGGTCCTCGCCGAGCATGCTCGTTCCGGGGCCATGCTCGTCAGCGACGGTGTGTTCCCGTCGAACGAGGCCCGCGGGTACGTGTTGCGCCGGATCATCCGGCGGGCGGTGCGGTACGCCTATCTGCTCGGCACCGAGTCGTTGGTGATGCCCCGTCTCACCGACGTCGCCATCGACGTGATGGGCGCCGCCTACCCCGACGTGGTGAAGAACCGTGACTTCGTGGTCAGCGTGCTCACCAAGGAAGAGGAGCGGTTCCGCCAGACACTCAAGCACGGCCTCGGCATCCTCGACGGCGAGTTGTCGGACTCGCCGAGCGAACTGTCGGGGTCCACGGCGTTCCTGCTGCACGACACCTACGGGTTCCCGCTCGAGCTCACCCAGGAGATCACCGCCGAACGCAACGTCAGCGTCGACCTCGACGGGTTCGCGTCGGAGATGGCACGCCAGCGCGAGCGTGCCAAGGCCGCCCAGAAGGGCGCCGGTGACGGGTCGGATCTCGAGGCGTACCGCGACGTGGTCGAGCAGTTCGGCGTCAC
>JAWLEC010000251.1:0-3096 GCA_041686315.1 Ilumatobacteraceae bacterium
CACGTCGGAGGTCGGCACACCGATCGACCCGTCCCATGCGCGTCGCGACTTCAAGAAGATCTGCACGCACGCCGACGTGCCGGCCCTGTCGCTGTACGAGATCCGCCACACGGTCGCGTCATTGATGGTCGCCGCCAACGTCCCCCTGCGCGAGGTCGCGGACCTGCTCGGCCACAAGGACCTGGAGATGGTGGTCAAGCGGTACCGCCACCGCACCGACGGCGTGGTCACGTCCCACGTCGCGGTCCTCGGTTCGTTGTCAGCGGACTAGCTCGGCGAGTCTCTCCTCGTCCACACGCCGTACTCGGAGAGGGCCTGGCTCCTCGCTGCTGGCGTACCATGCGACGAGGGCTGGAAGAATGAGGAGCCGAACGGTGCCAGACGTCATCGACGAACACCGCAGTGAGATCGAAGGACTCTGTCAGCGGTTCGGTGTGGCGCGGCTCGACGTCTTCGGTTCCGCCCTCGGTGAGACCTTTGACCTCGAGACCAGCGACATCGACTTCCTCGTCGAGTTCACCGACCCGACATCGCCGTCGTACGCCGACGACTACTTCGGACTCAAGGCGGCACTCGAGGCAGTGTTCGACCGCCGGGTCGATCTCATCACCCGCCCGAGTGTGCGCAACCCCTACCTCCTCGCACGAATCGAGGCGACGGGAGAGCTCGTGTATGCACGCTGATTCCCCGGCCGTGCTGTGGGACGCACTCCACGCTGGCCGACTGGTGCAACGCTTCGTCGGCGGAACGACCTTCGACGCGTACGACACCGATGACTTGATGCGATCAGCCGTCGAGCGGCAACTCGGAATCGTCGGCGAAGCCCTCAACAAGCTTGCGAAGGTCGATCCGGCAACCGCCTCGGCGATCGCCGAACTTCCACGCATCGTCGGGCCTGAAACGTTCTCGTGCACGGCTACGCCACCGTCGACAATCGCCTCGTCTGGCGGATCGTTGAAGACCACCTGCCTGCATTGCTCGACCGGCTCGAGGAGTTGCTGCCGTCAGAGAACGAGCTCTGACCGCCGCTCGCCCGCCCGGTACGGCACTTGCGGCCCGCTCGCACGGTGGTCATCGACCGTCCGTCGCACGTCGCGGCCTTGCCAGTGGTCGAGGATGCGGCGGGAGTGGCTGCGGTCGTCCCGGCCTCGACGGGTGGCGGCCGCCGGTGCGGTTTGCTCGGGTCGACGGCGCCAGTGGGCGAGGAGCTGTCTGCCGTGGCTGATCGTCACGTCAGGCGTGGTGTGAGGTTCAGTTCGGCGTGTCGCACGAGGGCGGGCCGGTCGATCCAGTCGGTGGCGATGGATTGGGCGACGACGTCGAGGGCGGTCTGCTCACCGGTGGTGGCGACGAACACCTCGTTGGTGGTGCGGCCTCGGGTCATGGGAACGTAGAGGTTGCGGACGTCGGTGGGTCCGTCGAGGTACAGGATGGCGGTGTCGACCGTTCGGCCTTGGGCGCCTGCGCCGGTGCGGGCGTAGGCGAGGTCGACGTGTTCGGCGACGTACTCGGCCGGGAGGCGGACGCGTCCGCTGCGGCCTTCGGCGCTGATGGAGCCGTCGGGGTGGATGGCGGTGACGGTCCACTCGGCTCGGTTGCGCACCATCCTGCCCCGGTCGGTGAGTAGGCGTCGGTTGTTGTCGCGGGTGGCGACCTCGTCGCCGACGTAGATCGTGTGTGCTCCGGCTCGCACGCACCGTGAGTTCGCGTCGAGTTGGCCTCCGTCGATGCGGACGAGTTGGCAGTAGTGGTTGAGTTCGTCGACCGCGTGGTTGGTCGGCGCCATGAGGAGAGCGGTTCGGCCGGCTTCGCGTTCGTTCCACCAGCGGGTGATCGCGGCGGCGCGCATGCGGTGTTCGGTGCCGCCGTGGAGGCGACTGTGCATGTCGTAGAGCTCGGCGACGCCGGTCTCTTCCTCGAGCACCTCATTCGGGAGCGTCGTTCCTTGCGTCGAGCGAATCCACCTCGTTGCCTCCGCTGACCACCCCCACCCCCACCAGGCGCAATACGCACAACCTCGGTGCGCTCGCCTCCGAGGGGGTTGAGGCAGGCGTCAGCGACGCGCACCTCCGCAGAGTCCGGCGAGCAAGGACGAGACACCGTCCTCGCCCGGCTCTCCAGCGGTTCGCGCGATCGGAGAATGCCGCCACGGCTGATGCACGTCGTGCCTGTCGTTCGACGTTCTGGCAGAGCAATATCGAGTGAACTGGGGCTCGCGTACGTGCCGTTCCCGGACGGGTCCCGACCGCTCTTTGAGGCGTGATTATGCGCTACCCAACCGGCGGTCTGACCTCCCACACTTCGCCGGCACTGCAGTGCGATGGCTCGCGCTCCTGTTCGTGATTACGGGGCGGTGGCCGAGGCGGGCTTGCACCGCTCAGTGCCAGTACCGGCGGCGACCACCGCACACCGACATCGCCCGAGATCTGGACGAAGAGCCCTGTGCTGCCGAGCCCATTCCGGGCAGCGTGGAGACATGGAACCGGATTCGGCCACCTCGCCGGATCCGGTGACGGCAGACAGGACGGACTGGATCGGCTTCGTCGCTGTGATCGCGGCGGCGCTGGCAATCGTCCTGCTCGCTGCCGTCCTACTGGTCCAGATCGAGGTGACCGACGCTGAGGTGGGAGCCACCCGAAGTTGCGGTTCGGTGTTTGACAGCGTCGTCGACCGATCGGGGTGGGAGCAGTGGTGGACCCAGGACCTCGATGAACCCGACGAGGTCCAGTCGGCGCTCGTGCGCACCAATCGCTGCCCGGCAGCGGTCAACCAACGAGTGGCACTCGCCACGGCGCTCGCCATCGCCGCAATGGTCTCGGGTGCCGTGGCGATCGCAAGAAGGAGAGCTGATCCATCCGCAAACACGGCCGCATCACCCATCGGCCGCCGCGTCGTGCGCATCGGTCGACTCACCTCCGCGCTTGGCGGCGCCCTCACGGCTCTCGGGATCATCGCCATCGTCATACTCGTCGCCGATGCCGACTCGACGTTGTTCCTCTACACCGATCGGCTCGTCGTCGCCGTCGTCGGGCTGATCGTGCTCATCCCGACCATCACCCTCTGTCGGCGGCCATGAGATCCTGCCCAGTGGCGGTC
>JAWLEC010000083.1:0-13540 GCA_041686315.1 Ilumatobacteraceae bacterium
CCAGGCCGTCGGGTCGTCGGTGCGGCCGGCGACGCTCGCCAGGATCCACGCCGGCGCCACGGCCACGGCGACGAGCGCCCACGCCATCGCCAGGTGCTTCAGGTCGAACCGCCGGTGGCACAGATCACGCTTGCGACCATCCTTGGTGACCTCGCGCACGAAGCCGGTGAACCAGCGCTTCGACACTCCTTCGGGCCCGATGGTGAGCACGGCGGCGGGCGTGATGCCGTCGGTGGCGTGGTTGCGGATGTGGCGCAGCACCCGCGCCTCGTAGCGCGTGAGCTGGTCCTCGGGCCCGCCCTTCGACCGCAGCCGGATGATCAGGTCGCCGCCGTACTCCTCCAGGTCGTAGAAGCCGCGGCTCGCGAGATCGACGGCGGTCGCCGGGACGGCGTCGTCCTCCACCTCGAACCCGCCGGTGAGGAGATCGACGAGTGCCGGCGTCTCGTCGCGCAGCTCCATCGTGGAGTCGCCGGGCCGCACCCGACGCGGCGCGGTCGACAGCCAGACCCACAGCACGCCGGCGCCGGCGACGAGTGCGATGGCGAGCGTGGCGATCGAAGCGATCGGAGCCGGGTCGAGCACGTCCACGCCCCGAAGGTACCGCGCGTGCACACGTCGACCCGCCGATTTGCGCGTCCGGCGGGTCGAGCCCCTCCGTTTGCGTGACGTTTTCGTTGGGGCGTCCCGACATTTCTGCAACGCAAACGGGGTCGCCCGGTGCGGTCCTCCGTTTGCGTGACGTTTTCGTTGGGGCGTCCCGACATTTCTGCAACGCAAACGGATCTGGGGAGGGTGACGACGGGTGGTTCGAGGATGCCTAGGGTGCGGGCATGACCGAGACGAACCGTCGCATCACGTTGGCCCAACGACCGGTCGGGCCCGTGGGTCCCGAGTGTTTCGCCGTCGACGAGGTGGAGCGTCCCTCACCGGGCCCGGGTGAAGTGCTGGTGGAGGTGCAGTGGCTGTCGATCGATCCCACCATCCGTGGCTGGATGGCGATGGACACCTACCTGCCGGCGATCGCCATCGGCGAGCCGATCCGCAGTGGAGGCCTCGGCACGGTGATCGAGTCGAACAACGACGCCTACCCCGTCGGCACGCAGGTGTTCGGCATGCCCGGCTGGCAGCGCTACGCCGTGATGGGAGGCGGGCTCCAGGTGATCCCCGACGGCATCGAGCCGGAAGCGGCGCTCAGCGTGTTCGGCGTCACCGGCCTCACCGCCTACTTCGGGTTGCTCGACATCGGCCAGCCGAAGGAGGGCGAGACGGTGCTCGTGTCGGGTGCCGCCGGCGCCACGGGATCGGTCGCCGGACAGATCGCTCGCATCAAGGGGTGCCGGGTGGTCGGCATCGCCGGATCGGACGAGAAGTGTGCGTGGCTCACCGACGAACTCGGTTTCGACGCCGCCGTCAACTACCGCACCGACGACGTCCCGAGCGCCATCCGTGCGGCGTGCCCGAACGGTGTGGACGTGTTCTTCGACAACGTCGGCGGCGACATCCTCGAGGCGGCGCTCGGCAACCTCGCGATCCGCGGACGCGTGGTGCTGTGCGGCGCCATCGCCGGCTACAACGACACCGAGCCCCGCCCCGGCCCGAACAACCTCACCAACCTGATCGTGCAGCGCGGCCGGATGGAGGGCTTCATCATCCTCGACTATCTCCCCCGAGCCGACGAGGCGATCGGCGACCTCGCGACGTGGGTGCTCGGTGGCGACCTGACGTATGCGGTCGACGTGGTGGACGGCCTCGACAACGCCCCGCTGGCGCTCGACCGCCTCTTCACCGGCGCCAACCACGGCAAGGTGATGGTCCGCCTCTGACGGCCGACCCGTCTCGCCGCAGTTCGTTTGCGTGACACTTTCGTTGGGACGTCCCAACATTCCTGCAACGCAAACGTTCAGCGGGCAGCGATGCCGTTCGTTTGCGTGACACTTTCGTTGGGACGTCCCAACATTCCTGCAACGCAAACGTTCTTCGCGGGAGGGGGTGGGGCGGGGTCAGTCGGGGAGCTTGGCGAGGTCGTCGACCACCTCGGCGTCGGGGAGGGCCGTCAGCAAGTGGGGGTCGCCGACCACCTTGCACGAGCGGCTGCCCCCGCCCAGCACGATGCGCTCGCGCTCCATCACCCGGGCGTCGATCCAGATCGGCATGCCGTCGGGCAGCGCGAACGGCGTGACGCCACCGATCTCCATGCCGGTGATCTCGCGGGTCGCATCCGCCGGCGCGAACGAGGCCTTCTTCACCCCCAGCCGCTTGCGCACCGTGCGGTTCACGTCGAGACGGGTGTGGCCCAACACGATGCAGGCGGCGTACACGGGCGGGTCGCTCTTGCCCATCACCACGATCGTGTTCGCCGAGTCCTTCATCGCATAGCCGTAGGCGTCGACGAACGCGGCCGTGTCGGCAAGCGCCGGGTCGCAGTCGACGATCTCGTGGTCGAGCCCCTCACGGGAGGCGATCTCGGCAACGGTGGCGCGCACGCGCCGTTCGGTCTCGTCCATGCCGGGCATGGTACGAAGCGACGCCCGCTGCGTCACGCCGGAGCAGTGGTGATGCATCACGATCGGGGTCAGACCCCGATCGTGATCTACTGGCCGGTGAAGTTCGGGGTGCGCTTCTCCACGAAGGCGGCGGCGGCCTCGCGGTGGTCGGCGGTCGACATCGAACGCACCATGTTGGGAGCCTCGGCGTCGAGCGCCGTGGCGAGGTCGGCGGTGAGCGCCCGATTGAGGTTCTCCTTCATCAGCCGGGTCGCGATCGGCGCCCGCGCAGCGAGGTCGTGGCACCAGGCGAGGGCCACCTCCTCGAATCCGTCGCTCGGCAGCACCTGGTTCACCATGCCCAGGTCTCGCGCCTCGCCGGCGTCGAGTCGTGGTGACGTGAAGTACAGCTCCTTCGCCTTCGCGGTGCCCACCAACTGCGTGAGGAACCACGAACCGCCGAAGTCGCCCGAGGCGCCGACGTTGGCGAACGCCGTCACGATCACCGCGTGCTCGGCCGCCAGCCGGATGTCGGCCGCCAGTGCGATCGACAGGCCGGCTCCGGCAGCAGCGCCCGGAAGCGCCGCCACGACCGGCTTGGGAAACTCGTGCAGTGCGAGCGACACCGACCGCTGGAGATGTCGGAGCCGGGCCACCTGATCCTCGACGCCGGTCGGACGGCCGGTGCGCGTCCCGCCCGCCCGGCTGGCCTCGTTCATGCCCTTCACGTCGCCGCCGGCGCAGAAGGCGCCGCCCGCACCGGTGACCATCAGCACGCGCACGTCGGCGTCGAGCGCCAACTGCGGCAGCACCCGTTCGAAGCCGGCGTACATCGGGTCCGACAGGGCGGAGCGCCGGTCGGGCGGTGGAAGGTGATCACGCCGACGTGTCCGTCGACGTGCGCCAGGAGGTCGTCGGTTTCGGTGTCGAGCTGTGGTCCCATCGCCTGAGTCTGACATCTCCGCGACGGCCGACTGCCGCCGTAGCGCCGACGCCGCGATGGTGCAGGGGCGGGACCTGCCCGCTTCGGGACGGGTGCGGCCGATCACCTACGTTGACCACCGGACCCGCCCGACCAGGCCGATCCACCCACCGCAGCAGAGGGAGCCCCACCATGTCCGACGCCTTCATCATCGACGCCTGCCGCACCCCGCGTGGGATCGGCAAGCAGGGCAAGGGCGCACTCGCCCACCTGCACCCGCAGCACCTCGCATCCACCGTGCTCGCCGCCCTGGTGCAGCGCAACGGCTTCGACACCGCCGACGTCGACGACGTGGTGTGGGGTACCAGCGCCCAGGTGGGCGAGCAGGGCGGCGACCTCGGCCGGATGGCGGCGCTCGACGCCGGCTACGACGTCACGGCCAGCGGCGCCACGCTCGACCGGTTCTGCGGATCGGGCATCACGTCGGCCAACTACGCCGCACACGCCGTGATGGCCGGGATGGAGGATCTCGTGGTGTCGGGCGGCACCGAGATGATGTCGCTGCCGAAGAAGGGCATGCTGCCGATGGGTGCCGGCAACGAGCACCTGCAGGAGATCCACCCGCAGTCGCACCAGGGCGTGTGCGCGGATGCGATCGCCACGGTCGAGGGCATCCCGCGTGAAGCGCTCGACGCACTGGCGGCCGAGTCGCAGGCGAGAGCCGATCGGGCGATCCGCGAGGGCCGCTTCGACAAGAGCCTGGTCCCGGTGCTGAACATGGACGGCTCGGTGGCGCTCGACCACGAGGAGTACCCGCGGCCGCAGACCACCGTCGACACGCTCGCCGCGCTGCCGCCGAGCTTCCCGCAGGTGGCCGACTACCGCCACACCGAGGACTCGAAGACGTTCCGTGAGCTGATCAACCAGAAGTACCCCGAGCTCGACATCCAGCACGTGCACCACGCCGGCAACTCCTCGGGTGTGGTCGACGGTGCGGCGGCGATCCTGTGGGCGAGCGCCGACTACGCCAAGGCGCACGGCCTCACGCCGCGGGCTCGGGTGGTGGCCACGGCCAACATGGGCGACGACCCCACGCTGATGCTCAACGCCCCCGTGCCGGCCACCCGAAAGGTGCTCGCCAAGGCCGGCATGACCCTCGACGACATCGACCTCATCGAGATCAACGAGGCGTTCGCCGTGGTGTCGGAGAAGTTCCAGCGTGATCTCGACGTCGACCGCGACATGGTGAACGTGAACGGCGCAGCCATCGCGCTCGGCCACCCGATCGGGGCGACCGGGGCGATCCTGATCGGTACGGTGCTCGACGAGCTCGAGCGGCGCGACCTGCAGGTCGGCCTCGTCACGATGTGCGCCGGCGGCGGCATGGCCCCCGCCATCATCATCGAACGCGTGTGACGTTGCATCCGGTGTCAGACACCGGATGCAACATCAGGCGTCGGCGCGGTCGACGAGACGCTGGTCGCCGGCGCGTTCGGCGCAGTGGGCGCAGCAGAAGATGCCGGCGTCGGATTCCACGCCGTGTCCGAGGATGCGGATGCCGCACTGGCCACAGGTGGGTGCCATCCAGGCTGCGGCGCACTCGATCGAGTCGAAGATGCCCGAGTCCCCGCCGTGAGTGGTGACGGTGAAGGCCTTGTCGTACTGGTTGCCGCAGGTGGTGCACATGCCTTCGAGTGGTCGGTCGCTCATCGCAGCAGTCCTCCTTGGTCGATCCCCGACGCGCCCGGTGCGCCCCGACCCGTCGCATACCCGTCAGCTGCCGGGCCGAAACGCGGCATGTGCAGCGGTGCGCCGCGAGATCACGATCGGGGTCTGACCCCAATCGTGATCAGCGGGGGCCGACGGCCTTCACCAACACCGGGCAGGGTGCGTAGCGCACGACGTGGTCGGAGGTGGAGCCCATCATGACGCGGCGCAGGCCGCTGCGGCCGCTGGTGCCCATCACGATGACGCTGGCGGGAAGAGCAGTGGCGAGTTGGCAGATCGCCTCGCCCGGCTTGCCGACCACCGCCATCACCTCCACCGACGTCATCTCCACGGGCGTCATCTCGGAGTCCTGCAGTCCGAGGGCGGCGACGGCGGCGTCGACGTGTTGCTTGGCGACCATGTCGCCGTCGGTCTCGATCTGGGTCGACAGGTCAGCCGATGCCGGACCCGAGAAGCCGGTGCCGGTGGTGTGGTCGGGGTCGGCCGGCGACTCGACCGTGAGCACGATCGTCCGATCGGTCGGTGTGAGCAGCGGCAACGAAGCCCGCAGCGCCTCGATCGCCAACTCGGACCCGTCGGTGCACAGCAAGGCGATGGATTCCATACGGCGAGTCTTGCAGGCGTCGTGCAGACGGCGTGGACCGTCAGCCGAGCCCTCGACCGGACGGCGGCGTCGACGAAGGCCACACCCTGCAGTCCGTCGCGGGCGTCGGGGAAGTGCAGCGCGAGAGGATCGGCTGCAACACCGGCGCGCCGCGCGGCGATCGCTTCGGCAGCGTCGGAGTACAGGTTGGCGAATCCCTCGTGGAAGCCCTCCGGATGTCCGGCGACGATCCGGCTCGCACGCGCCGCCAGCGGCAGCGTGCCCGGCCCGTTGGGGGTGCGGGTCTCCGCAGGAGCGCCGGCGGGTCGGAACACCAGCTGCGTCGGCACCTCCTGCATCCACTCGATCGTGCCCTGGGTGCCCGACACGCGCAGCCGGAGGCAGTTCTCCACGCCGGTGGCCGCCTGCGTCACCCAGAACGACCCCCGCGCACCGTTGTCGAACCGGAGCAGGGCGCCGGCGAAGTCGTCGACCTCCCGATTGGCGACGATGTGTCCCACGTCGGCGGCCACCTCGTCGACCTCGAGGCCGGTGACGAATCGCACGAGGTTGTGCGCATGCGTGCCGATGTCGCCGAGCACCAGCGACGGCCCGCCGCGTTCGGGGTCGTACCGCCAGGGCAGCGGTCCATCGGGGTCGGGGTCGCGTTCGCCCGCCTTGCCGCCCTGTACGTACTCCAACTGCACCAGCTGGATCGTGCCGAGCCGGCCGTCGGCGACCATCGCCCGCGCCTGACGCACCATCGGATACCCGGTGTAGTTGTGGGTGAGGCAGAACACGAGGCCGGTCTTCTCCACGGTGTCCACCACGTCTCGGGCTTCGGCAAGGGTGTTGGTGATCGGCTTGTCGCAGATCACGTCGAATCCGTGCCGCCCGCGATCAGGGCTCGCCCGACGCCGGCTGACGCCCGACGCCGACTGATCAGAGGTGGAGTGAACCGCCGGGGCCGGACAAGGTGGCCGACAGCAATGTCGACGACCCCGGCTCGATGACAGCGCCGATGCCGAGCACTCCGTAGATCGCGCTGAGCCGTTCGGGATCCGGGGTCCGGGCCGTGAGACCCCGCAGCCGGAGGCCACCGGCTGCGGTGGTTGCCGGGTTGGGGGTGCCGCCCCAGTCGATGAGGAAGGGCACGGCGCGCTCGGCGGGTGGCAGCGTGAGGACCCACTCCAGGGTCGTGCCGTCGGGGATGTCGCGCTGCATGGGGATCGCTGGGCCGGGCTCGTGACCGGCGGCGCGCAGCGCGTCCGAGAGACCGTCGAGGGTCTCACCGGGGCCGGGCCGCGCAGCGAAGGTCACGAGGCTCGGTGACGTGGCGTGGTCGACGCCGAACGGCCGGGGACCGTCGGGTTCCGGCTGCGTCGGATCGGGAGCGATCAGTTCGAGATAGCTCGAGCCGAGCGACACGAGCGCGTTGTGGGTGCCGAGCCCGCGATGGGATCCGCCCACCTCGGGTCGGACGCCGGTCGTGTCGGCCACCCAACCAACGGCGTCGGCGAGATCGGCCACGGCGAGGACGAGATGATCGATGGCAGCCACGTCAGATGATCGACGCGCGTCGCGTCCGCTGTCAATCCGGTCGGCTCGG
The DNA here is from genome assembly GCA_041686315.1 of Ilumatobacteraceae bacterium. GTDB lineage: Bacteria > Actinomycetota > Acidimicrobiia > Acidimicrobiales > Ilumatobacteraceae > Sva-07. The sequence goes on from JAWLEC010000083.1 coordinate 7,329, forward strand.
GTCGGAGGGTCCGGTCCGCAACCCGCCGCCGGGCGTGAGTTCACCCTCTCCGGACAGGGCCGCCCGGAAGCTGGGTGTGCCCTGCAGGGTGACGATCTCGGCGGGCATCTCGATGCCGGCGCCGTCGAGGACGCGCTTGCAGGTGCGGATGGCGCGGTCGGTCACGACCAGGCGGTCCCACTGGCGCGAGTTGGTCCAGATCCGCACCACGATGTCCACGGTCGACACGCCGAGTTCGGCCACCAGCGCGCTCGGCGGCGGCTGACGGCTCACGCCGGGCACTCCGGCCAGCCCCTCCTCGAGGAGCGGGCAGGCGAGGTCGATGTCGTCGGTGTAGGCGATCCCCACCACGAACTCCGAGCGCACCAACTGGTTCGCGGTCTGTACCCGGATGACCCCCTTGTACACGTCGCGGTTGGGGATGATCACGAGTTCGCCGTCGAACGTGGTGATGCAGGTCTCGCGGATGTTGATCTCCTCCACGGTGCCCATCTGGCCCTCGACCTCCACCTGGTCGCCCCCGCGGAACGGTTGGCGAAACAGCAGCAGGATGCCGGCCAGCGTGTTCTCGAGGATGTCCTGGAACGCGAAGCCGACGGCGACCGAGAAGAACCCGAGCCCGGCGAGCACGTCCACCGGCTGGATGGACGGGAAGGTGATGGCCAGCGTCGCCAGCACGACGAAGACCAGGAAGATCCAGCCGGCCACCTTGCTCATCACCCGGCTGAAGCTCGGCGACGAGCGGTGTGACAGTGCCCAGCGGCCGACCACACGGATGCCGCGTGACACGATCCAGCCGGCGAGGATGAGGCCGAGCACCACCCCGATGCGGGGCAGGGTGTCGAGGATCTGTTCCCACAGGGTGTCGGCTGACTCGCCGATGTCCTCGGCCGCGTCGTCGGCCTGCCCGATCCACCCGATCATGCGAGGGACCTACCCGGCCGATCCACGGCTCAACCGGTGCCGGATACGCCCGGAACCGGGGGGATGTGGCCAGGTGCCGGCGCGCCAGGCCTGCCAGGCGCCGGAGGCCCCGAGCGCCCAGATCACGAGCACCGGCTGGAAGAAGAGGCGGGCGAAGCGTTTGCCGTCGGTGTCGAGCCCGAAGGCATCGGTGCCCTCCACCCACTGGGCGACGTTGCCGGGAAAGATCACGACGAAGAACGCCGCCACCACCGTGCCGACGATCACGCGGTGGCGCGGCAGGCCGATCAGCGCCGCACCGAGTGCGAGTTCCACGATGCCCGAGCCGACCACCACGAGGTCGTCGTCGACGGGGAACCAGCCGGGCACCTGCGCCCGAAACTCCTCGCGCTGGGTGGTGAGGTGCCCGATGCCGGCGCCGATCAACGCACCGCCGAGCAGCCAGCGCAGCAGCGTCCGGACCATCGATCCGGTCGAGTCGGTCCTCACCGTCGAGCTCATCGGGCCAGTCTGCCCGATCATCACGATCACTGTCAGACCCCGATCGTGATGGGGTTGCATCCGGTGTCTGACACCGGATGCAACGTCCGGCTCGGGGCGGCTGCTGGCGGCGCGCGTACTCTTGTCGGCGGGGGAATTCGACATCAGAGAGAGGGGATCTCTGCAATGCGTATGAGGTTCGGCACGTTCATGGCTCCGTTCCATCCACCGGAGCACAATCCGACACTGTCGTTGGAGTATGACCTCCAGCTCATCGAGCACATGGATCGGCTCGGGTTCGACGAGGCGTGGATCGGCGAGCACCACTCGGCGGGCAGCGAGATCATCGCCTCGCCCGAGATCTTCATCATGGCGGCCGCCGAGCGCACCAGGAACATCAAGCTCGGCACCGGCGTGGTGTCGCTGCCGTACCACAACCCGCTGTGGGTGGCCGAGAGGATCGTGCTGCTCGACCATCTCACCCGTGGCCGTGTGATGCTGGGCGTCGGCCCGGGCGCGTTGCCCACCGATGCGGCGATGCTCGGACTCGAGCCGCCACAGATGCGCCCGTTGCTCGAGGAGTACATGGAGATCGTGATGCATCTCCTCACCTCCGACGAGCCGATCAGCCATCAGTCCGACCGGCTCACCCTGCAGGACGCCCGTCTGCACCTACGGCCGTACTCCGACCCGCTGTTCGACGTCGCGGTGGCCGCCGTGGCATCGCCGTCGGGGGCCAAGCTCGCCGGCAGGTACGGCGCCGGCGTGCTGTCGCTCGGCGCCACGTTGGCGATCGGGATGGACGTGCTGGCACACCACTGGTCGATCCAGGAGGAGGTGGCGGCGCAACACGGGCACCAGGCCGATCGCTCGAAGTGGCGTCTCGTGGGGCTGATGCACCTGGCCGAGACCGAGGAGCAGGCCCGCGAGGAGGTCGCTTACGGCATCGAGCAGTGGTTCCGATACTTCCAGAACGTCGCCGCCTTCCCGCAGATGGCCGTGGAGGGTGGCGACATCGACGAGATGATCGACTTCGTCAACGGCGGCCTCGGCGTGATCGGCACACCCGAGCAGGCCGTCGCCCAGATCGAGGAGCTGGTCGAGCAGTCGAACGGCGGCTTCGGTGCGTACCTCACGTTGTCGCACAACTGGGCGACACCGGAGGCCACGAAGCGCAGCTACGAGCTGTTCGCCCGTCACGTGATGCCGCGCTTCCAGGGCGGTGTCGACAGCCTGATCGGGGCGGCGGAGCGGGCCCGCGCGAACCGGCCGGAGATGGCCGACAAGCAGATGCAGGCCGTCGAGCAGGCGACCGCCCGCTACGAAACCGAACGCGCCACTGTCAACTGATCCGCCGGAAGTCGATCGAGCGCGAAGCTACCGACCGGACCGGGCGGTGACCTGGCGCGACCTCAGCGTCGCGGCCAGGCCGTCGGGGTCGGCCACCGTCACGGTCACCGCCGGGTGCCGGATCCTGCCCGACGGTTCGATGCCGGCGACCGGCTCGGCGAAGCGGATGCAGAGCCCGCGTTCGCCGTTCGTGGCGAACGTGAGTCCGCGGTCGACGAGGGAGAGGCGGGCCGGCCCGGCCGTTTTCAGCAACGAGTACGGCCCGGTCGCCTCCATGCCCGTGACGTTGTCGAGTGACGTCCGCACGAACCACGGCCCGAACCTGATCCGGAGTTGATCGGCGTCGACGACGACAGCGGTGGTGCGCGGCGTGACTCCGAAGGGCAGGCTCGCCACCCTGTGGGCGTCGTCGAAGGCGAAGTCGAATCGGGTCACGGTCGTGGAGTCTGCCTCGGTCGGCGTTCCGGGTGGGTCTTTCTTGCTGGTGGGCATGGTCGTCACCTCCGTGTGATCCGCCCGTCGGGAGTCGTCGGGAGTCGTCCGTGCGGGACGGGGATCGTCGGAGGCGTACCCGTTCCGCAGTGGACCGCAAACGGCGACGTCGGGCCGACCCGAACGACGTGACCGACGTCTCGTCGCCGGTTTTCGTCATCGTTCCGTAACATGGGCGGCCACGAACACCCCCATCGGCGTGCGGCTGTGTCCGCGCCGACTCGACGTGCGGACCACATCTCGGTCCCGCTTGCCAAGGAGTGTCATGACCACCCCCACCCATCCCCGCCGTTTTCGGGCATCCCCCCGTCCTGGTCGCCCGTCGGCGATGCGCCGGTCGGCCGCTGTCGTGGCCGGTCTCCTGGTGATGACCGGTGCACCTCTGGTGGCGTCGGCGCTCGAGAACGATCCCGTGGCGGATCTGGCGGATCTGGCGGATCTGGCGGTGCAGCGCGTTGCGGCTGCGGCCGCCGTCGATGAACGGGCGTACGCGTCGACGCGGGTGCCGGCGCTCGACAGCCGCCCCGATCCGGCCTCGATGCGCCCCGCCGAACGACTCGCCGACGATCCCGATCCGGCGGCCGCCCGTGCCGACGAGGTGCAGGCCGTGCTGACTGCGTCGTATGCCTGGGACGAGCAGAGCTCCCGGGTGACGGAGCTGCAGGAACTGCTGCAGGTGACGGTCGATGGCCGGTACGGATGGACGACGCGTGGCGCTCATCTCCAGGTGTTGGAGTTCGCGGGCCTGCCGACGTCGGGTGTTCCGGAGGCGCCGCTGCCGCAGGGCACCACCGCCGAGCAGTGGGAGGCGCTGCGCCAGTGCGAATCGAACGGCAACTACTCCATCGTCAGCAGCAGCGGCCGCTACCGCGGTGCGTACCAGTTCAACCGGACCACGTGGGACAGCGTCGCCGGCCGCCACGACCCGTCGCTGGTTGGCGTCGACCCTGCGGCGGCATCGCCCGCCGACCAGGACGCCATGGCCTTCGCGCTCTACGACGAGCGTGGCGCCCAGCCCTGGCCCGTCTGCGGCCGCTACCTGCCCTGATCCCGGCCCGAACTCAGGCCGAGACGGCGGCACCGGGACCGTCCCGCTCGAGTGCGACGTGACGGCTTCAGCCGGCGTCGATCTCGGTCCGCCACGAATGGGCGGGGGCGAATCCGACGAGTCGCCTGGCCTTGTCGTTGGCGTAGAACGTCTCGTACCCGCCGATTTCGCGCCGCTTGGGCACGCCGGCGTAGAAGCGGTCGTACACCTCGTCGCTCGTGATGCCGACCGAGCTGTCGTCGTTGGCCACGTTGAACACCTCGTAGCCGAGGCCGTCGGTGCGCAGGCAGCGGTCCACCATGTGGCCCAGGTCGCGGGCGTCGATGTAGGCGAAGATGTTGCGCCGCCGCAGCGACGGATCCTCCACGAACGCCGGGAACTTCTCGGCGTACTCGTGCGGCTCGATCACGTTGTTGATCCGCAGCCCGTAGACGTCGATCCCCGAGCGCGCCTGGAACGAGCGGGCCGTCGCCTCGTTCACCACCTTCGACATGGCGTAGCTGTCGTGGGGCACCGTCGGGTGCTCCTCGTCGACGGGCACGTAGTCGGGCCGCACCTCGCCGTCGGCGAAACAGATCCCGTACGTGGTCTCCGAACTCGCGAAGATCACCTTCGGCACGCCGAGCTTCACGGCGGCCTCGATGACGTTGTAGGTGCTGACCGTGTTGATCCGGAACGTCTCGTTGTCGGGACGGATCAGGATCGCCGGGATCGCCGCGAAGTGGACGACGGCGTCGTAGGTGGGCACGCCGGTGCCGGGATCGAGTTCGTCGTGGCGGGCGTAGGCCGACAGTGCGTCGAACACCTGACCCGAGTCGGTGAGGTCGATCCGCAGGTCGGCGACGCCGTCCATCCGGAGCGGGAGGAGGTCGGCGTTGGTGACGCGGTGACCCTGCTGCACGAGGTGTTCGATCGCATGGCGGCCGGCCTTGCCGCTGCCGCCGGTGAAGAAGATCCGCATGCCGCGATCCTACGAGGGCCGTGGTCGGGCGTCGGCCGGGCTGAGCTGCTCACCGCTGAACGCGTGAACAGTATGCGGTCACTCGGCGCACAGAGATCACGCGAACGGATGGGGGGAGGGAGACCGGACCCCGGAACACGCCGGGGACGTCGCCCCGTCGGCACGAGGCGCAGTGGCCGCAGGGTGACAGCGGTTCGATCGCCACGGGCGTGCCGTCCTCGGTGACGCCGGCGATCTCGTGGCCGGCGTCACCCGTGGTGCGGGGAGGTCGGGGGAGCCCACGAGATGGAGGTCGGTGCCGCAGATCCCGGCGGCCTTCCGCATCGGCTCGGGATGCCGAACCAGCGGCTCCGATGAGTGTCGGGACAACCCGCCTGTCCGGAAACTCATCGACCGGGTCTGTGGCGGCCCGTCGGCACGCTGCTGGGGCGGCGGTCGTGCCTCAGGCGGTGTCGAGTCGGATCCCGGTGACGCGGGCGACGCGGTCGAGATCCGAGTCGGCGGTCAGCAGATCGGCTCCGGATCGCAATGCCACCGAAGCGATCATGCAGTCGACCATGCCTCGGGGCGTGACCCCCGAGCGCCGACACGCCCGGTAGATCCTGATCGCCCCGTGGAAGTCGACCCCAGCGTCGAACCGGAGCAGCGTGAAGCGGTCCATGAGACGACGCAGGTCGGTCTCCCGACGGTCGTCCCGGGCGCCGGCGAGCACCTCCATGATGATCGGCTCGCTCACTGCGACATCATCGGTCGTGGTGATCAACTCGGTCAGGCGGGTGTCGGCTGGGCTGGAGGTGGCTCGGTCGAACTCCACCCAGGCCGACGTGTCGACCAGGATCATGCTTCGTCGGGTGTGGGATCGGGATCGGTGTCGTGGGGAATCGCCTCGATCGCACGGGCGCCACGCATGGCCAGTGCCTCCTCACGAGTCATCGGTTGACCTGCGAGATGTCGCAG
>JAWLEC010000003.1:0-51983 GCA_041686315.1 Ilumatobacteraceae bacterium
GGGCGTTGTCGAGCAACACGTTCAGCACCTGTCCGACCAGCCCCGGTGTGGCGACCACGTGACGGGTGGGACCCGTCGTCACCACCACCTGCCGGCGCCGCTCGGCGAAGCGTTGCTGCCAGTCGGCCACCTGATGGTCGACGATCGAGGTGAGGTCGAGTTCGGCACGTTCACCGGTGGAACCTCGACGCGACACGGCGAGGAGCTCGTCGAGCGTGGTGCTGAGTTCGTGCGTCTGCACCAGTGCCGAGCCGGCCTCCGCAGCGGTCTCCGGGTCGTCACTGCGCTCGAGCAGTTCGAGGCGCATGGCGATCCCGGTCAGGCCGGTTCGCAACTGGTGTGTGGCGTCGGCCGTGAAGCCCCGTTCGGCATCCAGCATCCGGTCGACACGGTTGGCGCTCAGGCGGAGTGCTCGGGCGATGTCGTCGATCTCGCTGATCCCCGACGGCGCAGGTGCAGCTGCGCTGAAGTCGCCATCGCCCACGCGTGAGGCGCTGCGGGACAGCCGTTCCAGTGGTCGTGCCAGCTGCCGTGCCTGCACGCCGGCGAGCAGCGCCGCCGCACCGACGGCGGCGCCCGCGATCACGGCCAGCCGCCCGATCACGTCGGCGGGCAGTTCGCCGCCTTCGGCGTCGCGCACGATCAGCAGCACCGGCACGATCAACACCACGATCACCACCACCACCACGGCGATCGTCGAGAGCACCAACCGGCGGCGCACGGTTCAGCCTGCGTCGGGCTCGAAGCGGAAGCCGACGCCGCGCACCGTCACGATCTTCGACGGAGGGTCGGTGTCGTCGAGGATCTTGCGGCGCAGGGTGGAGGTGTGGGTGTCGAGCGTGCGCGTCGATCCCCACCAGTTCTCGTCCCACACCTCGGCCATGATCCGCTCGCGCGCGAGCGTCACGCCGGGCCGGCGCATCAGCAGCGCCAGCAGGTCGAACTCCTTGGTGGTCAGCTCGATCTCCGAGCGGGTGCCGTCGTGGGCCGTCACGAAGCAGCGGCGCCCCTCCGTGTCGAGTTCGATGCCGGCACCACGGAGGCGGCCGTCGGAATGCACCGTGCCGACCTGTTCGGCGATGCGCAGCCGGGCGCGGATGCGGGCCACCAGCTCGGCGAGACGGAAGGGCTTGGCCACGTAGTCGTCGGCGCCGGCGTTGAGGCCGACGATGACGTCCATCTCCTCGGCGCGTGCGGTGAGCATGATGATCGGCAGATCGGCGTGGTCGGCGCGCACCTTCCGACACACGTCGAGCCCGTCCATGTCGGGCAGGGTGAGGTCGAGCAGGACGAGGTCCGGTCGGTCACCGGACATGCTGTCGAGTGCGGCGTGCCCGGCGGCCACGTGCTCGACCGCAAAGCCCTCGGCCCGGAGCACGCGGACGAGCGGCTCACTGATCCGCTCGTCGTCCTCGACGAGCAGCACGGTGGTGGCCGTCGTCGACGGCACCGGTGCGGGCGCGCTCGTCATGGAGTCCATCGGAGGGGTCATCGGCGTCTGCAGCCGCCGGCTTGAGGGAATCGGGACGGCGACCGACCGGTGCGGCGCCGAGCGCCACGTTGCGGTGATGCAGACAGAGATCGGCCGCCTGGGCCTCGTCGCGTTCGACTGCCCGAGACGGCGGCGAGGCGGGGTCGCCGTCAGCCTCGGCGGAGCCGCAGGGCGTCGCCGTGGGCGGCGAATCCCTCGTGATCGGCCAGGGCCACCACCGAGGGGGTCATTCGTGACAGGGCGGCCGCATCGGCGCGTGCCACAGCGGTGCGCTTGAGGAAGGTGTCGGCCGTGATGCCCGACGACACGTGCGCGAATCCCGAGGTCGGCAGTGATGCCGGGCAGCCGATCACGAAGTTGGCGGCGCTGAACGGGGTGTGTTGGCCGACGAGGATCTCGCCCGCGTTGACGAGTGCGTCGACGACCCGGTCGACGTCGTCGTCACCGACGGCGACCTGGAGGTGCTCGGGGGCGAACTCGTTGGCCACCTCCACGGCGGCGTCGAGCGAGCCGGTGAGCACGCATCCTCCGTTGGTGAGCGACGCCCGGGCGGCGGTGGCACGCACCTCGGGGAGCCCGTCGAGTTGACGCTCCAGCTCGGCGTCGACCGCATCCGCCAGCAACCCCGACGGTGTCACCAGCACCACGGTGCTGTCGATGCCGTGCTCGGCCTCGATCAGCAGGTCGGCGGCGAGCAGTGCGGGCTCGGCAGCATCGTCGGCGATCACCAGGCTCTCGGTGGGTCCGAGCAACATCATCGTGGCGAGCCCGTGACGCTGCATCTCCACCTGGGCGATCGTCACGGCGGGTGAGCCCGGGCCCACCACCTTGCGCACCTTCGGGATGGTCTCGGTGCCGAAACCGAGCGCAGCGATGCCGGCCGGTCCGTTCACCCGGAACACGTCGGTGATGCCGAGCTTGCGGCACACCACCAGCACTGCCGGGTCGACCTCGCCGTCGCCTCCGGGCACCGGCGGCACCACCAGGGTGATCTTCGGTACCCCGGCGACCACCGCCGGCACGGCCAGTTGGTAGGCGACGCTCGGATAACTCGCCTTGCCCGACGGAGTGAACAGGCCGGCCGAGGTGACGGGGCTGATCTTCTCGCCCACCATCAGGCCGGGCTCGCTCTCGAACGACCAGTCCCGGGCCTGGCGCATCTGTGCCTCGTTGAACGAGCGGAGATGGGCGATGGCGTCGTCGAGCGCGGTATCGACCTCGCTGGACACCGTTGCCGCGTCGATCTCGTCCGCGCCGACGCGCAGGCGCTCGGGGGCCAGCTCGATGCCGTCGAAACGCGACAGTGCGTCGCACACCGCGGCGTCGCCCCGGTCGCGGACGTCGTCGATGAGGACTCCGATCGACCGGCGCAGCTGGGGGTCGAAGATGTCGTCGATGCCGCGCTGCATCAACGACGCACGCGCCGTGGGGTCCATGTCGTTCCACGTCTGCCTGCGCATCACCGTCACATCGCCGACGCTAGCGGCCGCGCCAGTCGGGTGGCCGTGGATCGGAGCGGCATTCGGGAACATCGATTCTGGCCGTCCGGCCGGCAGGACGCGAGCGATCGAGGGTGTCGGCGCGCCGAACCCGTGGCCCTCGCGGTGGCCTGGTGACGATGTTCACGGCCGCCCTCGTGTCTGCCCTGGTGGCTGCCTCCTGTGCCGGTTCCGACGGCACCGGCACAGGAGACGAGCCGTGGGCCCACGAGGCAGCGGAGTTGTTCGAAGCGATGGCGGCGGACCTGTCCGAGGCCGATCCGTACGGTGCTGCATCGCTCTTCGTCGCGGACGGTCTGCTCGATCTCCGCGCCTGGGGCGGTGCGGTCCACGCCGGCTCGGAAGAAATCGCCGACGCGCTGAGAGGGACGCTGTACATCCAGCAGCGGCGATCCGGCACCACGGCCGACGTGCCCGAACTGCTGGTCGACGTCGACCAGGTCTTCGTCGGCGCGCACGAAGCGGTCGTCCGTTTCGATGCGCACATCCACGTCGGGGTGCCCTGGGTACAACTCTTCTCGATCGGTGGCGGCGCCGTGATCACGTCGAGGCTGTACTCGGAGGACCTCGGGCATCCGGCCCCGGACTATCGGTGGGCGCGTGTCATCGAGCACCCGTTCCACGACCGCTACGTCGACGCCTGGGCCTCCGGCGACGTTGCCCGGCGTGCCGAGTTGTACGCAGCGACGGCGACGATCGTCGACGCACTGAGCGGGGAGCGATGGAGCGGTGAGGCACTGGACGACCTCCTCGCCGATTCCGAGCCGCTGGCCGCCGGGCCCTGGCCGGAACTCTTCCGGTTCGACGTCGGCGATCGTCACGAACAGATCGCCGTGCTCCAGCTCGAGGGGTCGTGCCCGCGTCTCGAGGCTCGTCGGTGGGTCTTCGAGGACGACCTGATCGTCCACGAGACCAGGTACACCCACGTCCACTCTGCCCGCCGGTGCGGCGACACCCGTGTCGAAGGCTGGTGGAGCGATCTCGACGTGTCCGACGTCGACGACACGACCCCCCGGACGGTCGCGGTCGCCGGCGAGGAGATGGTGGTCGTGAACGCCTTCGATGATCAGCTCGAACTCGTCCACTGGCTGTTCGGGCGGTACCTGGCCGGTGGCCTGTCCCGGCCCGCGGTCGCTGCGTTCTGGTTCCCGCCGTCGATCGACTGCGACCTCGCGGAGGGCATCGCCGAGCGCGACGACGTCCGGTTCGAGGGTCGACACTCCATCACGCTGTGCTTCGACGACGACGAGCTGAGCGGCGGACTCCCGGGACGTCGCTGGTCGCCCCACGTGGCGCACCAGGGACTGCACGAGCTGGCCCACGTGTGGATGTACGACAACCTGGACGAGGCCGACCGCGACGCCTTCGTCGATCTCGTCGGCGTCGACGACTGGCGTGGGGCGGACGTCTTCTGGCCGGAGCGCGGCGTGGAGGTGGCTGCCGAGACCATCGCCTGGGGGCTCGCCGGCGACCAGTTCGCCGAGTACGTCATCCGCCCTGCTCCGGCATGCGAGGAGCTCACCGCCCGCTACCGGTCGCTCACCGGTCGGTGGCCGCTCACGTCCTGCGACGGTGGTGCCTGATGGGGCAGCGTGGGATGTGGCGAGCGATGGCCACCCTGCTGATGGTGGCGTGCACCGCTGCTCCGTCGTCCACGGCGTGGGACGGTGAGGTCGTGTTCCGGGTCGACCTCGAGGCCGCACAGCGGTGGACCGCCACGGGTGACCCCGTCGACCGTGGCGACATGTGCCCGCGAGGTACCCGGCAGGTGCTGCATGCCGTCGATGCCGTCACCGGCGAGCCTCTCCGAGTGAGCGAGGAGGTGGAGATCATCGCCGAGACCATCGAGCGCCGGATCCAGCCGTCGGTGATGTGGACGACCGAGCACACCTGCACCGACGGCTCCGGCTCGTTCGTCAGCACGGAGAACTGGGCGGCTGCGACCTGGACCGTGGAGTCCGGCACCGGTGCGTACCGTGACCTGCGTGGCGAGGGCGAACTGGCGTTCACCACGGCGGACTACACCCGGATCGCTCCCCGGCGGCTCACGGTGGAGGCCCGGCTGGCGGGAACCGCACTGCGCTGAACGACCGCGCTGACACGTCGGAGGCGGGTTCGCAGCGCCATCGGGAGTACCATCTCGCCACGTTCCAATCACCATCGAGGGAGCGTGCATGCCCGTCACCGTCGTCGTCGGAGCCCAGTGGGGCGACGAGGGCAAAGCCAAGGTCATCGACCTGTTGTCGAAGGAGCACACCTACGTGGTGCGCTACCAGGGAGGCCACAACGCCGGCCACACCGTCGTCGTCGACGGAGAGCGGTACGCGCTCCAGCTCGTACCGTCGGGGATCCTCTACGACCACGTCGTCCCGGTGATCGCCAACGGCGTCGTCGTCGACCTCCCCACCCTGTTCCACGAGGTCGACATGCTCGAGTCGCGAGGCATCTCCTGCGCCGAGCTGAAGGTGTCGAGCCGCGCCCATCTGATCTTCCCGTGGCACCAGGCCCACGACGCGATCGCCGAGGCGATGCGCGGCGACGACAAGATCGGCACCACGCTCAAGGGCATCGGCCCGGCGTACGCCGACAAGGCTCGGCGGGTCGGCGTGCGCGTCGGCGACGTGCTCGATCCCGTCCGGTTCTCGACGCTGGTGCGTGAACGTGCGGTTGCCGAGAACGCGCTCATCGAACAGGCCGGGGGCGAGCCACTCGACGTCGACGAGATCGTCGCTCGTTTCGGCGAGCTGGGCCGGCGGGTGGCGCCGTTCGTCGCCGACACGGTCACGCTGCTGCACTCGGCGCTCGGCCGCGGTGCACACGTGCTCCTCGAAGGGGCCCAGGCCACCTTCCTCGATCTCGACCACGGCACCTATCCGTACGTCACGTCGTCGAACCCCACCGCCGGGGGAGCCTGTGCGGGTACCGGCCTCGGACCGCGCGACATCGACCGGGTGGTCGGGATCACCAAGGCCTACACCACCCGGGTCGGTGCCGGGCCGTTCCCGACCGAGCTGTTCGACATCGACGGCGACACGTTGGTGGACGTCGGCAAGGAGTTCGGCACGGTCACCGGTCGCCGACGCCGTGCCGGTTGGCTCGACTGCGTGATGCTGCGCCAGGCGGTGCGTCTCAACAGCCTCACCGAACTGGCGCTCACCAAGCTCGACATCCTCGACGGCTTCGAGACCATCAAGATCTGCACCGGTTACCGGCTGGGCGACGAGCTGTTGCAGCACTACCCCGATCGATCCGACCTGCTGGCGGACGTGGAGCCGGTGTACGAGACCGTCGCCGGCTGGGGCAGCGTGCTCAGCGACACCCGCGAGCCCGGGAACCTGCCCGAACAGGCGCAGCGGTTCATCGAGATCGTCGAGCGTGAGGTCGGCATCCCGGTTCGGGTGGTCGGCGTGGGCGCCGAACGCGACGACTATCTCGTCTGGGCGTCATGATCCCCCGCTACTCCACTCCGGAGATGGACGCCGTCTGGTCCGATCCCGTCAGGTTCGGGCGGTGGCTGGAGGTCGAGTTGCTGGCCACCGAGGCGCACGCCGCTATCGGGCTGGTCCCGGCCGAGGACGCACTGGTGTGCCGCCAGGAGGCGCCCGTCACCGACGAGGCCTTCGTGCAGGCGGTGCTCGAACGCGAAGCGGTGACCGACCACGACGTCGCCGCGTTCGTCGACGTCGTGCAGGCAGCCATCGGCCCACCGGCGTCGTCGTGGATCCACTACGGCCTCACCTCGTCGGACGTGGTCGACACGGCGCTGTGCTGGGCGATGCGCGATGCGGCCGACCTGCTGATCGCGGCGTCCACCGAACTGCTCGGCACGCTCCTGGCACTGGCGCGCGAGCACCGCGACACCGTGATGATCGGCCGCACCCACGGGGTGCACGCCGAACCCACCACGTTCGGGGCGAAGGTGGCGTTGTGGGCGCTGCAGGTGGACCGTGACCGCGCCCGTCTGCGAGCCGCCCGCGAGGCGGTGGCCGTGATGAAGCTGAGTGGCGCCGTCGGCACGTACTCGAACATCCCGCCCGAGGTGGAGCGCTCGGTCGGCGAGCGTCTGGGTCTGGAGCCGGTGGCGGCGACGCAGGTGGTGGCCCGTGACCGTCACGCCGAGTTCCTGTACGCGTGTGCGTCGGTGGGTGCCACGTGTGAACTCGTGGCGGTGGAACTGCGCCACCTGCAGCGAACCGAGGTGCGCGAAGTGCAGGAGGGCTTCAAGCCCGGACAGAAGGGTTCGTCGGCGATGCCGCACAAACGCAACCCGATTTCAGCGGAGACGATCTCCGGGCTGGCTCGCGTGTTGCGGTCGAATCTCCTTGCCGGTTTGCAGGATGTGGCGCTGTGGCACGAGCGTGACATCTCGCATTCGTCGGTGGAACGAATCGTGCTGCCCGACTCGTCGCAGCTCGCGTTCTATGTGCTGAAGCGGCTGCGCCGACTGCTCGACGGTCTGGTGGTGATGCCCGAGCGGATGCGAGCGAATCTCGATGCCAGCCATGGTCTGGTGTTCAGCCAACCGGTGCTGCTGGCGTTGGTGCAGGGCGGTGCCACTCGTGACGATGCGTACCGGATCGTGCAGCGCAATGCGATGAGAGCGTGGGACGAAGGCCGGGATTTCCGCAGCCTGTTGGAGGACGATGACGACGTCGATCCGACCGTGCTCGATGATGCCTTCGATCTGCACCGATCACTCCGGAACCTCGACCACGTCTTCGCCGAACTCGACACGATCACTCTCTGAGGATCACGATCGAGAGATCACCTCCGGCAGGCGGAGAACGGGGTGGTCGGGGTCAGTCGGCGCGGCCGATACCCGCCTTCTTCAGGGTGTTTGCGGGGACGCCCACGTCCCGCCACGAGGCGTAGGAGATCTGCTTGCTGTCGGCGTAGCTCTTGGCCACCTCGATGAATGCGGCCTCCAATGCGTCCATGTCGATGGTGTTCGATTTCACGGCCAATTCTGCTTGCAGGTCACGACGTTCCTGGACGAGGAGCAGTTCCTCGATCGGACTCGCACTCTGGAGTTCCTGCTCGATGGCATCGAGGCGCTTCTTGATGGTCTCGGACGTGCGCTTTCGGCCCCGCTTCGGCTTGGTGGCACGCAATCCTTCGAGATAGTCCCGCACGATCCGACCCTCCATTCGACCTTTGGCGAGGGCTGCCTTGTGCTCTTCGGTCATGGGAGTCTTGGGACCGCGCTTTTCTGCCATGGTCGCCGATTCTATGCGGATGAACACCGGTCGCCATAGTGTGGAATTGCGATGTTCGAATTGTCAGCTCACGGGACGGATGTCTATGTCGGAACGGGGCCCCGGTATCCGTGGGGTGGTCTCTACGGTGGCCAGATCGTGGCGCAGGCGCTTCGGGCGGCCACATTGTCGGTCGACACCGATCTCGAACCGCATTCCATTCGTGCCTATTTCATCCGTCGCGGCGATCACACCGAACCGGTTCGCTACGAAGTCGACCGCATCCGGAACGGGCGGAGTTTCGCCACACGCCGCGTCGTCGCCCGTCAGGCGGTGGGGGCCGTTCTCAATGCGGAGAGCTCGTTCCAACGGCCCGAACCCTCCGCCGCAGTGCAGACCGTGGCCATGCCGTCGGTGCCGGGGCCCGATGGCCTCGAACAGACGTCGTGGACCGACACGTTCCACAAGAGCATGGTGCCGCCCGATCGGGTCGGCGGCTCGGACCGTGACGGCGGCGGTCGGACGACCGCGTGGATGCGCGTGCACGAGGATCTGGGCGACCCCGACGACCCGAACGCCCAGCTCCTGCACCGCTGCTGGCTGGCATATCTCTCCGACGACCTGCCGACCGAATCGGTGATCCAGGCACACCCCGAGACGGTCGAGGCCGGAGAGGCCGAGGCGCTGTTCTGCGCCAGCCTCGACCACACGATCTGGTTCCACCGCCCGCTGCGTGCTGATCGCTGGCATCTGTACGACTTCGCCTGCCAGCACTACGTGGGCGGTCGTGGCCTGTCGTTCGGTCACGTCTTCCGCGACGACGGCGCCCACGTGGCCACCGTCGCCCAGGAGGTCCTGGTGCGCGACGCCCGCACCCGCTGACCCGCCACTCCACCCCTCACGTCTCCACGTTTGCGTGACCGAAATGTTGGGGCGCCCCAACGAAAGCGTCACGCAAACGAATGACGTCAGGCCCGAGAAACACGTTTGCGTGACCGAAATGTTGGGGCGCCCCAACGAAAGCGTCACGCAAACGAACGAGCGCTCGCCACCCGTCAGGTCGGGGACGGGTCGGATACGGTCGGCGGCGTGACCGACCGAACGCCGGTATCAGGCGCCGCACCCGATCTGCCCACCCTGCCGCCGGTGCTCGACCGTCTCCGCAGCCACGTGCTCGAGCACTCCGTGAAGCACGGCGAGTTCGTGCTCAAGTCCGGCGCCACCAGCTCGTGGTTCCTCGACACCAAGCAGACCGCCTGCCGTCCCGACGGCATCGTCGCCACCACGGAGGCGTTCCTCGACGTGTTCGCCGACGTGATCGGCGAGATCGACGCCATCGGTGGGCTCACGATGGGCAGCGACCCCGTCGCCTACGGCATCGCCGCGGTGGCGGCGACGCGCGGGCACCGGTTGCGCAGCTTCAGTGTGCGCAAGCAAGCCAAGCAGGGCGGCATCACCGGCCGGATCGCCGGTGCACTGCAACCGGGCGACCGTGTGCTCGTCACGGAGGACACCACCACTCGCGGCACGTCGTTGATGGAAGCCGCAGACGAGATCGCCGCATTCGGTGCCGTTCCGGTGTGGATGACGGTGATCGTCGACCGTGGCGGCACCTGCGCGTCGATGGCCGAGGCCCGCGGCATCGACTACCGGCCGTTGCTGGGCGCCCCCGATCTGGGTTTCGGCTACGGCACCTGATGGCGGCGGCCGGCTGTTCGTTCGGGGTCTGACCCCTGACGAACGGCGGCGCCGTCGGCGTCGAGGACGTCGGCGTCGAGGACGCCGGGATTGAGGATCCCGTGCGGGTCGAGTGCTCGCCGGATCGCCCGCTGTGCGGCGAGGTCCTCCCGGCTGCGGATCAACGGAAGCCACGGCGCTTTCGCGATGCCGATGCCGTGCTCGGCCGACACGGTGCCGCCGAGTTCCGCCACGGTGCCCAGCACCACCGATGCGAGCCGGTCGGTGTCGGTCGCACCGAGGTGGTTGAGATGCAGGTTCCCCTCGGCGAGGTGGCCGAAGGCGACGAGCTGCGAACCGTCGTCGGCGGCAGCCTGGTGGGCGCGTCGCCACAGCTCGTCGAGCCGCTCGACCGGGACGGCGACGTCGAGCTTGAACACCGGCGTGCCGAGCGTGGTGGCCGCTGCGGCGATCGCCTCCGTCAGGCGATCCCGGTAGGCCACCAGCGAACTCCGGCGAGGTCCGTCGGTCGCCACGACCACGTCGACCACACCCGCTGCGGCGTCGACGACCCGCGCGAGGTCGGCCGAGGGATCGGTGTGGTCGACGCACTCGACCAGCAGGATCGGGCCGTCGGTGGAAGCCGCTCCCGTCCCGACCGGTGGCGCCGTTCCGAGATGCGTCGCCACCAGGTCCATCGCCGGTGCCCCGATCAGCTCCACCGCATCGAGAGACGGGACGTGACGCAGCGCGGCGAGCAGTGCCACGGCATCGCCCAGCGACCGCATCGCCACCAGTGCGGTGACGCCGTGCTCGAACAGCGGCACCAGCTGCAGTCGTGCCGCCGTCACCACCGCCATCGTGCCCTCCGAACCCGTCAGCAGGCTCGGCCAGTGGACTCCGGCCGTCTCCTTCGGCAGCCCGTCGAGCGATCCCACCACCGTGCCGTCGGCGAGCACGGCGTGGATGCCGCGCACCTGGGATCGCATCGTGCCGTAGCGCACCACCCGTGAACCACCCGCATTGGTGGCGATCGCGCCGCCGACGGTCGCCGAGTCGCGGGCGGCGAAATCGACCGGGATGTCGAGGCCGGCTGCCCGTGCATGTGCCCGCCACGCGGCGATCGTGACCCCGGCGCCGGCGGTCACCTGCATCGTCGTCGGATCGCAGGGGCCGAGCCGGTCGAGTCGGGTCATCGAGAGCACGATCTGCGGGCGGTCGGATTCGCTGCGCGGCACGCTGCCGCCGACGAGCCCGGTGTTGCCGGCCTGGGGCACCACGCCCACGCCGTGGTCGTCGCACCAGCGCAGGACGGCGGCGACCTCGGCGTCGTCCGCCGGCCGGACGACGGCCACCGCCGGCCCGCTCCACCGCCCGGTCCAGTCGGTCTCGTAGCCGGCTCGCACGTCGGGTTCGGCGAGGACCTGCTCGTCGCCCACGATCGCCGCCAACTCGGAGTGCAGCGATGCCGACATGGACAGAGCTTCCCACCTCGGGCAGGTGCCTCGCACACGGGCCCGGCGCGAGACGCACACCCCGGCCGGGACACCTCGGATGGCGGCACTTCCGGCGCGACGAGTGTCAGGACTTCGTGCTCTTGTCGCCGTGGTGTCCGAGGAACATGCTGTCACCCGGCTGCGGGCCGTCTACGATCTCGCAGCGTTCACGGTCGAAGGGGGACATCATGGAACGGTTCTGGCGGGCAACAGGGGTCCAGCTGGGCAAGCACTGGAAGTGGGTCGCCGTCGTCGTCGTGCTGATCACGGCCGTCCTGTCGCTCGGCGCCCGGCAGATCGAGTTCGCCACCGGTCAGGACAGCTACCTCAACCCCGACTCGCAGATCGCCATCGACAACGTCGCATTCCAGGACGACTTCGGCGGCGAGACCGTGATCCTGCTGTTCACGGCCGAGGACGGCTCCGACGTGAGCGACCTCTACGAGGGAGCCAACCTCGCCGAGCTGGAGCGCATCACCGCCGGACTGCAGGCGATCGATGAGGCGGACGAGTCGTCGATCTATGCGGTGGTGACCCCACTGACGTCGCTGGAGTTCAGCAAGAACCTGCTCGCCGAGGGCGTCGGCTCCAATGCGCTGATCGCGGCATCGACGCGTGACGAGGCGGGCAACGCAGCCCGCCAGGCCGACATCACGCTCGCCCTCGCCCGGCTCGGTGCGGCGGGCGAGGCGGAGGTCGGGAACCCGTCGTACAACGAGCTGCTGCTGTTCGGCAACGAGAACTACGAGATCGTCGACGGCGAGGTCGTGGCACCTCCCGCCGACCAGCGGGTCATCCGCAAGTCGCTCGAGGGCACCTTCCCCAACCCCGACACGACCACGACCCCGGTGAACGGCACCGCAGTGGGCGGCGTGGTGCTCCAGGGCAACGCGACGCTCGACGAGCAGACCGCCGCCACCAAGGAGGTGCTCGAACTGCTCGACGGCTCATCGTTCGAGGGGTTCGAGCTCACGGTCACCGGATCGCCCGTCTACCTCGCCGAGATCAACGACTACCTGCAGGGCGGGATGCTCACGCTCGGCGCCGCAGCTCTCGGCGTGATGGCCCTCGTGCTCGCCCTGATGTTCCGTGTGCGCTGGCGGCTGCTGCCGCTGCTCGCTGTGATCATCGGCGTGGTCTGGGCGTTCTCGATCCTCGGCCTGATCGGCATCGACCTGTCGTTGGTGACGATCTCGGGCCTGCCGATCCTGATCGGTCTCGGTATCGACTTCGCCATCCAGATCCACAACCGTGTCGAGGAGGAGGTGGTCCTCGACAAGGACGAGCACCCGATCGCGGAGACGGTCGCCAACCTGGCACCACCCCTGATCGCCGCCACACTCACCGGTGTGCTCGCCTTCCTGGCGTTGCGCATCTCGAGAGTGCCGATGATCCGTGACTTCGGCGTCCTGCTGGCGATCGGTGTCGTCGTGCTCGTGATCGTCGGCATCGTGGTTCCCACCGCCACGCTGGGCATCCGCGAGTGGACCAAGCGCACCGAGGAGCGCCCGCCGTCGATGGTGGAGCGCATCGTCGTGAAGTTGGGCGGGCTGCCCACACGGTTCGGACTGCCCCTGGTGGTGGTCGCCGCCGCCCTGTTCGTGGGCGGCGTCCTCGTGGAGGGACGGGCGAACATCGAGTCCGATCCCATCAAGTGGGTCGACCAGGACAGTCAGGTCGTGAAGGACATCGAGACCCTCGAGGACGAGACCGGTTTCTCCTCCACCCTCGGCATCCTCGTCGCCGCCAACAACGTGAACGCGCAGGAGGTCATCGACCTCGTGTGGGAGTTCACGCTCGACGCCGAGGAGCGTCCCGAGGTCGTGTCCACCTCCAGCGCCGTGAACACGATGGGCAAGATCATCCTGATCGACGGTGCGACACCGATCCCGCCGACCTCGGCCGACATCGAGGCGTCGATCGAACAGATGCCGCCGGCGATCAAGAGTGCGCTGTACAGCGGCGCCTACGACGAGACCGACCCCGATGCCGTCGTCGACGTCACCGCCACGCAGCTGAATCTGCGGCTCGCCCCGGCGAGCCTGGAGGAGCGGGCGGTGCTGGTGGAGGAGCTGGAGGAGGATCTCCAGGCGCGTATCGACGCCATCGAACTGCCGTCGGACAGCATTCTCCTCGTGGATCTCGCCGAGGACCAGGATCCGGTGCGAGCGACACCGGCCGGCCTGGCCACGGTGGGGATCGGCCTCCTCGAGAACCTGTCGGCCAACCGCGCCAACCTCACGTACCTGGCACTGTGCCTGGCGGGCGTGTTCCTGGTGCTGCGATTCCGCAGCCTCAGCCGGGCGCTGCTGGCCCTGGTGCCGGTGACGTTGGCCGTGGGCGTGTCGTCGCTGGTCGTGGGTCTGCTCGGCTTCACCCTCAGCCCGCTCACCACCGTGAGCGGTCCGCTGGTGATCGCCACGTGCGCCGAGTTCTCGGTGCTGATCCTCGGGCGGTATCTCGAGGAGCGCCAGCGGGGCTACGCCCCGCGGGACGCCACCGATCGTGCGGCGAGCCGGACGGGCCGGGCGTTCTTCACGTCGGCCGTCACCACGATCGGCGGCTTCGCCGTGCTGATCGGTTCGGCGCTGCCACTGCTGCGCGACTTCGGCATCATCGTCACGCTCAACGTGGCGATCGCGTTGCTGGCGGCGCTGGTGGTGATGCCGCCGTTGTCGGTGTGGGTCGACGAGCGGGGCTGGTTGGGCACCCAGCAGCCCACGGCGGGCACCACCGATGCGGTCCGTCTGGCCGCCGCGTTCCCGGGGCCGCAGACCGTGGGCGCCGCCGTGGGCGTCGTCGGCTTCGCGGTCGCAGGCGGCGTGGTGTACGCCACCGCCGACACGGCCAACGGCGAGGTCGACGAGGTGGAGTTCGTCGCCACGCCGCTGCCGACCACGACCACCACGACCACCACCACGTTGCCGCCACCCACCACGGTGGAGGGCCAGGAGCCGACCGAGCCCGACGGGCCGCTGATCGATCCGGAGGGCTTCCCCACGGAGCCGCCGACGGACGCGATCGGCCTCGCCCTGTTCGATCTCCTCGCCGAACAGGACGTGCCGGCGAACCAGGCGAACTGCGTGGTGTCCACCGTCGACGAACGTGTCGGCCTGGCACAGCTGGTGCCGCTGGGGATCCTCGACCTCGCGCCGGCGGCCGTCGAACCGGTGGTGCAGGCATCGCTCGACTGTGGTGTCGACCAGGAGACGGTCGACGCCGCGCTCGCTGCGTTCGCCGGGGGCTGATCCGTCGGGCTTCACTGGCCCGACTTCCCTCATCACAGCCAGATCCTGCAGTACTTCCACGACTACGTCGATCACTTCGGGGTCCGCGAGCACATCACGTTCGACACGGCGGTCAGCGACTGCGAGCGACTCGGCGACCATCGGTGGCGTGTCACCCTGTCCACCGGCGAACAGCGCCACTACGACAACCTGGTGGTGGCGAACGGCCATCACTGGGACGCCCGTGTCCCCGAGTACCCGGGCACGTTCGACGGCTATCAGGTTCACTCGCACCACTACCGCAACCCGTTCGAGCCCTACGACTTCCGCGGCAAGCGGGTGCTGATCGTCGGAGCCGGGAATTCGGCGATGGACATCTCCTCGGAGCTGTCGCAACGGCCGATCGCCGAGCGATGCGTGGTGTCGATGCGCCACGGGGTGTGGGTGCTGCCGAAGTACATCGACGGCAAGCCCGCCGACAGGGCGTCGCTGCCCACCTGGATGCCGTCGAAGCTGGGCCGTGCACTCGCCCGCCGCAAGATCGTGAAGACGATCGGGCGGATGGAGGACTACGGCCTCCCGAAACCCGACCACCGGCCACTCGACGCGCATCCGTCGGTGTCCGGGGAGTTCCTCACGCGCGTCGGATGCGGCGACATCGCTGCCCGGGGTGCGCTCGAGCGACTCGACGGCGACGGCGTGGTGTTCGCCGACGGGTCACGCGAGCCGTTCGACGCCATCGTGTGGGCGACCGGTTACAACGTGACCTTCCCGTTCCTGCGTCAACCCGAGCTGACACCGCGGGACAACACGTTCCCGCTGTTCAAGCGCATCGTGAAGCCGGGGTTCGAGAACCTGTACTTCCTGGGTCTGGCCCAACCGCTGCCCACACTGGTGAACTTCGCCGAGCAGCAGTCCAAGCTCGTGGCCGCGGCGATCGAGGGCGACTACCGCTTCCCGTCCGAGGCGGAGATGACCGCCACGATCGTGGCCGACGAGGAAGAGCACCTGGGCCACTTCTACGACAGCCCCCGCCACCGGATGCAGGTGGACTTCGCCACCTACGTCGCCGATCTCCACGAGGAACTGGCCGCGGGCGCCGCCCGAGCCCCAGAAGAAGTGGTCGAGACCGGCGTCGATCCGGTGACCCCACGCTTTTCAGGCGTGTGCTCTGCCAACTGAGCTACTCGACCGTGAGTTGTTGCGATGGTTGTCGCCAACCTGGTTGTCCGACAGAAGAGCCACCCGCCGTCCTGCGACGACGAGTGGCCCCCTGCTGCGGTCCCGACGGGACTTGAACCCGCGACCTCCGGCTTGACAGGCCGGCGTGAACTCCAGACTTCACCACGGGACCATGTGATCTTTCGTGTGGCAGGCGCCGAAGCGCCCTATGTGACGCAACTGCGTCGCACCCCCAACGGGATTCGAACCCGTGCCGCCACCTTGAAAGGGTGGTGTCCTAGGCCACTAGACGATGGGGGCCTGAAGGCAATGGCCTCTTCTCGTTGAGAGCGACCTGAATCTAGCAGCGACCCTCGCGCAATCCACCAGAGATCTCCCGGTACCGGTACGGAACGACGGCGGTGACCGTCGGCGGTTCAGGCCGCCTCGGCCACACCGGTGGTGTCGGCGCGTGCGTCGACGGTGAACGGATCGCGGTCGGTCCGTCCGGCGCGGGCCCGGAGATCGGCCGGCACCACGGGGAGCAGCATGCCGTAGGGCGCTGCGTTGTAGAGGTGATGGATCCGGTGGGCGTCGGCGAGATGGTCGAGCACGGCGACCCGGCGGCCGCCGAAGCGGCCGAGACGACGGTGGATGTATCCGTCGTGGACGAGGGCGTAGGCGATGCCGTAGAGGGTGACACCCACGCCGGCCGGGACCAGTGCCGCCAGCCGATCGACGTTGAAGCCGGCCCACAGGCCGAGCATCACGACGGATGCGAACATCACCGGAAACCAGTCGTTGCGCTCCCAGCGCCGGCCGGATCCGGGCCGGTGATGGCTGCGGTGCAGCCACTCCCCGAATCCGTGCATCACCCAGCGATGCGTGGCTGCGGTGACCGGCTCCATGGCGACGAAGGCCACCAGCACGATGATCGTGAACACCGACGAGGACACGCCCTTCAGACTATCTGCGGCGGTCTGTGGACGTCCCGACCTGCGCGCTCATGCGTGGGCGTAGCCCGCGAGCGCCTCGTCGAGCGGTGCTTCGACCACACCGTGTTCGCGGGCGACGGCGTCGAGCCACTCGGGACGGAACACGCTCGACACGGTGATCGGCCGGTCGAGATCCGATCCCGCCAGTGCCAGCCGCACGAACTGGGCGGCGTAGTCGGGCGGCCGGAGATCACGGCCGAGCTCCACGAGCGCATACGGGTCGGGCGACGCCGTCGTCGCCGGCGGCAGCGAGAAGAAGCTCTGCGACGTCGGTCCGGTCGGGCCCCCGGCGAGCCCGGGCCCGTCGGTGAGCACGGTGCCGCGCACCTGGGCGGCTCGTGCCCCCGCGAGCTGGAGCGCGACGTAGGCCCCGAGGCCCCGGCCGAGCACGGTGATCGACCGGCTGGAGTCGTCGCCGGTGAGCGCAGCGAGTGCGGCGTCGGCGTCGCCGAGCAGCAGCTCCGCCGTGTAGCCGCCGCCACGCGGGATCGTGGAGGCACCGTGACCGGTGAAGTCGAGTGCGGCGACCGGTCCGGGCCAGGTGGCGGCCCAGGTCGGCACCGCCGCAGGGGAGGCCTCGCCCAGCCCGTGGAGGATCAGCAGCGGACGGGTGGTGGCGGTAGCACCGTCGCCGCTGTCGCGGAGGTGGTGGAGTGCCAGCTCGACCTTGCCGTGGCGCAACAGGGTGGTCACGCGGCACCGCCGATGAAGTCGAGGACGAGCGAGCTCACGAGGTCGGGCTGCTCGATGTGGACGAAGTGACCGACGTCGTCGAGGATCTCGCGACGGCCGTCGGCCGGGAGGTACGGCAGCACCTTGTCGGGTGGCGTCCCCCAGCCCATCTCCTCCATCTCCCGGCCCAGGATGCCGAGGAACGGCATCGGAAGACCGGGCATCCGCATGAGGGTCCATTCGGGACGCCACGGCCCGAAGCCGCCGAAGCGCATCGACGGGTCGATCTTCCAACGCCAGCCGTCGTCGCTCTCGAAGCCGCCCACGGTGACCAGCCGTCGCAGCCATTCGACGGGAAGCCGGGGGTTCATCCGGCCGCGCCGAGCGGCGAGTTCGTCGATCGTGCCGGGCTTGCGGCGGGCCGTGGAGGTGCGGCGCCGGTGGTCGAGCCAGCCGGCGATCTCGTCGGCGAGCATCCGCGTGCGCTCGTGCTCGGCGACGTCGGGGATCCTGCGGTTGAACGGGATCCCGTCCATGTTCACCAGATGGGTGAAGCGGAACGGCTGGGCGTCGGCGAGCTGCGTCATCAGGGCGCCGCCCTTGGAATGTCCCACCACCGGCAGCGGCCGGCCCGGGCTGGCATGGTCGAACACCGTGAGGGCGTCGCGCATGTCGGCGTCCCAGGAGTACAGCTCGGGATGTTCGCTGTCGCCGTGGCCACGCTGGTCCCAGGCCACCACCCGCCAGCCGCCCGCGGCGAGCTTCGGGGCGAATGCGTCGTAGGTGCGGGCGAAGTCGAATCCGCCGTGGACCAGCAGCAACGGCGGATCGTCGGGGTCTCCCCACTCGTGCACGGCGATCCCGAGACCGTTGGCGTCGAGTCGGTACTGGCGTGCGGGATGCTCGGCGCCGGGGTAGGGCAGCTCGCCGGTCGCCGTGTCCGTCGGGGACGTGATCGGGTTCACGGTGGTCACGTCGTCGAGGGTACGTCGGTGTGCGCGTGCTTCCGGCATCCCGCGGCTCGTAGCATCGGGCCCATGCCGTCGAATGCGCTCCGCGCCCCCATCGCCCGTGCGCTGGCCGTGGGCGGGACCGTGGTCGCCGTCGCAGCGTGTGGTACCACCGACGGGGCGTCGCAGGAACGGTTGCCCCCGATCCGTACCACGGTGGCCAGCACGTCGACCACCACCACCACCACGATCCCACCGGGCCAGCGGTTCTACACGGTGAACTCGGGCGACACGCTGGCGGTGATCGCCGAGCGGTTCGAGGTCACCGTGCAGTCGATCGTGGACGCCAACGGCCTCGAGAACCCCGACGACATCCAGGCGGGCCAGACGCTCGAGATCCCCTCGGGCATCGTGGTGATCGACGAACTGCCCGCCGGCGGCGGCACCGCCACCACCACGGGCTGACCCCCGTCGCCGGGACCGCACCGGGTGACGGATCACACATGGTGCCCTGTTCACGGCGACGGCCGTTCGTAGACTCTCGGCCATGAGCTTCTGGCCGACCAAGGAACACTGGAGCGTCGAGATCCCGCTCGACACCCCGCACCAGCGCCTCGACGTGTTCGCCGAGACGGGATTCGTCGCCCTCGGTGACCTTCCCTACGAGATTCCCGAGAGCGAGTTCGCGTCGCTCGAGTACATGGACTGGAAGTCGGGCGGTGACACCAACTTCGCTCCGATCGCCTCCGCCGACGGCGAGCTCGACTGTCGGGGATTCTGGGACAAGGGCAAGACCGACAAGGACGCCCTGTGGACCTCCAACGCGGAGATCGCTCCCACCATCCGCAGCTACGTCGACGAGGTCGGCGCCAACTTCGGCCGCGTCCGCATCATCAAGCTCGAGCCGCAGGATCGTGAGCAGGCGCTGAAGTCGCTGCACCGCGACGACAACAACCGCTTCAATCCCGACGACGAGGGGTGGGTGGTGCGCTCGTGGATCGAGCTCACCGACAACCCGGACAGCTACATGCTGCTGTTCGACAACGGCCCCGACGGCCTGCCCGATCCCGCCACGGAGGTCCGTGTGCCGCTGCACAAGGGTGCCCGGTTCGTGGTCGACACCCAGCGGCTCTGGCACGTGGTGGTGCACAACGGCGACGCCCCGCGTTACGCACTGATCACCAGCTTCGAGTCGGGTCCCGAACTCGACGCCTGGATCCGGCGCGAACGGCGCCAGCCCGCCGCGGTCTGACGCCGAACTGCGCCGGCCCGGCACCGGCGGCGTTCAGGACGTGAACGAGTTGTCGCCGGCGACCTCCTGGGGATCGACGTCGCCGAGGGTGGCGAGGATCGTGTCGGTGAAGGCCGCGAGGTCGTCGGGATTCCGTGAGGTGATGACGTGGTCGTCCACCGTCACCTCACGGTCGACGACCTCGGCGCCGGCATTGCGCAGGTCGGTACGGACCGACGGCCACGACGTCATCGTGCGCCCGTCGACGACGCCCGCCTCGATCAGGAGGCTCGGTGCATGGCAGATCGCCGCGATCGTCTTCTCGCGCTCGTCGAAGCGGCGGACGAAGTCGACCATCCGGTCATCGGTGCGCAACTTGTCGGGCGAGTAGCCGCCCGGGATGACGAGCGCGTCGTAGTCGTCGGAGGAGACGTCGTCGATCGTCTTGTCGATCCGCACGACGGTGCCGCGCTTGCCCGTCACCTCGCCGGGTGACATGCCGATCACGTCGACGTCGAGGCCGTGCCGGAGCATCGTCGAGTGCGGTGTCTCGAACTCGATGTCCTCGAAGTCGTCGGCGAGTACGAATGCGATGCGGGTCATCGGGTCCTCCGGGTGCAACAGCGGGTCGTGAGAGACGACTTCCCCACCCGGTGCGGAGTCACACCTGTGGTTCAGGTGGCGGCGCGATGGACGACGGCCAGCTCGGCGACGTCGCGCATGATCTTCGACAGCTGGAAGTCCTTCGGTGTGTAGATCGCCGCGATGCCCAGGCCGGTGAGTCGCGGCCGGTCGTCCTCGGGAATGATGCCCCCCACGATCACCGGCGCGTCGACACCCATCTCGGAGAGGTGACGGAGCACGTCGGGCACCAGGTCGAGGTGCGAGCCGGACAGGATCGACAGTCCGATCACGTCGGGGTCCTCGTCGCGGGCCGACGCCGCGATCTGTTCGGGTGTCAGCCGGATGCCCGAGTAGACGACCTCCATCCCCGAGTCGCGGGCGGCCACGGCGACCTGCTCGGCGCCGTTGGAGTGGCCGTCGAGGCCCGGCTTGGCCACGAGGAACTTCGGTGGACCACCGGCGATCGACTTGACGAACTCCACCACGTCGCCGAGGCCCTCGGAGGATCCGGCCGCACCGCTCACGCCGGTCGGTGCCCGGTACTCGCCGAACACGTCGCGCATCACGTCGCCCCACTCTCCGGTGGTGCCACCCGCCTTCGCGAGGGCGATCGACGGCGGCATCAGGTTGTCGCCGTCCACCGCAGCTCGACGGAGTTCGGCGAGTGCACCGTCGACGGCGGCCTGGTCGCGTGCATCCCGCCACTCGGCGACGTCGGCGGTCAGTTGCCGTTCGACCGTCGGGTCCACTTTCAAGATGGCGCCCTCGCCGCCGAGCGGCGAGTCGGCGGCCTCGGTGAAGTCGTTCACCCCTACCACGATCTGCTCGCCCGCCTCGATCCGTCGGGTGCGTGCCGCCATCGAGGTCACGAGCCGCGACTTCAGCGTCTCCACGGCCTCGAACGCCCCGCCCATCGACAGGACGTCGTCGAGTTCCGCCTGGGCCGCCGATCGCAGCTCGGCGGTCCGCCCCTCGATCACCGTCGATCCGTCGAAGATGTCGTCGTACTCCAGCAGGTCGGTCTCGAACGCCAGCACCTGCTGCATGCGCAGCGACCACTGCTGGTCCCACGGCCGCGGGAGGCCGAGCGCCTCGTTCCAGGCGGGCAGTTGCACCGACCGGGCGCGGGCCCGTTTCGACAGCGTGACCGCCAGCATCTCGAGCACGATCCGCTGCACGTTGTTCTCGGGCTGCGCCTCGGTGAGGCCGAGGGAGTTCACCTGTACGCCGTAGCGGAAACG
Source organism: Ilumatobacteraceae bacterium (assembly GCA_041686315.1). GTDB lineage: Bacteria > Actinomycetota > Acidimicrobiia > Acidimicrobiales > Ilumatobacteraceae > Sva-07. Next base: position 21,461 of record JAWLEC010000003.1, read on the forward strand.
CAGCGCCTTGTCGTCGGTGACGCCGTACCGCTCGCGGCCGATCTGCTCCCACATCTCGGTCATCGCGCGGAGCTTGCACACCTCCTCCACGAAGCGGATGCCGGCGTTGACGAAGAACGAGATCGATCCGAACACCTGGCCGAACGTGTCGTCGGACACCTGACCCGAGTCACGCACGGCGTCGAGCACACCGATCGCCGTGGCCATCGCATAGGCGATCTCCTGCTCGGGCGTCGCCCCGGCTTCTTGCAGGTGGTACGAGCACACGTTCATCGGGTTCCACTTCGGCGCGTGCTCGGCGCACCACGCCACCATGTCCACGATCAGCCGACGCGACGGGGCCGGCGGGAAGATGTACGTACCCCTCGACAGGTACTCCTTGACGATGTCGTTCTGGGTGGTGCCACGCAGTTCGCTCGACGCCGTGCCCTGTTGGTCGGCGTTGGCGACGTACAGCGCCAGCAACCACGCCGCGGTGGCGTTGATCGTCATCGACGTGTTCATCTGGCCGGGCGGGATCCCGTCGAGCAGCGTGCGCATGTGACCCAGGTGGGCCACCGGCACGCCGACCTTGCCGACCTCACCCTTCGCCATCGGCGAGTCGGGGTCGTAGCCGGTCTGGGTGGGCAGGTCGAAGGCGATCGACAGCCCCGTCTGACCCTTGGCGAGGTTGGTGCGGTAGAGCTCGTTCGAGGCCTCGGCACTGGAGTGACCCGAATAGGTCCGCATCATCCACGGGCGGTCCTTCGCCCGGGGCGCAGACCCACCCGTGGTCGCTGCGTCGGGGGCGGTGTCGGCGCTGGTCATGCAGAGAGTGTCGTCGGTCGCGCAGGAAGTCCTCAAGTCAGCTCGCCACCGTGACGAAGAACTTCACGTGCCGCAGCAACACTGCGGGACGAACATCGGAGTCGAGCACCGTTCTCCCCCTTCGGCGAGCGGCTCCCGGTGGTTTCCCCATCTGGCGGGAACCCCGCCGGCCGAGTGGCGGACTCGGCCGGCGAAAGCGCTCGGGGCGGGTGGTGGCGGACCACCCGCTCCGGTGCGTTTCTCTGTCGCTCTGTGGGTCTCTGGCGTCGGCGTCGGTGCACGCCGACGCCGTCACGATCCGTGCTGGTCGAGTGCCGCAGCGAGGAGGCGGAGGTAGTCGTGACGGCTCACCTCGACGGCGCCCATCGAGGCGAGGTGATCGGTCACCCATTGCACGTCGAACAGTGCCGCGCCGGTCGCGTTCAGCCAGTCGACCGTGGCGACCATCGCCACCTTCGAAGCGTCGGTCGCCCGGTGGAACATCGCTTCGCCGGCGAACAACTCGCCGATGCGCAGCCCGTACAGGCCGCCCACGAGCCGGCCACGGTCGTCGTGGACCTCGACCGATCGACCCCAGCCGAGACGGTGCAGCTCCACGTAGGCGTCGATGATCGCCTCCGTGATCCACCGGCCGGGACGGCCGGGGTCGCCACACGCTCGCACCACCTCCTCGAACGAGGAGTCCATCCGCACCTCGAACCGCTTGAGGTTCCTGCGCAGCGATCGGCTCACGTGGAGACCGTCGAGCGGGACGATGCCGCGCGGGTCGGGCGAGAACCAGGCGATCCGGCTGCGGCGTCGGTTGGGATCGACCGGCATCGGGAACATACCCGACCGGTACGCAGCCAGCAGGGTGCCGGGAGCGAGATCGGCGCCCACTGCGACGAGGTCCTCACCCGGCTCGGCTGTCGCGGCGTCGGGCATCACGAACCGAGAACGCACCGGCTCGACCGGGACCGGCTCGGGGCGAACCGGATGGATCGGGCCGGCTCCGCTCACGGCGCCAGTCTGCCAAGTCGCGAACGGTTCGTGGGCCGCGTGGGCGACGGCGTGCGGCGCGGGTCGCCGACGAGCAGAGGTCCCGGCCGGTTCAGTAGGTGCGGAAGCCCTGCTTGGTCTTGCGGCCGAGATGGCCGGCAGCGACCATGCGACGCAGTGCCGGCGCAGCGGCGTAGTTCGGATCGCGGAACTCGGCGTAGAGCGCATCGAGGATGGCGAGCGACGTGTCGAGGCCCACGAGGTCGAGCAGCGCGAACGGACCCATCGGGAAGTTGCAGCCGCCCATCATCGCCGTGTCGATGTCGTCCATCGACGCCGTGCCCTGCTCCCACATGCGGATGGCGTTGTTGAGATACGGGAACAGCAGTGCGTTCACCACGAAGCCGGCGCGGTCCTCGACCTGCACGGCGTCCTTGCCGCAGCTGGTGGCGAACTCGACGGCCGTCGCAATGGTCTCCTCGGAGGCCGTGAGCGGCTTGATCACCTCCACCAGCTTCATCATCGGGGCGGGATTGAAGAAGTGGATGCCGCACACCTGGCTCGGACGTTCGGTCACCATGGCCAGCTCGACGACGGTGAGCGTCGACGTGTTGGTGGCGATGATCGCCGACGGCTGCACGATGCGGTCGAGCTTCTCGAACAACTCGCGCTTCACCTCCATGTCCTCGACGACGCTCTCGATCACGAGATCGCAGCCGGCGAGCGAGTGGAGATCGTCGGTGACGGTGATGCGCCCGAGGATGGCGTGGCGCTCGTCGTCGGTGAGACGGTCGCGCGACACCTGCTTGGTGAGCCCGGCGTCGATGCCGTGGAGCACGGCGTCGGCGCCGGCCTGGGTGCGTGACCGGACGACGACGTCGTATCCGGCGCGGGCGGCCACTTCGGCGAGACCCGATCCCATGATGCCCGACCCGATGACCCCGACTGTGCTGATGGTTGCCATGCCCGAACCGTAGTTACCGTCGGGTAACCGACACAAAGCGTCGCAGCCGCCGGTGCGCCCGGGGCAGGTCGTCGATGCCGGTCGCCGGCCAGATGGCGGTCAGGACCGGATGTCAGGACTGGACGATGCGGATCGACTCGATGGCGATCGTCTCCGATGGGGTGCCGGCTCCGGGTGTCCCCGCCGCCGCCATCGAGGTCACGGTGTCGTCGAGGCCGGCGGTGACCTCGCCGAACAGCGAGTACTGGGGCGGCAGCGCCGCGCCGTCGGCGCCGGTGACGATGAAGAACTGGCTGCCGCCGCTGTCGGGGGCCGGTGTCTTGGCCATGGCGATCGATCCGACCCGGTACTGCCCTGGTGCCGGTGGCTCGTCGACGATCGTGTAGCCCGGCCCGCCGGTGCCGGTGCCGGTGGGATCGCCGCACTGCACCACGAACTCGGGGATGATGCGGTGACACACGGTGTCGTCGAAGTAGCGGTTGCGGGCGAGGAACACGAAGTTGTTCGTGGCCACGGGCGCCTGCTCGGGGTCCAGGGCGATGGTGAACTCGCCCTTGTTGGTGGTGACGACGGCCTCGTAGGTGGCGTCGTCGTCGAGGCACATCGGCGGAGGAGCGTCGAACGACCGGGTCTGTTCGTCGGTGCCGTCCGCCGGCGGGCAGCCCGCCGCAGCCGGATCGTCGGTGGAGGTGGCGCTGTCGTCGCTGCCGCAGGCGGCCAGTGCGAGTGCAGCGACGGCCACGACGGTGGCCAGACGTCGGAGGCGCATGATCAGCCGGTGGTGGTGGCCGTGGTGTCGGTCGTGTCGGCGGGCACGGTGTCGGCGGGCACGGTGGCGGGCGGCGTCGGTTCGTCGTCGTCGGCGACGATCGTGCTCGCGATCCAGACGAAGAGCACGAGCGCGGCGACGGCGCCCACGCCGATCAGCACGTAGCGCAGTGTCTTGCGGCGGGCCTGGGCCTGCTCCTGCTGCTGCTGCTTCAGTGCCCGGTTGGCCTTCTGGCGTTCACGTTTCTCGGTTCCCACAGGAGCCGGAGGATATCCGTGGCGCACCCCGGGTCCCCGCGTTCTCGCTCAAGCCGTGCCACACACCAGCCGATGACACGGACGGCAGGCCCCTCGGGGCGCAATCGACACGTCGGTCGGCGACGGGCGGAACGAACAGGATGGACACGGCGGTGGTGAGGCTCTCGACCTGGTTGGGACGCTCGAGCTGCGCGGCGGGCCTGCTCGCCTGGTCGGGCTGGCTGGCCTGGCGGATCGGCGATCCGATCACCGGCGCGGTCGGCGCTGCCGCACTGCTGCTCGAGCTGATCGCATTCGCTGCGGCCGTGGTGGTCACGGTCGGCCTGGGCGTCGCCGACGCCACCTCGCGGCCGAGCCGTCGCTCCGAGCTGTCGGTGGCGCCGCGCCGCGCATCGTCGCCGCACGTGCTGACGAGCGCTGCGCTCGGTCTCGACCCGGACCACACCGCTCGGATGATCGAGCGTGCCCAGGGATCCGACGACACGGGCGAGGTGGCGTGGGCGCGGCACGGTCTCGGCGTGCTCGCCGCGCCCACGCGGGGGCGCGCGACCGTCGCACCCTCGGCGACCGAGGTGGCCTGGTCGGTGTTCGCTCTCGACGGGCTGCGGCGGATGCTGTTCGTGGTCCTGCTGATCGCCGTGCTGTTCACCGGGCGCGCTCCGTTCGGCGTGCCGTCGTGGCGGGTTGCGGCGCTGCTCGTTGCCTCGCAGCTGCTGCTGGCGGTGGGGCACTGGTTGCTGTCGGATCGTCTCCTGCGGCCGGGCGCGCGCCTGCGTGCATCGATGGCGTCGGTGGGGGCGGGCTTCGGTGACGGCGTCTCCCGGACGGGTCTGCCGATCCGCTGGGCAGCGACGATGGCGACGATGGTCGCCCTCAACGTCACGGTCGCACTCCGGGGCCTCAGCGACCGTTGGACCCACGGTCTGGGCTCGATGCCGCACGACGAGCGGGTCGCGGCGATGTCGGTCGCGGTCGCGCTGGTGGTAACCGGTCTGTCGGCGTTGCGGTCGTTGCCGCAGCCGGAACTCGGCTTCTACGGAGCGACGCGTCGGTTGGAGGAAGGCTCCACCCGTCGGCTCGCACTCGGCGCCACCCTGGCGGTGGCGGTGCTCGGCTTCACCGTGGGTGTCCTGCCCGGGGGTGGTGCCGCGTGAACCGGCCGTGTCCGAGCAACCCGTCCGGGGGGAGCGCCACTTGTAGATTGGTCGCCGTGGCCACGATCCGTCTCTTCGCCTCCGCTCGCGAGGCCGCCGGCACGGGTGCCGACGTCTTCGACGAGCCGACGGTGCGAGACGTCCTGCTCGCCGCCGAGCGCCGCTACGGGCCGCGTTTCGGTGAACTGCTCGGGAGCTGCCGGGTGTGGGTGAACGGCAACGAGGCGCCGTCCGACGCTCCGGTCGGGCCGAACGACGAAGTGGCGGTGCTTCCGCCGGTGTCAGGAGGATGACCATGACCCACACCGAACTCCCCGATCCCACCCAGCTGTCGCTCGCCGAGCTGCGTGCGCTGCGCCAGCGGTTGCAGCACGAGGACGACGCGGTCTCCTACGCCCGGCGCGTGGCCCAGGCCCGACTCGATCTCGTGAAGGCCGAGGCATCGCATCGCGTCGCCGACGGCGAGCAGGAGGTGGGTGAGGAGCTGCGCTCGGTCCTCTCCCAGCACCTCACGGGTGGTCCGGCCCGGCCGCCACGGCCGACCGAGGACCTCAGCGACCACCCGCTGGCCGTGGAGCTCGACGAGATCTGCTCGCGCAACGGCCTGGGCCGGCTGAAGTCGCTCGACGACGCGGCGCTGGCCACGCTCACCGACGCCATCGGCCGCTTCGAGCAGCGGGTCTCCTCCGATCGTCGCCAGCGCTTCGACCGTCTCGATGCCCTGAGCGCCGAGCTGGTGCGCCGCTACCGCGAGGGCGAAGCCGACGTCGAGAGCCTCCACGCCGACTGACCGCCTCAGATCCGAAAAATGCCCCGTCTGTAGCGCGTGGCGCTACGAACGGGGCATTTTTCGGGTCGGGATCGGTCCGAGGGAATCGATCGGCCGTCGTTATCGTTGAGGCGGTTGTGCAACGTGCCGCGGTGATCTCGCTCCACACGTCGCCGCTCGTCCAGCCGGGTGCCGGCGACAGCGGCGGGATGAACGTCTACGTCCGCGAGATGGCGTCCGCGCTCGCCCAGGCGGGTGTCGAGTGCACCACGTTCACCCGTGCCGACCGCGAGGGGCTGCCGGCGGAGGTGATGATCGAACCGGGCCACCGCGTCGTCCACATCGACGCCGGGCCGCACCACCTGCCGAAGGAAGCGCTGCCCGACATCACCGACGAGTTCCGCCGGCAGGTACTGCAGTGGATCGACCGTCACGAACGTCCCGACGTGATCCACGGCAACTACTGGCTCAGCGGGGTCGTCGGTCATCAGCTCAAGCACGACCTCGACGTGCCGTTCGTGTCCACGTTCCACACGCTGGCCCGGGTGAAGGCCGAAGGCGGTGACCCCGAACCCGTCTGGCGTGACCGGGCCGAGGCCGAGATCGTCAACTGCGCCGACGCGATCTGTGTGAGCTGCGTCGAGGAAGAGCAGCAGTTCCGCCGGCTGTACGGCGATCCGCAGGGTCGGCTCGAGATCATCGCCCCCGGCGTCGAACACGCCTTCTTCGCGCCGGGCGATCGCCGCGGAGCGCGCCGGGCGCTCGGCCTCGACGACGACCGGACGGTGCTGCTGTTCGTGGGCCGACTGCAGCCGTTGAAGGGCCCCGACGTGGCCATCCGAACGCTCGCCGAACTGCCCGACCGGCACGCGCGACTGCTGGTCGTGGGTGGGGCCAGCGGCGCCGACGGCGATGCGGAGACCGCTCGCGCGCATTCCCTCGTCGACGAACTCGGCCTCCACGACCGCGTCACATTCGTGGAACCGCAACCGCACCACATCCTGTCCACCTACTACCGAGCGTCCGACGTGGTGATCGCTCCCAGCCGCAGCGAGAGCTTCGGTCTGGTGGCGCTCGAGGCGGCCGCCTGCGGCATCCCCGTCGTCGCCAGTGCCGTCGGCGGGCTCATCAGCCTGGTCGACGACGGGCGGACCGGACGCCTGGTGGAAGGTCGCGATCCGCGCGACTACGCCCGGGCGGTCACCGACGTCCTCGCCGATCCCGGGCGGGCTGCGGCGATGAGTGCGGCCGCCGTCGAACGGGCCCGGCGGTACACGTGGAGTTTCGCCGCGGCACGGTTGCGTCGGCTCTACTCCGATCTCACCGTACGCGAACTGGTGGCCTGTCGATGACCGACGCCTACGGCGCCGGCGAACTCGCCGCGCTCGAGCGTCGTCTCGACGAGTGGTTGGCCGACCTCGCGGCCGAGCACGACCACATCCTCGCGGCCGGCCGATCCACCGACGGCGACGCCCGGTGGTACGTCCGCCTGCGGGGGGAGGAGAAGGAGTTCACCACCGTCTGGATCTCGCTCGGCCAGCGCACGCTGCAGTACGAGACCTACGTGATGCCGGCTCCCGAGGAGAACGCCGCCGAACTCTACGAACACCTCCTGCGACGCAACGACCGGCTCGTGGGGGCCCACTTCTCGATCGGGGTGGAGGACGCGGTGTTCCTGCGGGGCGAGATGCCCGTGGGCCAGGTGAGCCTGGACGAGGTCGACCGGCTCGTGGGCACCCTCTACGCACAGGTCGAACTCTGCTTCCAGGGTCTGCTGCACATCGGATTCCGTTCCCGGTTCGGCTGACCGCCGCCGGCGACGAGGGATACGTCGGCTCCCGCTTCCCGTCGGCCATCCACGCCGCCCACCGTCGTGATGTCCGGGCGGGCGGGTCATCGGGGGAGTCGGTCCCACCGCCGTCCGCCCGGACGGCCACGGCCGCGACATATCGTGATCGGGATGAGCACCGCCACGCCACCCGACATCACGATCGTGGGAGGCGGCAACATGGGTGCTGCGCTCCTCACCGGGCTCGTCGAGTCCGGTCGGTACGGGGCGCTCGCCGTCGTCGAGGTGATGGAGGATCGACGTCGTCACCTCACGGCCTCGTACCCGGGCGTGCGGGTCGCGGCGTCGATCGACGAGTTGGGTTCGTGCGACGGTGTCGTCATCGCCGTCAAGCCCGCCGACGCACCCGGTGCGGCAGCGGCGGCAGGACGCGTCGGTGCCCGTCGTCTCGTGTCGATCGCTGCCGGGGTCCGGCTCGCCACCCTCGTCGACGCCGTCGCCGACCCGACGGTGGCCGTGCTCCGCGCGATGCCGAACACGCCGGCGCTCGTCGGTCTGGGCGCGTCGGCGCTCGCCGCCGCCGACGGAGCGAGCGACGACGACGTCGCCTGGGCCACCAGCGTCCTGTCGGCCGTGGGAACCGTCGACGTGGTCGGCGAGTCGGCCCTCGACGCGTTCACCGGCGCCATCGGATCGGGGCCGGCCTACGTCTTCCTCGTCGCCGAGGCGCTGATCGACGCCGCCGTCGGAGAAGGGCTCTCCCGGGTGACGGCCGAGCGAGCCGTGCAGCAGTTGCTCACCGGCTCCGCCGCCCTGCTCGCACACAGAGGAGACCCTGCCCGGCTGCGCTCCGAGGTCACCTCACCCGGAGGGACCACGGCCGCTGGCGTCCGGGCGCTCGAGGCCCACGCGGTCAGAGCGGCGTTCGCCGACGCCGTCCGCGCCGCCACCGAGCGCAGCCGCGAGCTGGGCTGAGCCCGTGCAGCCGACCGGTGTCCGCGCCTCCGATGTTGCATCCGGTGTCAGACACCGGATGCAACATCGGTGGATGAGGGCCCCGTAGCGAGTTCCGACCTTTCGAATCAGGAATTTCGGTGTGGCTCTTTTCACACCGGGGTTCCGTCGCCTATGGTGACCGACGTGGAGACGCGGCCACCGGAAACGGTGGTCAGCGCCGACAGGGCTGGTGCCATCGGGGGGTTGGCACCGGCCCTTGTCGCGTCCGGGGCCAGTGTGCCGTCCGACCGGTAGGTTCGCCGTCATGGGTCGCCGCTACGAGACGGTCTCGTTCCTCTCCGACTACGGCACGACCGACGAGTTCGTCGGTGTCGTGCACTCGGTGATCCGCGACCTGGCACCGCACACGCGGGTCGTCGATCTCACGCACGGCGTGCCGCCGTTCGACGTTCGTGCCGGCTCACTGGCGCTCGCCCGGTGCATCGGGTACGTCGCCTCCGGTGTGGTGCTCGCCGTGGTCGACCCCGGCGTGGCCACCGATCGCCGCGCCGTCGCCATCGAGGTCGCCGGCGGTGAAGGTGTGCTCGTGGGACCCGACAACGGCCTGCTCGCTCCTGCGGTGGCCATCGCCGGCGGTGCCGGCCGCTGCGTCGAACTCACCGACACCGGCTACCACCTGCCCGCACCCGGCGCCACGTTCGCCGGTCGCGACGTCTTCGCACCCGTGGCAGCGCACCTCTGCAACGGTGTCGATCTGCTCGACCTGGGTGATGCCGTCGACCCCGACCTGCTGCTGCCCGGCGTGGTCACGCTCCCGCAGTCCGACGACGAGCGGGTGATCGCCCAGGTGCTGTGGGTGGACCGGTACGGCAACGCGCAACTCAACGTGGGGCCCGACGATCTGCCCGCGGCGTTGGGCGACCGGGTGATGTTGCGCTCCAGTGCACCGACCGACCCGACGGGGGGCACCACCCGCACGGCGACGCGGGCGGTGTCGTTCGCCGAACTGGCCGGCGGTGCAGTGGGGCTCGTGCTCGACTCGTCGGGGTTGCTGGCGGTGGCGATGGACCAACGGTCGGCAGCCGAAGAGCTCGGCCTCGACGTCGGCGACCAGGTCACGATCACCGCCGCCGACGACGATGCGGGCATCACCCAGCCGGTCGGGTCCCCACGCCGCCGGTAGCCTGGTCTCATGCGGCCTGCCACCACCTTGACGCTCGGACTGCTCCTGCTGGTGATCCTCGTCGCCGGCACCGTGTCGTTGCTGCAGCTCTGACCGGCCACGAACGCCGTCCCGTGCACCACGATCCTGCCCGGGGCGGGATGGTTCGACGTGCCGAGCAGCTGATGCGGTGACCCCGGTCACGCACTACGCTGGCCCTCCGGGGAGACATCCTCTCCGAGGGGGACACGATGAACATCGCACACATCATCGACGGGCATTCGCAGGACCATCCGGCACTCATCTGCTCCGGCCGGACCACCAGCTATGCGCAACTGCGCGAGCAGGTCGCCCGCTTCCGGGGCGGGCTGGCGTCGCTCGGGGTCGGCGACGGCGACCGGGTGGCGCTGCTGCTCGGCAACAACCCCCACTTCGTGGTGGCGTATCTCGCCGCCGCCGGGCTCGGCGCGGTGACCGTGCCGCTCAATCCCACCAGTCCCAGCCCGGAGCTCCAGGCCCAACTCGCCACCGTCGATCCGAAGGTGGCCGTCGTCGATCGCCAGAGTTCGTCCTCGTTCCATCACGTCGACCGCGCCGTGATGCCCGCGTTGGCGGCGGTGGTGAGCGCCGAAGCGGGTGCCGCCTCCTCCGACGACATCGGCTTCGACGAGCTGACCGCTGCGGACCCGGTCGGCGCCGTCGACGTCGACCCCGATCACGTCGCCGTGCTGATGTTCACGAGCGGCACGGCCGGGTCCCCGCGAGCGGCGATGCTGAGCCACCGCAACCTGCTCGCCAACATCGAACAGAGCCGAACGGCCGACGGTCACGTCGACCACCACGACGTCATCTACGGCGTCCTGCCGACGTACCACATCTTCGGTCTCAACGTGGTGGTCGGTCTCGGGCTGGCCGTCGGCGCCACCGTGCTGCTCGTGCAACGCTTCGATCCGGCCACCGCCGCGCAGTCGATCATCGACCGTGGCGTCACGGTGATGCCGGGTGCGCCGGCGCTGTGGTCGGCCTTCGCCCACTTCGACGACCTCGACCCGAACACCTTCGCCGGCGTCCGCCTCGCTCTGTCCGGTGCCTCACGGCTGTCGCTGAGTGTCGCGCAGCAGATACGCGAACGGTTCGGTGTGGAGATCCGCGAGGGCTACGGACTCACCGAGGCGTCGCCGATCGTCACCACGTCCACCGGTGCTCCGGTGCGCCCCGGTTCGGTCGGACGGGTGCTGTCCGGCGTGGAACTGCGGCTCGTGAACGACAACGGCGAGGCACTCGTGGGCGACGTCGGCGAGGTCTGGGTGCGCGGCGACAACGTCTTCCTCGGCTACTACGACGATCCCGAGGCGACCGCTGCCGTGCTCACCGACGACGGATGGCTGATGACCGGTGACATGGCCACCACCGACGACGACGGGTACCTGTACCTGGTCGATCGCCGCAAGGATCTCATCATCGTCTCGGGTTTCAACGTCTTTCCCGCCGAGGTCGAGGAGATGCTGGTCACCCATCCGCTCGTCGCCGAGGCGGCCGTGGTCGGCGTCCCGCACCCGCACACCGGTGAGGCCGTGAAGGCCTATGTGGTGGCCACTCCCGACGCCGACATCGACGAAGAGACGCTCGTGGAGTACTCCCTCGACCACCTGGCGCGCTACAAGTGTCCGTCGAAGGTGATCTTCGTCACCGAACTCCCGCGCAACGCGTCGGGGAAGGTGCTGCGACGCGGTCTCGACGACGTGCTGCGCGTCGGCCTCGCCCCCGCCTGAACGGCGTATTCCCGCTGGAGTGCGGGTCGTCGTGTCGAGTCGGACTCCGTGACATGCGTCCGTCCGGTTCGTCGCGCAGGCTTTGTGAAAACGTGCACGAGCGGCTTAACGTGGAGATCCCATGGCCGGCCAACGCACACGTCGACGCATTCCCGAAGCCACCGTGGCGCGCCTGCCCGTGTACCTCCGGATCCTGTCCGAGCGGTTCGAGTCCGGTGTGTCGAACATGTCGTCGGAGGAACTCGCCGATGCCGCCGGTCTCAACGCCGCCAAGGTGCGCAAGGACCTCAGCTATCTCGGCAGCTACGGCACCCGGGGCGTGGGGTACGACGTCGAGTTCCTCGTGTACCAGATCCGCCGGGAGTTGGGCCTCACCCACGACTGGCACGTCGTGATCGTCGGCGCCGGCAACCTCGGTCAGGCGCTCGCCGGCTACGGCGGATTCGGCGAACGCGGCTTCCCGGTGGGTGGCATCGTCGACGTCGACGAGGCGAAGATCGGAACGATCGTGGGTGGCGTGCGTGTGCGTCACGTCGACGAACTCGCCTCGGTCGTGCGGTCACGCAACATCTCCATCGGGGTCATCGCCACCCCCGGAACCGCTGCCCAGGACGCCGCCGACGCGCTCGTCGCCGCCGGTGTCACGAGCCTGCTCAACTTCGCTCCCGCCGTGATCAGCGCACCGCACGGGGTGAGCGTCCGCAAGGTCGACCTCGCCGTCGAACTGCAGATCCTCAGCTACTACGAGCAGCGGCGCGCCACCGCCGCGTCCACGAGCACGCTCCGCGCCGTTCCCGGCGAGCGGGGTCGGGGCGCCAGCGCCTAGGGTGGTCCTGCCATGTCGATTCTGGTCATCGGGGTCAACCACCGCAGCAGCCCGCTGTCGCTGCTCGAACGCGTCACCGTGGCGCCCGAACACCTCGGCAAGGCCGTCGCCGGTCTGGCCCAGCGCGACAACGTCCGTGAAGCCGCCGTGCTGTCCACCTGCAATCGCATCGAGGTGTACGTCGTCGCCGAGCGCTTCCACGGCGCCTACGGCGATGTCCGCGACTTCCTCTGTGAGCTCGGCGATCTCACCGTCGAGGAGCTCACGCCGCACCTGTACAGCCAGCACGATGCTGCGGCGGTCAACCACCTGTTCGAGGTGGCCGCCGGCCTCGATTCGGCCGTGCTCGGTGAGAGCGAGATCCTCGGCCAGGTCCGTGGCGCCTGGGAGACCGCTCAGCGAGAAGGCGGTGCCCGTTCCACGCTGAACCTGCTGTTCCGCCGGGCCGTGGCCACCGGAAAGCGGGCGCGCACCGAGACGGGCATCGGTCGCGGGACGGCGTCGATCAGCCATGCCGCCGTCGAGATGATGACCGACGTCACCGGCGACATCAGCGGCAAGCGGGTGCTCGTCGTGGGTGCCGGCTCGATGGGCGAGGGCGTGGCGGTCGCACTGCACCGCGCCGGCGGTGCCGACATCCTCGTGGCCAACCGCTCGGCCGACCGTGGCAGCACGCTCGCCGACCGGGTGGCCGGCGTCGCGGTCGGTTTCGATCGCCTCGACGAAGCGATCGGCGCCGCCGACCTCGTCGTGGCCTGTACCGGGTCCGGTGAACCGGTGCTCACCTGCGAGTTGATCGAGTCCGCCCGTGTCCGCAACAGCCGCCCGCTGCACATCGTCGACATCGCCGTGCCGCGCGACGTCGCACCGGCGGTCGCCGAGCTTCCGGGCGTGACGGTGTCCGACCTCGACGATCTCCGCGACTGGGCCGACCGCGGTCTCGCCCATCGTGCCGGGGAAGCCGAGCGGGTCCGGTCGATCGTGGGTGACGAGGTCGAGGAGTTCCTGGTCGAGGTCACCGCACGCCAGGCCGCCCCGCTGGTGGCATCGATGCGCGAGGCAGCCGACCGGGTCCGCGCCGCCGAACTCGAACGTTTCGCCTCGCGGCTGTCGGGTCTCGACGATGCCGACCGTGACACGGTCGAGGCGCTCACCCGTGCCATCGTGGCCAAGTTGCTGCACGAGCCGTCGGTACGGCTGAAGTCCCAGGCCGGCACCCCGCAGGGCGAGCGCAACGCAGCAGCGGTGCGCGATCTGTTCGACATCGGCTGAACACCACCGTGTCGACGCCGGTCCGTCCGCCGCTCCGCCTGGCCACCCGCGGGTCGCGTCAGGCCATGGCGCAGTCCACCACGGTTGCCGACGCCATCCGGGCGGCAACGGGACGAGCGGTCGAGCTGGAGCTCGTGGAGACCACCGGTGACGTTCGCCAGGACGTTCCTCTCCATGTGATCGGCGGGCAGGGCGTGTTCGTGAAGGAGGTGCAGCGAGCAGTGCTCGACGGACGTGCCGACCTCGCCGTGCACTCGGCCAAGGATCTCCCGTCGCAGCCGGCCGACGGGCTCGCCATTGTTGCCTTCTGCGAACGACGGAACCCCGCCGATGCGCTGGTGGGTGCCGGCCTCGACTCGCTGCGCGACGGGGCCACCGTGGCCACCGGCTCCGTGCGGCGACGGGCACAGCTGGCACGTGTCCGCCCCGATCTCGAGTTCGTCGAGCTGCGCGGCAACATCGACACCCGGCTGTCGAAGATCCCCGCCGGGGGTGCCATCGTGATGGCGGTGGCGGCCCTGCAGATCCTCGGCCTCACCGACCACATCGACGCCGAGCTCGACGTCGAGACGTTCGTGCCCGCCGTCGGGCAGGGCTGCGTGGCCGTCGAGTGCCGAAGCGACGACTCCGGCACCGCCGCTGCGCTGGCAGCGATCGATCATGGGGCGACCCGCCGTGCCGTGGAAATCGAACGGGCCTTCCTGGCCGAGCTCGGGTCGGGTTGTTCGCTCCCGGTCGGGGCGCACGTCCGCAACGAGGTGCTGCACACGTTCCTCGCCGATCTCGACACGGGTGAGTCGGTGGTCGACCGGGTGCGGCTCACCGGCAGCCTCGACGCCGATCGCGAGTCGGCCCGTTCCGCCGCCCGCTCGTCCCACACCGCCCTGGGCTGAGCCGGTGAGCGCCCCACTCGCCGGACGCCGCATCCTGGTGACCCGGGAGCGCCCCGGCGATCTCGGTGCGATGCTCGCCGCTCGCGGTGCCGAGGTGGTCCACGTCCCACTCATCCGGATCGTCGAAGCGTCCGACGGCGGGTCGTCGCTGCGGCGCGAGCTCGACCGGCTCGACGGCTACGACTGGCTCGTCGTCACGTCCGTGCCGGGCGCTGAGCGCGCGGGTTCCGCCGCGCACAGTGGTCGCGTGCGACTCGCTGCGGTCGGCGCGACCACGGCGCGGGTACTCTCCGATCTGGCCGGTCGACCGGTCGACCTGATCCCCCCGATCCAGCGGGCGACGGCGCTGGCGGAGGCGCTGATCGAGGTCGCGGGCTCCGATGCCCGACGCATCCTCGTGGCTCAGGGAGATCTCGCCGAGGGCAGGCTCGTCGGCATGCTCACCGCTGCGGGCCATGTGGTCACCGCCGTGGAGGCCTATCGCACGGTCCTCCGGCATCCCGAGCCCGAGGAGGTGGCCGACGTCGACGCAGTGGCGCTGGCGAGCGGCTCGGCGGCACGGGCGTGGGCGGAGGCCGTCGGGACGGGGGCCCCACCGGTGGTGGTCGCCATCGGGCCCACCACCGCCCGCGTCGCCCGCGAACACGGGCTCAAGGTCACCGCCGTCGCTGCCGATCACTCCCTTGAAGGACTCGTGACGGAACTCGAACGACAGCTTGGTGATCCACCGTCGTAGGGTGCGTCGGTGAACCACCGGTGACGCACCGGTTCGTCGTCCGGTGTCACGCCGTGGGACCTGCAAGAATCGGACATCATCGGATGCGAGCGAGGAGGGAAGTGGTCAGCAGGAGCGGGCGGCGACGCATGTTGGTCGCTGCGTCGAGCATGCTCGGTGCCGGGCTGATCCTCAGCGCAGGCACCGCCGGCGTCGACGCGCGCCCCATCGCCCTGCTCGAACAGGCCGATCCCGCTGTCGAGGTGCCGGCGGTCACCGTGGGTGACGGCATCGGCTCGCATGCCACGGTGTCGGGCGACGGTCGCATCGTGGCCTACCAGGGTCGTCCCCCTGCGCCCGCCGATGCCGAGAGCCCCGCCGACTCCCGGGCCTCGACGGTGTACGTCACCGACCGCGAGACCGGCGTGACCAACGAGATCACGTCCGTCCCCGCTGGTGTGCGGGCGGGTGACTCCGTGCACCCCGTGGTGGCCGGCGACGGCTGCTCCATCGCCGTGGTGACCGAACTGCAACTCGACGTGTTCCGTGACGACGACACCGGCAACCGCTGGGACGTGTACCGCACCAAACTTCCGCACTGTGCCGGGAGCGACGGTGGCTGGGAACTGGTGTCCGTCGATCCGGAGGGCGGTTCGCTGGCTCGTGACGACGTGCTGCCCACCGATGCACCAGCGCTCTCGCGCAACGGAACGGTGGTCGCCTACACCCATCCCGCCGGTCACCTGTTCGACGGTGACGGCCTCACGGCGGTCACCGTCGTCGACCTCTCGCTGGCCGCCTCCGACCCGAACCGTGCGGCACTGGCGGCGGGAACGCCGATCGCCGCCCCCGACACCCAGTTCGTGCACGGCGGCATCGATCAGCCGGCGTTGTCCGGTGACGGCCGCTACCTCGCCTTCCGCTCCGATGCGTTGTCGTCCGACGCCGTCGCCGGGTGGGGCTCGGGTGAAACACCGGGCGGGCCTGCCACCCGCCAGGTCTTCGTGTGGGACCGCGAGGAACCCGACCCGTTCCTCGCCGTACGCCTCGTGTCGTCGCGGCCCGACGGCGAGCCGTCGGCGTTCGGCGCTTCCGAGCCCGTGCTGTCGCGCGACGGCGGTGTCGTCGCGTTCACCTCGACCGATCCGGGGCTCGTTCCCGCAGTGCTCCCACCGTGCGCCGACGGGTGCCCGTCCCAGATCTATCGGCTCGACCGTGACGTCGACGACAACGGTTGGCTCGACGAGGCCGGACGGACCCGGCTGTCGCTCGTGAGCAGCGTGCCCGGTACCGAGCCGGTGGTGGCGGGAACGGCGCCGTCGTTCCGTCCCACGCTCTCCGCCGACGGGCAGCTCGTGGCGTTCGTCTCCAAGGCACCGAATCTCCAGTTGATCCGGGCATCGAGCGGTGGAGACGCCACCGACGGCGACGTGTTGATCGCCGATGCCCGCACGGGCGACCTCCGCCGGGTGGCCGTCTCGGCCGACGGTGTGCGGCCAGCGCTGGCCGCTCACGCCCGACCGGGGCTCAGCGACACGGGTCGCACCACGGTGTTCGACACGCTCGCTGCGAGCCAGATCGTCCCGGGCTCGCCCGCCGGGCGCCAGGTGGTGGCGATCTCCACCGAGCCCACCCTGTCGCTGCCCGACGTGGACCTCGGAACCACGCTGGTCGGGTTGCAGAGCGACGAGTGGTACGTGGCCGTGATCAACAACGGGCCGACGTCGTTCGTGCCGTCCGCGGTCACGGTGTCCGACGGACGATTCGCCGTCAACGAGGAGACGAGCACCTGCACGTTCGGCGCGCCGGTGCCTCCCGGTGGCGACTGCACGGTGTTGCTCACGTTCACTCCCTCCGCACCCGGGCCCGTGTCGGCAGAGTTGCGTGTCGCCGAGGAGGGATTCGAGGCGATCGCCGTGTCGTCACGTGTGTCGGGTGCCGGTGGCGATCCGACGCTGCGCACCAACCCGGCGGGCGCCGATCTCGGACAGGTCGACATCGGTGACACGAGCGGGGAGTTCGTGTTCGACGTGGAGAACATCTCGCCGCTGGTCCCCACCGAGATCGTGTCGATCGAGGTCGGTGGCACGCACGCCGGCGACTTCGCCGTCGCGACCGAGAGTTGCATCACACGACCGCTCAACCCTCGCTCCACGTGCAGCATCGGTATCACGTTCTCGCCGACGGAACCCGGCCGTCGGGTGGCGCTCGTGGAGATCACCACCGTGACCGGCCAGTACACGGCGATGGTCGCTGCGGGTGACGCCCGTTACGACCCCGAGCTCAAGCTGCTGGTCGACGAGATCGAGGCCGGTGGCGCATTCGTCGCCGGCGGCACCGGATATCCCGCCGACACCGAGCTGTCGATCGTGTTCGGGGATGGTTCCGGCGAGAGGGTCACGGCCGTCACCAACGCCGACGGTGCGTTCCTGGTGGAGGTGCCCGTGTCAGCCGACGAGCGCGGCGGGCAGCGCACCATCTTGGTGCAGGCGCCCGACGGTACGGCTGCCAGTACGCCGGTCGAGGTGGTCGAGCAGCGCTCCGAATCGGTCGGCATGCCCGGCTTCGGCCTCGGCGGCTGACCCCCTCTTCGTTTGCGTGACGTTTTCTTCGGGACCTCCCGACATTTCCGTCACGCAAACGTGGTGAGGGAGTCGGTCGGGGAGGGTCAGACCTCGTCGATCTCGATGCGGTTGCCGCCGATGTTGATCGCGTTCGTGCACGTCGCACGAGTGGTGTCGCCGATCTCGTCGCATCGCACCGAGAACGTGACGTTGTCGCCCGGCTGCAGGCGGATCGGCGTGATGCGCGGCTCGAACAGTGACCCGCGCACGTTCTCGAGCGACCAGATGAACACCTGCTCACCGTTCACCAGCAGGCTCGCCACACCGCGGTCGTTGAACGGGTTCTCGATGCGCACGTCGGTCATGTCGAACAACTCCCCGTCGGCCGTCGTCTGCGAGGCATCGGCCACCTGGGTGAGCGGAGCATCCACCGCCAACCGGAAGAACGTCGGCTCGCCCGTCTCGACATCCGGAGGCGGGACGGTCGGCGCGACCGTGGTGACGGTCGTGCCGTTGCCGGTGTCGGCCGCCGCCGCAGTCTCCGCCTCGGCTGCGAGTTCGCCGGCGACCCGGTCGACCTCGTCGCGTGCTGCATCTTCGATCGTCGGTTCGATCAGTGCGAACCAGGCGAGAGCGAGGCCGCCGGCGATGGCCAGGAGGGCGGCGACGCGGGCGATCGCCGCTCGGGGAACCGTGGGCGACTGCACCAGGGCGATCGAGGTGGAGGCCGGCGGGTGGCCCTGACGCTCGGCCTCGATCTCGAAGTCGAGTGTGCGTGTCGAGCGCCGGAAGATGCCGCGCTGTGCTCGCGCCTTGAGGCGCACGAGGTTGGCGCCCCCCGGGGCCACGCCCACCGCCGGCGGGTCGAACGTGCCGTCGATGCGGTTGGTCGGGTCGATCAGATGGAGACGGCAACTCGCCAGGCTGTTGCCGTGGTTCTCCACCATGAACTCGTAGGTGGCCCGGTGGCGGGCCCGCTGCACGGGTTGCAGCGCCACCAGCCGGCAGTCGTCGAACGGCTCGATCGCCACGGTGGTCTCGGCCACCACGGCGTCGTCGGAATCGCCGAGCGGGATGATCCGGACGGCGATCGCCGTGGGACCGGCGGTGGTGGTGGGCAGCGGCGGCGGTGCCACCTCGACCTCCACGACCTCCTGTGATCCCCCGAACAGCGTGAGGTTGCCCCGGCTCACCGCTGTCCATCCGGCCGTGAGACCGGCGGGAACGATGCTGTACGACTCGGTGCCGTCACCGAGGTTGTGCACCGTGAGTGCGAGCGTCAGCCGGCTCCCGGGGGTGACGGCGACGTCGTCGTTGGAGAACCAGGCCTGGACGGACACGCCGAGCACGCTACTGGCTGCGGTCCGGCCCGCTCCGGCACTCGTGCGGCCGGCAGGGTCCGAGCCGCCGGGAACCTCACGGGGTCCGACGGTTAGGCTCGGCGACGTGCTCCGCCCCCGTCGACTCCGACGTACCGCTGCGCTCCGTGACCTGGTGGCCGACACCCATGTCCGGGTCGACGACCTCGTCGCACCGCTGTTCGTGCGGGAGGGTGTCGACGAGCCGGTGCCGATCCCGTCGCTGCCGGGCGTCGTGCAGCACAGCCGGGAATCGCTGCGCGCCGAGGTCGCGGCGCTGGCCGCGCTCGGCGTGCGCAGCGTGATCCTCTTCGGCGTCCCCGCGGGGAAGGACCCGGTGGGCAGCGGCGTCTACGACCCCCAGGGCATCGTCCAACTGGCGCTCGACGACCTCCGCGGCGACGTCGGTGACGACGTGGTGGTGATGGCCGACCTCTGCGTCGACGAGTACACCGATCACGGCCACTGCGGCATCGTCGACGAGCGGGGGGTGGTCGACAACGACGCCACGCTGGAGATCTACTGCCGCGCCGCCCTGGCCCAGGCTGCCGCAGGCGCCCAGGTGGTGGCGCCGAGCGGGATGATGGACGGCCAGGTGGCCGCCATCCGTGCGGCGCTCGACGACCACGGCCACCACGACGTGGCGATCCTGGCCTACGCCGCCAAGTACGCCAGCGCCCTGTACGGCCCGTTCCGCGACGCGGTCGACGTGTCGATCGCCGACGGCGGCGACCGCAAGGGCTACCAGCAGGATCATCGCAACGTGCGTGAAGCCCGGCGCGAGATCGATCTCGACGTCGCCGAGGGCGCCGACATGGTGATGGTGAAGCCGGCGCTCGCCTACCTCGACGTGATCGCCGACGCCGCGCAGCGCATCGACGTCCCATTGGCGGCGTACCACGTCAGCGGTGAGTACGCGATGATCCACGCGGCCGCCGAGCGTGGCTGGGTCGACGGTGACGCCGTCGCCCTCGAGCATCTCACGGCCATCAAGCGGGCCGGCGCCGGGATCATCCTCACCTACTTCACCCGCTGGTTCGCCGAGTCGGTGTCGAACGGTCGGATCGCGCCGTGAACGTCCCCCCGGCCCGCACCTCGGCCCCCGGTGTCCCGGCGGGCACGATCCCCTACTGCGACCCCGAGTCGTGCGCGGCTGCGGGCTGCGTCCCCACGGTGTGCACCGGCGCGGGCGTGCCGTCGAACGCGACGCTGTTCGAGCGGTCGCGGCGTGCCATCCCCGGCGGCGTCAACTCCTCGATCCGGGCGTTCCGCGCCGTCGGCGGTGACCCCTACGTCGTGGCGCGCGCTTCCGGCGCGACGATCACCGACGTCGAGGGCACCACCTACCTCGACCTGGTACAGAGCTACGGCGCCGTCATCCTCGGCCACGCCCACCCTGCGATCACCGCCGCCGTGGCCACCGCCGCGGCCGACGGCACTTCCTACGGCGCCCCGACGCCGCGCGAGATGAAGCTCGCCGAAGCCATCGGTGCGCGTGTCCACAGCTGCGAACGGGTGCGCCTGATGAACTCGGGCACCGAGGCCACGAGCACGGCGATCCGCCTGGCCCGCGGCGTCACCGGCCGCGACCGCATCGTCACCTTCGCCGGCAACTTCCACGGCGCCACCGACGCCCTGCTGGTGGCCGGGGGCTCCGGCGTCGCCACGCTCGGCCTGCCCGGCACGGCAGGCGTCCCGAACGCCGCCGTCTCGGAGACACTGGTCGCCCCGTACAACGTGGTGCCGTCGCTCGACGAACACACCGCCGCGGTCATCGTCGAGCCGATCGCCGCCAACATGGGTGTGGTGGCGCCCGACGTCGACTTCCTCACCGGCCTCCGCGCCGAGTGCGATCGTGTGGGAGCGCTGCTGATCTTCGACGAGGTGATCACGGGCTTCCGGATCGGCACCGGTGGTGCCCAGGCGCGCTACGACGTCACCCCGGACATCACCTGCTTCGGCAAGGTCATCGGCGGTGGGCTCCCGATCGGTGCGATCGGTGGCCGGCGCGAGGTGATGGAGCACCTGTCGCCGCTCGGACCCGTCTTCCACGCCGGCACGCTCTCGGGCAACCCGCTCGCCACGGCAGCCGGCCTGGCCGCACTCGACCAGCTCCATCCCGACGTGTACATCGAGTTGATGGCCCGCGCCCGGCACCTGTCGTCGCTGCTCCGCGACGCCTGCTCGGCGGCCGGGTTCGTGGCCTCGTTCCCGGTGGTGGGCACGCTGCTCGGCATCGTGTGTGGTGACGGTGTCGACACCGTACGGAACTTCGACGACGCCAAGCGCACCGACGAGACCGCCTATGCCGCGTTCTTCCGGGCGATGCTCGACGAAGGGGTGGCCATGGCCCCCGGTGCCTACGAGGCGATCTTCGTGGGGATGGCACACGACGACGCGATCCTGGCCGACATCGCCGAGCGGGCCCATCGCGCCGCCGCCCGAGCGGCCGCCGCTCTCGAGCGCCGGGAATGACACGGATGGCTCGACGCACCCGGACGATGTGGGGTGCCACGATCGCGGTGGTGCTGGCCGTCACCGGGACGGCCGCCGGTGCCACCACCGGGGTGCCGGACGACGATCGGCCGGTCGAGCAGCGCCCGTCGGCGATGGCGGGACCGTTCGCCGCGGCGCCCGGGGTCGAACGAGTGGTCCACGACGAGGGGCTGGCTGCTCCGCCGCGGGCGATCGGGCGCGAGCTCACCGGTCCCGGGCCGCTCGAGGTGACGGCGTCGGCGCTCACTGCGGCACCGGTCTGCGACGACGGGACGAGTGGCAACCGGGTCCAGGCGGTCTACGTACGCGGCCGGTCGCAACCCGATTCCTACGACGCCGAGGTGGAGAAGATCCGCGAGGCGATGGTGTTCGTCGACGGCGTGGTCGACGCCAGTGTGCCCGACCGCGAGATGCGCCTGCGGATCGTCCACTCCGGTGCGCCGGGCTGCGTGATCTCGGTGCTGCGTGCCGTGGTGCCCGACACGGTCGCCGGCAACATCGGCCGGATCACCGAGTACCTCACCACGCAGCCACAGTTCCGGGATCCCAGTCGCAAGTACCTGGCGTTCGCCGAAGTGAATTCCTCGTCGGAGTGCGGCATCGCCTATTCGTGGAACGACGAGTCGCCGGGTGGCGGCAACCTCAACAACGGCTTCCTCAACGTCGATCCGTTCGCCGACTCCCCGTACGCCTTCCACGCCACGGTGGGGAAGTACTGCTGGGACGTGTCGTACGACTCGTCGCCACCCGACGGCCGGGCGATCGCCGCCGCTCACGAGACCTTCCACATGCTCGGCTCGGTGAGCGACCTCGCTCCCAACGCCACCCGACTCGGGCACTGCACCGACGAGAACGACATCATGTGTTATCAGGACGAACCTTCGGTGGTGCTCACGTACGACAACGGCTGCGGCGGTGTGCCGGTGACACCCGGCACGCTGACGAACACCGAACCGGAGAACTTCCTGCTCGACTGCAACGACGACGACTACTTCGACCCGTCGCGTCCCACGGAGGGCTATCTGTCCGAGGCATGGAACACCGCCGACAGCGATTTCCTGTACGGCAACGAGGGAGACCGTTTCGTTCCCCTCTCCACGCCGCGGCGGGCGCTCGACAGCCGCGCCGTTGCCGATCGGCTCGATCCGCGTGAGGTGTCGGTCGACCTCGTCGGCAACGAGGCCTTCGGCATCGCCCCCGATGCCACCGCCGTGGTCCTCAACGTCACGGCCGTGAACCCGACTCAGCGGATGAACATCACCGTCTGGCCGACGGGGCTCCCCAAGCCGCTCGCCTCCAACCTCAACGTCACCCAGGGCCAGGTGGTCGCCAACCAGGTCACCGTGAAGCTCGGCGCCGGAGGCCGTCTCGGTTCGGGCGCCGTCTCGCTGTCGACGAACGCCGGGGAGACCGATGTGGTGATCGATGTGATCGGCTACCACACGAAGTCACGGCCCGGCACCGGGACGGAGCTCCGGCCCGTCACTCCGTTCCGGGTGATGTCGAGCCGCGACGGGATCGGCCCGTTCTCCACTCCCTGGGGCCCCGGCCAGACGCGTTCGGTTCCGGTCACCGGGCTTCCCGCCGACGCCACGGCAGTCGTGCTCAACGTCACGGCGCTGCGCTCCACCGCACCACGTTCGCACCTGCGCGTGTTTCCCGCCGGCCAGCCGTTGCCGCTGGCCTCCAGCCTCAACTTCGAGCGCGGGGTGAACACGCCCAACCTCGTCACCGTCGGGCTCCGCAACGGCCGTGTCGACATCTACAACGCCAACGGCACGGTCGACGTGATCGCCGACGTCGTCGGCTACTTCGCTCCGACGGGTGGCGTCTACGTGCCGATCGCCAACGAACGGGTGCTCGACTCGCGGGCGGCGAGCCGGATCGGCCCGCTCACGCGGTGGGGGCCCGACCAGACGAAGGTGCTGAAGATCGGGGGCGTGGACCCCATTCCCGCCGAGGCGACGGCCGTGGTGCTCAACGTCACCGGCGTCGACGCCTCCAGCAACACCAACCTCCGGCTGTTCCCCGCAGCGGCGGTGGTGCCGACGATCTCCAACCTCAACCTCGTGGCAGGGGGCACGCCACGCCCGAACGCCGTCGTGGTGGGGCTCGACGGCGACGGCGGCGTCGCCATCTACAACTTCGCGGGCAGCGTCGATGTCGTGATCGACGTCGTGGGCTACTACATCGCGCGCTGAGGTGCCGGTACCGTTGTCCTGGTGAGGCAGTTGTTCACCTGGCGGTTCGTGGCGGCACTGGCCGCCCTCGCCGCGCTGGCATTGCTCGCCAACGCCATTCTCACCGACGACGAATCGATCGAGGCCGTCATCGAGCCGGATCCGATCGAGCGTCGGATCGATCTGATCGACCCGATCTTCGCCGTCGACGCCTCCGACGACTTCGGCATCGACCGCACCGGCGCCTCCACCGGGTTCATGGACGTGATCCTCGACGCCGAGCGCGTCGTCCGGATCGTGCCGGGCACGTTGGGTGAGGTGTCGTGCGACGAACTCGACGAGGTCGACCGCTGCGCCATCTTCGCCGACATGCTCGGCGAGGCGGTGATCTGGTTCGCCATCCTTCCCCAGGCCGCGGGAGGCACCGTGGAGCTCCCGCCGATCGTCGACCTCGACAACGACGAGGCCCTGTTCGACAACGGTTGGCGGATCCCCTACCCGCCGGTGATCGAGCGTGACTGTGAGGGCGAGGACATCGCCTCGTTCAGCGACTTCCTCCGACGCTTCGGCCCGAACAGCGTGTCGATCGTGGATCTCGAGGCCCGTCAGGTCGTCGCCGTCCGCTGCGGCGACCCGGTCTGACCCCGCTCGATTGCTGGATCAGCCGGCGAGGGCGTGGGCCGCGGCGAGGCCCGAGTTGTGAGCGGCTTCCAGCCGAGGGCCGTCGAAGGCATCGCCGGCGAGGACCACCGAGCCGTCGGTCGACGACCAGCACGGGTCGGGCCACGGTGTGCGGGGCGTCGCGAATCGCCACTTCTTCACCTGTGACTCGACCACCCGGGCATCGTCGAGCCACGGCCGAGCCAACTCCTCGAGATCCGCACGCAGGGTCTCGAGGTCGTCGTCCCAACGCTGTTCGCTCCACGCCGGCGAGGCGTGCAGCGTCACTGCCGGGAGGGAACTGACGCCCTTGGCGTGATTGTCGGCGACGAAGCTCACGTCGTCGCCGGGGAGCTGCACACCACCGGTGGGCCCCACCGTCGCTGGTCGGTCGAGTACGGCGAGCAGGGCGATCGTGCGGTCGTAGTCGGTGCGGATCAGCGCCTCGTCGAGGTCGACATCCGCATCGACGAGCAGGGCGAACGCCTGCGGGAGCGGCGTCGTCACGATCACGGCGTCGGCGGGTCGCACGGTGCCGTCGTCGATCACCACGTCCCAGCGCGCGCCGCGTCCGGGGCGGATCGCGAACGCCATCGTCGAGCACTGCACGTCGACGCCGGAGGCGAGGTCCTTCGCCAGGGAGTTCATGCCCCGGGTGGCGACGTAGCGGGGATGGCCGTCGTGGCCGTCGAACCCGTGGTTCCAGACGTGCACGAGCTCGCGGGCGATCCAGTCGTCGACCCGGTGCCGGAACGCCGGAGTGCGCACGGTGAAGAACTGGGCACCGTGGTCGAGCGTGGCGTCACCGATCCGGCGCGTCGCCATGCGACCCCCGGGTGACCGGCCCTTGTCGACCAACGTGACGTCCACGTCGGACGACATCAGTGCGCGTGCGGCGACGAGCCCGGACATGCCGGCGCCCACGACGACGACGCGCATCAACCGGTGGCCAGTGCGTCGGGACGCGTCTGTTCGCCCACACGCTCCTGGTGAGCGGTCTCGGCACGGCCGAGGAACTCGAGCAGCACCCGGTTGAAGGTGCTGGCGTGCTCCACCATGAAGCCGTGGGCGGCGCCGCTGATCACCACGAGTTCGGCGGTGGGGATGGTGGCTGCGAGCTCCTCACTGTCGCCACGCGGCGTGAGGATGTCCTGGTTGCCCACCAGCACCAGCGTGGGCACCGAGATGTTCGGCAGCTGGTCGATGAGCTCCTGGTGGATCTCCCCGGCGGCCAGGATCGCATTCACCTGGGCGGCGAAGGCGTGGGCCGGGCGGCCGAGGGCGAGCGGCCCGAGCCAACCGATGGCCGGCAGCAGACGACGGAACGAACGCGGCCCGATCACCCAGCGCGCGGCCTCGTGCCCCATGTTGCCGATGCCACGCTCGATCGCCGAGTCACGCCAGCCGGCCAGCAGCTCCTCACGCCACGGGTGGTTGCGTCCGGCCGTGCAGGCCAGCGTGAGCGATCGCACCCGCTCGGGATATTTCACGGTGACGATCTGGCTGATCGCGCCGCCCATCGAGGCACCCACCACGTGCGCGGTGTCGACGCCGGCGTGGTCGAGGACGGCGACGGCGTCGTCGGCCATCTGCTCGAGGGTGTAGGTGCCGTGCGGTTTGTCGCTCCGGCCGGCACCACGGTTGTCGAGGGCGACCGCCTGATACCACGGGGCCGTCGCCAGGCGTTGCAGGTTCCATCCGTTCTTGTCGGCGCCGAGACCCTGGATGAACAGGATCGGCGGCGCACCGGGGCGGCCGGTGACGCGGTAGTGGATGCGGGTTCCGTCCTCCATCCGGACGTAGGTCATCAGGCGCCTCCCAGCCCCGAGATCGGCAGCCAGTCGATCGGTGTACCGGTGCGCAGGTTGCCCATCTCGTCGAGCATCCGATGGATGTCCTCGCGCACCCGGTCGGCGAGTTCGAGCTCGGCGAGCGGACCACGTCGTTTGCGTGTCGATCGCGAGGCGGCGCCGATCTCGACGCGGGCGTTGCGCCCGATGGGGCTGCTCGAGGTGGCACCCGGATGCACCGACACCCCGGCCAGCAGTGCGGCGCCGACGAGGGCATGGTCGACGAGCCCCACCTCGCGCAGCCGCGTGTCGTGATGGGCGCCGATCACCACCAGTTCGCCGCCGGCCAGGGCGCCGGCGACCTCGTCGGGGTGTTCGAGCAACCCACCGATACGGCGCATCAACGGCCCGATCGGTGCGGTGTCGGGGCGGCCGACGAACCGCACCGGGCGATCGACGGCCTCGCTGATGGCGAAGGCGGCGAAGATCGGCGCGAGAGCGTGCGGCCGAGCGTTCACCACGATCAGCGCACCCTTGCGTTTCGGCAGGCGCTGGTCGCCGCCGACGGCCACGTTCCAGCGCAACTGCGACAGGGCCATCAGGCGTCGCACCAGTGCCGGGTCGCGCCCCCAGTCGTCGACGATGCCGTGGCGTTCGTCGGTGAGTCGGGTGACGGACGCGGCGAGCCCCGAGGTGGCACGACCGACGGCGTCGGAGGCGATCTCGGCGCTGCGCCGGACCGGGAAGTTCACCACGGTGGACGAGGAGGGGCGAAGGGACGGGGGAGTCATGTCAGGCCACCTGCACTCTCGCGGGTCGCCGGATGATGCTGGGCCAGTTGTAGAGCCGGTCGATCACCTCGATGGTGCTCGCCTCCGGGACGATGCCGAGCACGTCGCGCATCGCTCCGTTGTCGGCCAGGCGGCCCCGGTGGAGGGCTTCGGCGACGTGGTCGGGGATCGGCGCACCGAGGAGATGGCTGAGTGCCCGGGCGATGCGCCAGTCGGGGCCGACCAGAGGGACGGACAATCGCTTGCCGTGTCGGGCCGCCTGCCAGGCGGTGATGGCCCCGGGGGCGACGGCGTTCACCGGACGGTCGAGGCCGACGCGGGCAGCCGCGACGATGGCCAGGGCGGCGTCGCGATCCTCGATCACCGCGAAGGGTGGGTCGGCGAGCAGGCTGAACGGGACGGCCGGCATGCGCAGCAGGCGTCCGAGAGGAGACGGCACGTGGGGTCCGAGCACCGGGGCGAGACGGACGGCGCCGACGGTGACGCCGACGCGCTCGCCGACCCGCGCAGCGGTGTGCTCGATCGCCGCGACGGTGCGGCCCCAGCTGCTCGTGGGGAAGACGGGGGTCGACTCGTCGGGCCGGGTGAGCGCGCCGCGTTCGCGACCGTAGATCTCGATGCCGCTGCGGACCACGACGTGTTCGAGTGCGGGGCACTCGGCGGCGGCGCCGAGCATCGACGTGGCCGCCTGGTCGGTGAGCATCGCCGCAGCCGGCGGGTTGGCCCGGGCATCGGGCTCCCACACGCCCACGTGCACCAGCACGTGCGGGTCGAACGCGGTGACGGTCTCCACGATCCGGTCGTGTTCGTCGGGATGGATGCGGTGGAACGTCGTGCGCTGGAGGCGTCGGCGCGGCGGGTCGGCGTCGATGCCCGCCAGCGCGCCGACCCAGGGCTCGTCTTCGAGCAAGCTGGCCACCAGCGTGCCGAGTTCACCTCCCACGCCGCTGAGAAACACTCGTTGACCGGCCACGTTCCGAACGCTAGTCGTCCACGCCGACGAATCTCGGGCTCAGCTCCGGCCGTCGACACCCAGCCGTGCTGCCGGTGCGTCCCGCGGCAGCCGGTGGAGTCACGGAGGAAATTGTGACGATCGGGTTACGAAACGGTCGGCGAATGTCCTAGGATCCGGTCAAGATCGCCCGACGATCTGCCGAAACCCCATCATCGGCACCGCCGACGCAGCGCCATGTGTGACGCCCACGACGATCTTCCTCCGTTTCCGGCACCGCCGTCTCCGACGCGCCGCTGGTCGCGCCGCCAGCTGTTCGGTGCGCTGGCTGCCGGCGCCGGCGTCGCCGCCGTCGGGATGACCCCGCTCGGCCGAGGCCTCGTGCAGGCGTCGGGGAACGCCCCCCAGGCGCTCGAGGGTCCCGGCTCAGCGCTCCGGACGGCGGAGCGGCTGGCACTCGTGCCCCCCGAGACCGTGCCGTCGCAGACCGTGCCCTCCGAGACCCTGCGTCCCGGCCCGGGGCCCGCACCCGAGGGCAAGCTGATCTTCCCGCTCGATCCGGCCTCGAACTGCTACGTGCTCGACAACTTCGGTGACGCACGTGGCACCAGCCGTCTGCACGAAGGCGTCGACATCATGGGATCTCGGGGTCAGCCGGTGTACGCGGTGGCCGGTGGGATTCTCACCCAGCGGTACACCAACACCGGGACAGCGGGTTGGGGCTGGACGCTCTACGACCCCGACGCCGAACGCCAGTACAAGTACTTCCACCTGGCTCAGGACGACATGGGTCTGGAGGAAGGCGACCGTGTCGAACTCGGCGACGTGATCGGCCTGATCGGAAAGAGCGGCACCTTCGGCGTCGACAACTACCACCTGCACTTCGAGGTGCGCCTCGGCAGTTCGTGGCCGACACAGCCGATCGACCCGCTACCGCTGCTCCACGTGGACACCGACGTCTGCGGCGTCTCCGACCCGCTGCGCGCCTGATCGGCAGTCCGTCAGCGGAGTTCGTGCACGCGCATGATGATCTCGCGTGCGAACGGGTCGAGCTGACGCCCGGCGAGCCGTTCGGTGACCTGGATGGCCTGTGTGGGGTCCTCCACCAGGCCGGCCCAGCGGATGTAGCCACCCATGACCCCGACGATGCGGTCGCCGACCTCGTCCGCGTGCACGAGCACCTTGGTGTTGTTGCGCAACAGTTCGCGGATCTCGCCGTAGAGCGCGGCCAGGTACTGGTCGGTGTGCTCGGCGTTGAACGGCCGGTGCCGGTACGGCAGCTGCAGCTCGTCGTAGTTGTGCAGGTTGTGGGGCGCGGCGATGATCGACAGCACGCAGCCGAATCCGTTCTCGCGCAGCCAGATGATCTCCTCCTGGCGGCGGACCCGGCGATGGCTGTCACCCACCCCGCCCGGCCGCTCGCAGATGGCGAGCTTGTCCTTGAGGATCCAGGTGAAGTTGCGTGGGGTGATACCGAGCGCCCACTTGCCGCGGAGACGAGGCGGCATCAGTGGGTGGTTCCGGGGGCAGATTCGGCGTTCATCACGGCGTATCAGGCTACCTCGCGGGAGGGTCCGGCGCGACAAGCGAGAGTCGCCCGGTTCGGCGTTCGACACGACCGACCCCCGAGATCTGACAGGCCGTCGCCTCGCCCCTGGCCACCTCGAGCACCCGGTCCACGCCCGCCATGTCGGGTGGATAGCCCTCCACGTCGAGCCACCGGCGGATGGCACGTCGGGCGAGCGGCAGGGGAGCGGACGCGACGGCCCCGGCATCGGTGGGGTCGATCTCCCCGGCCAGCGACGTGAGCAGGTCGTCGTCGGCGCGGAGCAGGTCGGCCGTGCGCGTGAACAGTGGTGTCACGTCCCGCTCGGCGATGTCGTCGAGCAGCGGCACCACCTCGTGACGGACACGGTTGCGCCGGAAGCGTGGGTCGGTGTTGGAGGCGTCGACGGCGACGCCGAAGCCCTCCGAGGCACAGATCGCCCGGGTCTCCGCGGTGCGCAGCGCGAGGATCGGGTGCAGGTGTCCGGGCCGGATCGCCGCCAGCCCTGTGGCACCCGCACCTCGCAGCAGAGCGAGCAGCAACGTCTCGGCCTGGTCGTCGGCCGTGTGGCCAGTCATGTGCTCACCGCCGATCGCGGCGCGACGCGCAGCTCGTGCGCGCGCCTCGAGATTGGGCCCGTCCTCCAGCTCGATGCGCTCCAACCGGAACGGCACGCCCAACCGCGCTGCACTCGCCGACGCACACGTGGCGTCGTCGTCGGCCGAGGCCCGCAGGCCGTGGTGCACGTGCACGGCGGTGACGTCACAGCCGGCGGCGACCGCCAGGACCAGCATCGCCGTGGAGTCGGCGCCACCCGACACGGCACAGACCGCCGGTGAACCGGGCGTCGGGAAGCTGCACCGTTCGAGCACGGCGTCGATGTCGACCCGGTCGGACATGGGTCGGCCGTCGAGCGGCTAGAGGTCGAGATGCTGCCGGCGCTGCTGGCGGCGGCTCGGATGCTGCTGCGAGCTGACCGACTTCAGGTAGCCGACGACGAGGCCGACGACCACGAGCAGGCCGACGAGAAACAGGGCGATACCGATCCACCAGTGCCAGACGTTGGCTGCGAGCATGATCGTGAGGCTAACCGCCGGAGCCC
>JAWLEC010000084.1:0-13479 GCA_041686315.1 Ilumatobacteraceae bacterium
TCTTGGCCGGGGTCTTCTTGGCCGGGGTCTTCTTGGCCGGGGTCTTCTTGGCCGGGGTCTTCTTGGCCGGGGTCTTCTTGGCCGGGGTCTTCTTGGCCGGGGTCTTCTTGGCCGCGGACTTCTTGGCCGCGGTCTTCTTGGCAGCAGACTTCTTGGCGGACACCTTGCGGGCCGAACTCGTCTTCTTCGCTGCTGCCATCTGCGGACCTCCGGGGCGTCGGTGAGCGCCGGACTCTACCGGACGGATCGCGTGACGACGATGACCGGCTCGTCGCCATCGTCGCCCGGAACGCGCTCGGCGGCGACGGAGGTCGCCAACGTCTCCCCCGCCACGAGATCTCGATGCGCCTCCAGCGCCTCGATCCACGAGCCCGGTCCGGACACTCGCAGGTCGATGCGGTCGGACACGTCGAGGCCGGCGTCGCGTCGAGCCTGCTGCACCAGGCGGACGAGGTCGCGAGCCCGGCCCTCCACTTCGAGTTCGGGCGTGACTTCGATGTCGAGCGCCACCACGCCCGCTCCTGCGGGGAGCCCGGCACTGGCCTGGTCGTCGCCGGCGACGAGTTCGAGCACGTATTCGCCCTCCTGCAACGTGTGGCCGCCCACCACGACGGCCCCGTCGACGATCGACCAGTCACCGGCCTTGTGGGCGCGGATCACCTGCTGCACCTCACCACCCAGGCGCGGGCCCAACTTCGCGGGCACGAGCTGCAGGCGCTCGGTGGCGACCGACGCCACGTCGGCAGTGAGCTGGACGTCACGCACGTTCACCTCCTCGGCGATCACGTCGGCGAAGTCGGCCAGCCGGGCGGCGCCGGGCGTGGCGACGGTGAGCGACCGCAGCGGCAGCCGCACCCGGCGCTGGTGCGCCTTGCGGACCGACAGCGTGGCCGAGCACACATCGCGCACGAGGTCCATCGTGGACACGAGGTCGGCATCGGCGGGCAACTCCTCGGGCGAGGGCCAGTCCGACAGGTGCACGCTCCCGGCGGGTGAACCCGCGGCCGAGTGGAGCCCGTCGTAGATCACCTCCGAGATCATCGGCAGCAAGGGCGACGTGAGCCGCATCAGCACCGACATCGCCGTGTGCATCGTGTCGATCGCGTCGACGTCGCCCTCCCAGAACCGGTCACGGCTGCGGCGGACGTACCAGTTGGTGACCACGTCGAGGTGATCGCGCACGTGCTGGGCCGCGCCGAACAGGTCGTAGGCGTCCATCGAGGTCGTGAGGTCGACGACCAGGTCGTGGGTCTTCGCCAGCAGGTACCGGTCGAGCACGTTCGACGAATCGGTGCGCACCGATCCCTGGTGGCCTGCGGCGTTCGCGTAGAGCGTGAGGAAGTACCACGAGTTCCACAGCGGCAGCAGCACGTGACGCACCGTGTCGCGCATGCCCTCCTCGGTGACCATGGCGTCGTTGCCCCGCAGCACCGACGACGACAGCAGGTACCAGCGCATCGCATCGGCACCGTGCGTGTCGAACATCTCCCGCGGATCGGGATAGTTGTCGAGGCTCTTCGACATCTTCTGGCCGTCGTCACCGAGCACGATGCCGTGGCTCACGCAGTTCGCGAATGCCGGGCTGTCGAACAGTGCCGTTGCGAGCACGTGCAGCGTGTAGAACCACCCGCGGGTCTGGCCGATGTACTCCACGATGAAGTCGCCCGGATGGTGGTGCTCGAACCAGTCCTCGTTCTCGAACGGGTAGTGCACCTGGGCGAAGGGCATCGATCCCGACTCGAACCAGCAGTCGAGCACCTCGGGCACCCGACGCATCATCGAGCGACCCGTCGGGTCGTCGGGATTGGGTCGCACCAGATCGTCGACCTGCGGCCGGTGCAGGTCGGTGACGGCGACACCGAAGTCGGCCTCGAGTTCGGCGAGCGAGCCGTACACGTCGGTGCGCGGATACGCCGGGTCGTCGGACTGCCAGACCGGGATCGGCGACCCCCAGAAGCGGTTACGGCTGATCGACCAGTCGCGGGCGTTCTCGAGCCACTTGCCGAAGCTGCCGTCCTTGATGTGTGCCGGCTGCCAGGTGATCTGCTGGTTGAGTTCGACCATCCGGTCCCGGAATTCGGTGACCTTCACGAACCACGAGGACATCGCCCGGTACACGAGAGGCTGCGCGCAACGCCAGCAGTGCGGGTACGGGTGGTCGTAGGTGGCGTGACGGACGACGACCCCGCGCTCCTTGAGCGTGCGGATCACGGCCGGGTTGGCATCGAAGACGTGCTCGCCCGCCCAGGGCGCCACCTCCGAGGTGTAGCGGCCGTGCTCGTCCATGGGGCAGATGGTGGGGATGCCGGCGGCGTTGGCGGCGATCTGGTCCTCCTCACCGAACCCGGGGGCCAGGTGCACCACGCCGGTCCCGTCCTCCGTCGACACGAAGTCGGCCGCCAGGATCTGGAAGGCGTGGGGCGTGTCGGCGAAGAAGTCGAACAGCGGCGTGTACCGACGGCCGACGAGGTCGGCGCCATGCAACGTGTCGACCCGGGTCGCCTCCCCGAGCTCGGCGGCGTAGGCGCCGACCAGGTCGGACGCCATCACGTAGCGCACGCCGTCGAGCTCGAGCACGGCGTACTCGATGTCGGGCCCCACGGCGAGGGCCAGGTTCGACGGCAGCGTCCACGGGGTGGTGGTCCAGGCGAGGATGCGTTCGCCGCTGTCGAGTTCGAATCCCACGGTGAGCGCAGGATCCTGACGGTCCCGGTACACGTCGTCCATCCGCGTCTCGGTGTTGCTCAGCGGCGTCTCGCAGCGCCAGCAGTAGGCGAGGACGCGGAATCCCTCGTACACGAGACCCTTGTCCCACAGGGCCTTGAAGGCCCACATCACGCTCTCCATGTAGTCGAGATCGAGGGTCTTGTAGTCGTTGTCGAAGTCCACCCAGCGCGCCTGACGGGTGACGTACTCGCGCCAGTCGGCGGTGTACTGCAACACGCTCGTGCGGCAGGCGTCGTTGAACCGGTCGATGCCGTACTCGTTGATCTCCGGGTGCCCCGAGATGCCGAGTTCCTGCTCGGCCTTCACCTCGGCGGGCAGGCCGTGGCAGTCCCAGCCGAACCGGCGCTCCACCCGCCGGCCGCGCATGGTCTGATAGCGCGGAACGGCGTCCTTGACGTACCCGGTGAGGAGGTGGCCGTAGTGCGGGAGCCCGTTGGCGAACGGTGGGCCGTCGTAGAAGACGAACTCGTTGGCACCGTGCTCGCCGGCCTCGCGCCGGTCGATGGAGGCCTGGAACGTGTTCTCCTTCTCCCAGCGCGCGAGCACCTCACGCTCGAGCTGGGGGAAGCTGGGCCGCGGATCGACGTCGGGGTAGGGCACGCCCCGATGCTACCGAGGGTGGCCCGCAGAGCTTCTCAGTTGCGTTCGTCCTCGAACGAGAAACGGAACTCCTCGTCGACGTCGCCGGTGTCGGGTTCGTCGCCGGGCGTACCGATGGCCGGTGCCGTCGTCTCGTCGCCCCACGGATCGGTGCCGTCGCCGGTCACCGCCGGCGTGACGTCGCTCGTCTCGCCGGTCTCGGCGGGTGCGGGCTCCTCGGTCGCGTCGCGCACCAGTTCGCCCGTGTCGTCGTCGGCAGCCGACAGCAGCGGTGCGCGCACCTCGCCGAGGCCGCCGGGTACCCGATCGACGATGTCGGTGATCGAGGTGGCTGCGTCACGGAGCCGGGCCCGTTGGTCGACCAGGAAGCTCTCGAGATGCTGCACGTCGGACTCGAGGAAGTCGCGACGGGCCTTGAGCGCCTCGACCTCGCCGGCGACGGCGGCCCGCTCGGCCTCACCGACCTGGCGGGCCTCGGCGCGCGCCTCGTCGAGCATCGATGCCGACATCTCCCGGGTGGAGTCGAGCGTCCGTGCCGCCTCCTCGTTGGCCGTCGCCAGGATCTGATCGGCTTGCGCCTGGGCGTCGGCCACCGCGGTGTCGGCGGTGCGCTGGGCGAGCAGCAGCGTCCGGCTGATGGTCTCGCTCTCGTCGACCGACACGTGCACGTCGGCCGGTTCGGCGGCGGTTTCGGCGGCCGGCGCCGCAGCGTCGCCCTCGGACAGCTCCTGCAGGCGGGCGACGGCCGCTCGGGCGCGCGCCTCCATGGCCGTGGACTGGTTCTGGGCGCGCTCGAGCTCGTCGGCGACGTCGCCGAGGAACGTCGTGACCTCGTCGGGGTCGACCCCCTTGCGGACCGTCTTGAACTCGGCGCTGCGCACGCGCTGCGGGCTGATGTCCATGCTG
Organism: Ilumatobacteraceae bacterium; assembly: GCA_041686315.1. GTDB lineage: Bacteria > Actinomycetota > Acidimicrobiia > Acidimicrobiales > Ilumatobacteraceae > Sva-07. The sequence continues at coordinate 4,234 of JAWLEC010000084.1, forward strand.
CCTCCGGGCTTCACTCGTCGTAGTCGTCGTACTGCGGCTGGCGGGGTGCCGGCGGCTTCAGCAGGTACACGCCGGTCGCGACCTTCTCCATCGACCCGTCGAGGGCGTAACAGATGCCGCTGCCGAAGTCGATCAGGCGGCGGGCGACGTCACGCTCGGTGCCTTCCAGGTTCATGATGACCGGCTGGCCGTCTTTGAACTTGTCGGCCACCTCCTGCGCCTGGTCGAAGCGACGAGGCCGAACGGTGTGCGGCTCCATGGACCCTCCTGGGATGCTGCGCAGCGCCGGCTGCTGCTGCGCGGATGTGCTCGGTCGGATCTGGACACCCGAGTCGTCCTGGCGGCCCGTGCTGCGGTCGCCGTTGCCGCCGCGTCGGGAGGCGGAGGCATCGAAGTCGCGGGAGGGGAAGCTGGGCCGAGCCGACACCGTCCGCACCGCCGGCTCCTCCTCGGGTTCCCATCCGCGCCCCGTCCCGCCACGCTCGGGCTCGCGCTGGCCTCGGGGGGCGCGCTGGGGTTGACGGGCCGGGGGTTCCGGCTCGTCGTAGTCGTCGTAGTCGTCGTAGGCGTCGTCGGGACCGAGACCCAGGTAGTCCATGGTCCGTTTCCAGAGTGACATGCAATCCTCCTGCGTGCCGCAGGCTAGCCGAGCCCGTCCACCGCCAGGTGGACGGGACACCGGGTTCGCAGCGGTCAGTCCTTGGGCGGCCTCGGGCCGAAGAGGCCGGTTCCGATGCGCAACTGTGTCGTCCCTTCCTCCACCGCGACGTCGGCGTCGCCGCTCATCCCCATCGAGCACACCTCGAGCCCCAGCTCGTCGACCAGCGACCGCACCAGTCGGAAGCCGGGTCGCGCATCCTCGGGCGTGCCCCCGGTGGGCCCGACCGTCATCAGCCCGATCGGGCGGAGACCCGCGGCGCGTGCCGACTCGACGAGTTCGGGCACCTCGTCGGGCGGGCAGCCGCCCTTGCCGGCCTCGCCGGTGGTGTCGACCTGGACGAGGATGCGCGCTCCGGGGGCCCGTTTGCCCAACTCGGCGACGAGCGACCGTCGGTCGACGCTCTCCCACACGTCGACCAGCCCGGCGAGCTGGCGGATCTTGTTGGACTGCAGCCGGCCGATGAAGTGCACGTCGGGCTGCAGCCGCTCCAGCGTCTCGCGCTCGGCGAGCAGTTCCTGGGCGTAGTTCTCCCCGATCGCACCGCAGCCCGCCGCCACGGCAGCCTCGACCGCCCACGGCCCGAAGCCCTTGGTGACGGCCACGACGTCCACGTCGGGGTACCGCTCGCGCAGAGCCGTCAGCCGCTCCGCGACCGGATCAGTCATCGTCGCCGTCCTCGAACCAGGCCACCAGCGCATGACGCCCGGTGTCGCCACGTGTCCGGTGGGAGAACCAGCGGTCGTCGCAGCCGGTACACGGGCCGATCACGTCGAGGACGGCGTCTCGTCGCGCCAGCCCGGCGGCGACGGCAGCCGGAACGTCGAGCGCCGGACGATCGCCGAGCGACGTGACGACGTCGTCGACGTCGGCGCCGACGCCGCGAGCGACCCGCGCCGCGTCGTCGGCACCGAAGGCGTAACAGCACGGGTGGATCACCGGGCCGAGCACGGCGTGGGCCACGGGCTCGTCCTGCAGTGCGTCGACGGCCACGTCGAGCACCCCTGCGGCCAACCCGCGCCAGCCGGCGTGAGCGAGCACCGTCGTGCCACCTCGTCCGACCAGGGCGACGGGAGCACAGTCGGCGGCCCAGACGGCGAGCGCCGGCGACGACGGCATCGTGGCGACCAGCACGTCGGCGCACACCTGCGGGCCGACATCGTGGACCGGGCGGTGGACACCGGTGCCGTGCACCTGGTCGACGAGCACCCACGGACGACCGGTGGAGGCCAGCTGACGCTCGCGCAACACCTCGGGCGGCACACGGAGGGGGTGGACGTCACCGTCGGAACGCTCGGAGGCCGCCACCACCAGGGTGCGACCTCCGTCGACGGATCGCAGCAGCGTGCGCACCGCGACTGGTGCCCGCTCGGCTACTTCAGGAACGACGGGACGTCGAACTCGTCGTCGTCGTCGCCGGCCAGCGGATCCTCGTCGCTGTCGTCGCCGAACAGCTCGGTGATCCGGGTGGGCGTCGTACGCGGGCCGGCCTCGTCACCGGCGGCACGGGTACCGGTCTGCTCGCCGTCGAGCCGGTCGAATCCGGCGGCGATGACGGTGATGCGCACCTCGTCGCCCATCTCGTCGTCGATGACCGTGCCGAAGATGATGTTGGCGTCCTGGTGGGCGACACCGTGGATGATCTCGGCGGCGGCGTTCATCTCGAACAGCCCCATACCCGACGGGCCGGTGATGTTGAGCAGCACCCCACGGGCACCGTCGATGGCCGATTCGAGCAGCGGGCTGGAGATCGCCGCCTTGGCGGCCGAGACGGCACGCTCGTCGCCACTGGCCTGGCCGATGCCCATGAGGGCCGACCCGGCGTTGGAGAGCACCATCTTCACGTCGGCGAAGTCGGTGTTGATCAGGCCCGGCGTGGTGATCAGCCCGGTGATGCCGGACACGCCCTGGAGCAGCACCTCGTCGGCCATCTTGAACGCGTTGAGCACGCTCGTCTTGTCGTTGGCCACGGTGAGCAGGCGGTCGTTGGGGATGACGATCAGCGTGTCGACCTTCTCCTTCAGACGCTGGACGCCGCTGTCGGCCTGCACGGCGCGCCGGCGGCCCTCGAACGAGAAGGGCCGGGTGACCACGCCGATGGTGAGCGCTCCGGCCTCCCGGGCGATCTCGGCGATGACCGGGGCGGCGCCCGTTCCGGTGCCGCCACCCTCACCGGCGGTGATGAACACCATGTCGGCGCCGCGCACCATCTCCTCGATCTCGTCGTGGTGCGACTCGGCGGCCGAGCGGCCCACGTCGGGATCGCTGCCCGCGCCCAGACCGCGCGTGAGGTCACGACCGATGTCGAGCTTCACGTCGGCGTCGCTCATGAGGAGCGCCTGCGCGTCGGTGTTGACGGCAATGAACTCGACGCCCTTCAATCCGGCGTCGATCATCCGGTTGACGGCGTTGACACCGCCGCCGCCGACGCCGACGACCTTGATCATGGCGAGATAGTTCTGCGGAGCGCCGACCATCAGTGGGTCCTCCAGTGGGTGTGGTTCATGAGTCGATTCGTTTCGGGCGTCGTGGTGCACTGTTGGCGAACATCCTGCCAGGTCTGCGCCGGTGGAACGGGGACGCTATTGGCAGAACTCACCGGACCGTCACTTCCGAGGTCGACACGTCGATGACCTGGACGGACCCGCCATCGGGATCGGCCAGGTCGTCGAGCTGCCGTTCGAGCCGGACCAGCTTCTCGATCTGGGCGTTGTCACCGATCGCGGAACCGAACCGCACCTCGATCGGACCGGCCGGGCCGGTGAGGATCATCACGAGGTCGGCACCGTCGGGCGTGACCAGCAACGAATCGACGCGGCTGCGGATGGTGGGGGTCAGTTTCGTCACGAGTGACGCCGCGGCGGAGTAGCCGATCGGGGCGAACTCGCCCGGTGTGAGGTCGAGGGTGCCCGGTCCGATGATCCACACGAGCGCCACCGGCTGGCCCTCGATCACGTCGAGGACGCGACCCTCCTCGTCCAGCACCCGGGAGAGGCCGTCGGCGCCGAGCATCGCCACCAGGGGCGTCCGCTCGCGGATCTCGACCGAGGCGCGGTTGGGCATCGACGCGGTGACCCGGGCGTCCTCCACCCAGGGGATGTCCTCCAGTCTCGCCTCGGCCTCGGCGGTGTCGACGAGCAGCACGGGGGTGCCCTCGATGTCGGCCACCACGGCCGCCAGCTCGTCGGGGTCGGTGTAGACGTTGCCCGTGACGGCGACACGGTCGACGGCGAACAGCGACGAGCCGAGCACGGCGAGCACTCCGACGACGACGACCAGCACGGCGGCACCGGCGGCCAGCCAGCCGAGCCGGCGACGGCTGGCTGCCCGGTTGACGCCGATGCGTCGTTGCCGCAGTCGGGGTTCGATCCCGGGTGCCGCCGCGTCGTGGGGCAGGATCGCATCGCTGCTGCCGTCGTCGTCGATGAACACCGTGCCGGCGCTCGAGTCGTCGCGGGCGAGCTCGTCGTCGAGGTAGACGGCGTCGGGCAGATCGTCGTCGCCGCCGATCGAGATCGTCGTGCGCTCGGTGTCCTCGTCGCCGAAGGCGGCAGCGAGTTCGTCGAGGACGTCGGGTTCGAGAGTGGACGGCACATCATCTTCGCCGGTGTGCCGGTCGACCTGCTCGTCGAGCGTCTCCGAGCGCCGTCGCCACGCCATCACGGTGTGTCCCCGCTGTCACCGTCGAAGCCGACGAGACGGATCTCGCTGCGCAGCGACCAGCCGCTGTGGGCCTCCACACGGTCGTGGACGAGGCGCATCAGTGCACGCACGTCGGCGGCCGTCCCGTCGTCGGCAGCCTGGATGAAGTTGGCGTGCTTCTCCGACACGTGGGCCGAACCGACGCGCAGACCACGCAGGCCCGCCGCATCGATCAGTTGCCCTGCGCTGACCTCACCCGGTACCGGATTGACGAACACCGAGCCGGCGTTCTGGCCTCCCGGCTGGTTGGCCCGCCTCCAGGCCACGATCTCGGCCAACTCACGCGCCGACGCGTCCCGGTCGCCCTCGGCCAGACGCAGCCGCGCCTCCACCACCAGCCAGGTCGCCGGAATCCCACTCGAGCGGAAGCCCAGTTCCAGTTCGGCCGCCGGGACGACCCGTTCCTCGGCGGCCTCGAGGTCGATCACGGTGACGTCGACGAGCGACGCCGCCATGTCCGACCCGTGACCGCCGGCGTTCATCCGTACGGCACCGCCGATCGAGCCGGGCACGCCGACTGCCCACTCGAAACCGGTGAGGGCCTCCTTCGCCGTCCGTCGCGCCACCACCGGCAGCGACAGACCGGCCGACACCGTGACGACGACCGAACCGTCGTGGTCGGCGCGGCCGACGGCGAACACCTCGGGCAGCTCCACCGTCGAGACGGCGATGCCCTCGAAGCCGGTGTCGGCCACGAGCATGTTGGATCCCCGCCCCACCGCCAGCACCGGGAGACCGGAGCGCCGGTGGGCGTCGGCCACGAGGAGGAGGTCGTCGCGACGGGTCGCCCGCACCATCACGGCAGCGCACCCGCCGACGCGGTAGGTGGTCATCGGACCGAGCGGCACGTTCCGATCGGCCACCGCGCCGAGCACCTCCAGTGCCTCGCGGACGGGGTCAGCGACCACGCCGTGCATCGAGCACCTCGGCTGGAAGGGTCGCGATGTCGCCGCATCCCATCGACACGCAGACGTCACCGTCGCGGGCCTCACGGGCGAGGAAGCCGACCAGGTCGTCACGTCGGGGCAGCCAGACCACACGCTGTCCCGGTTGCGCCTCGGTCACGGCGTTGACGATCAGCTTGCCCGTGACGCCGGGAATGGGTGTGGTGCCCGACGGATAGATGTCGGTGAGCACGACCAGGTCGGCATCGACGAATGCGCTGTGGTACTCGGGCCACATCTCCGCGATGCGGTTGTAGCGGTTGGGCTGGAACACCGCGATCACGCGTCGCCACCCGTCGCCGCTCATGCGTGCGGCAGCGAGCACGGCGGCGATCTCCGACGGCAGGTGGGCGTAGTCGTCGACGAACGTGGCGCCATCGTCGACGCCGCGGATGTCGAAGCGCCGCGCCACCCCGCCGAAGCGTCCCAGCGACTCGGCGACGTCGTGGAACGGCACGCCGACGGCCATCGCCATCGCAGCCGCGCCGGTGGCGTTGGCCACGTTGTGGATGCCGCGCAGCGGGAGCACGACCTCGCCGAGTCGCTCGGTGAGCCCCTCGGACGTCCGCCGCTCGACACCGAAACGGAACGTGCCGGCGTCTGCTTCGACGTCGACCGCGCGCACGTCGACGTGGTCGCCGAGCCCGTAGGTGGTGGCGCCGTGTCGTTCCGCCAGTTCGGCAGCGACCGGGTCGTCCCCGCACACGACCTTGGGGCCGGGCACCTGCGCCAGATAGCGGTCGAAGCTGTCGACGATGCCGTCGAAGGAGCCGTAGTGGTCGAGATGGTCGACCTCGACGTTGGTGAGGATCGTGCCGTGGAGCGGCAACTCGAGGTGGGTGCCGTCGCTCTCGTCGGCTTCCACCACCAGCCAGTCCCGCTTGGTCCACTGGGCCCCGGTGCCGAGATCGGAGACGTCGCCACCGACCACGAAGCTGGGGCGGAGCCCGGCGTGGGCCAGGATCAGCATCAGCATCGAGGTGGTGGTGGTCTTGCCGTGGGTGCCGGCGACCGCCAGCGTGCGGGCCTGGGCACAGATGGAGGCCAGCATGCCGGCGCGCGACAGCACGGTGACGCCGGTCTCACGTGCCTCGGCGAGCTCGATGTTGTGTGCCGGCACCGCGGTGGACGCCGTGACGGCGTCGACGCCGTGCACCACGGCCCGGTCGTGCCCGATGCGGACGTCGACACCGGCGGCGCGGACGCGGTCGAGCACGGGGTGCTCGCGCAGGTCGCTGCCCGACACCGCATGACCCATCTCGGCCAACGCGATGGCCACGGCCGACATGCCCGGGCCGCCGACGCCGACCACGTGGAGACGATGCGGAATCGACAGGTCGAGCGGTGCAGCGGGCACCGGCAGGTCACGGGGGTGGTCGAGCAACTTCACGATGACGACGATGTTACGGCGATGCGCTCGATCAAACCGGCCAAGGCTCCGGATCGATGGACGTCCCCGCGCGCCGCGGCGGCAGCGGAGAGCGCCGCTCTCGCGGCCTCATCGTGGCGGAGCCGCTCGACGGTGTCGACGAGGCCACCCGGCCCGGCGAGTCGTCGTTCGTCGAGCAGGACGGCGCCGCCGACGTCGCTCAGCCACGAGACGTTGTCGGTCTGGTGGTCGTCGGCGGCTCCGGCCCACGGCACCAGGATCGCCGGCGTGCCCGTGACGGCGACCTCGTGGACCGTGCTGGCGCCGCCGCGGCCCACCAGCAGGTCGCAGGCGGCGTAGACGGCGGGCATGTCGTGCTCGTACCCGATGACCTGGTGCTGGACGCCCGCGGCATCCGCCGTCCCGCTTCCGACGGGGGTGACGCCGTCGACGAAACGCGTGCCGGCGACCTGCCTCACGGCGAGGCCCGCATCGTCGGCGTGGCGTGCGACGTAGTCGGCGACGACACCGTTGAGCACCCCCGAGCCCAGCGAACCGCCCGTCACCGCCACCAGGAACCGGTCGTCGCCCACACCGAGGCGGGCACGCGCCGCCGTCCGACCTGCCCCCGTGCGGGAGACGTCGAGGACCACCTGGCGGACCGGGGCGCCGGTGACCTCCGCCCGTGGGAGCGGCGATCCCTCGAACGCAACCGCGCAGGCGGCCGCTCGACGAGCCGCCAGCCGGCTGGCCCGGCCCGGTGTGCGGTCGTAGGACACCACGACCACCGGGATGTCGAGCCGGTTGGCGGCGAACACCGCCGGCATGCTGGCGTAGCCGCCGACGGAGACGACCACTCGCGGCCGGTCGGCGCGCAACATCGTCACCATCCGCCGCGTCGAGCGGATCATCCTGGGCACGAATCCGAGGTTGCGTCTGGTGACGCTGCGCTGGAAACCGACCACGTCCAGGAACGTGGCCGGATATGCCGTGTCGGGCAGCAACGTGGTCTCGATCCCTCGTTCGGTGCCCACGTAGTGGATCTCCCCGGGTGCGTGGCCGGCCGCCACGAGGGCGTCGGCCACGGCCAGCGCCGGCAGGACGTGGCCGGACGTGCCGCCCCCCGTGACGACGGCGAACAGCCGCACACTCATCGGGACCGACGGCGTCGTGGCGTCGTGTGGGCGCCGGCCGCGGGCGGCGGCGCATTGAGGCGCCGGGCCACGCTCAGCAGCAGCCCGGCGGCGACCATGCTGACGAACAGGGAGCTGCCACCCGCGGAGAAGAACGGCAGGGTCAGCCCGGTCACCGGCATCAGTCCGGTCACGCCACCGAGGTTCACGATCGCCTGGACGCCGAACCAGCTGGCGATGCCACCGGCGAGGAGCATCCCGAAACGGTCGGGGGCGGCGATCGCGGTCTGGACGCCGAACCACACGAGCAGCAAGAACCCGCCGATCACGGCCACGGTGCCGACCATGCCCAGCTCGTCGGCGATCACGGCGAAGATGAAGTCGCTGTGGGCGTAGGGCAGGTAGCCGAGCTTGCCGTTGCTCCCGCCGATCCCCGAGCCGGAGAGACCGCCCGACGCCATGCTCAAGAACCCCTGGTACGTCTGGTAGGCGAGGTGGTCCTTCTCCTCCGAGACGTTGAGGAATGCGGTGAAACGGTCGAGCCGGCGCGGGCTGGAGATCACGAACATGAGCGTCGCACTCGCTGCGACCGCCCCCATCGCGGCCAGCGGCACCACGGGGACCCCGCCGACCCAGGCGACCGCGAACACGATCGCTCCGAGCACCACCGCCGACCCGAGATCGCCCTGCGCCAGGCAGAGGCCGGCTCCGACGGCGGCCAACAGGCCGACCGGGACGAGCGTGCGGTTGCGGTCGGTCAGATCGTGTGCCCGCCGCGTCAGCAGGTCGGCGGCCAGCACCACCACCACCAGCTTGAGGAACTCCGACGGCTGCACGCTGAGCCCGCCGACGCGCACCCACGAACGCGCTCCGTTGACGCTGGCGCCGATGCCGGGGGCGAACGGTGCGGCCATCGCCAGCATGCCCAGGACCCCGAGCGGCACGACCAACTTGCGCCACACCCGGTAGGGCACCCGAGCAGCGACCACGAGGCCGACGAGGCCGAGTCCGGCCCACATGGCCTGGCGACCGAAGACCCGGTACGGCGAGTTGCCGAGGTTGGCTTCGGTGACGGCCGACGCCGACAGCACCATCACGAGGCCCAACATCACGAACACCGCCACCACCCCGGCGATGGCGTAGAAGGTGCCCGTCGGCGGCCCCAGGACGTCGACCGGTCGTGGCGGGCGCTGCTCGCGCGCCGTGCCGGTCCGACCCACCGTGCCGGTCCGGTTCGCAGGCCGTCGGCGCGGAGGGCGCTCACCGTGGAGACGCTCGAGCGTTGCTCGGCGCCGGTCGCCGACGTCGAGGGCGCTGGTCATGTCGTCACTCCATCCTGCTGGTCGTGCACGAGATCCCGGAACTGGTCGCCCCGGTCCTCGAAACTGCGGAACTGATCGAAGCTGGCGCAGCCGGGTGAGAGCAGCACGGTGGCGCCGG
>JAWLEC010000252.1:0-2411 GCA_041686315.1 Ilumatobacteraceae bacterium
TGCGCTTCCAACCGCCCGCCGACGGAACGTTGCATCCGGTGTCGGACACCGGATGCAACACGCCCGGCGGATCCGGTCGGATCGAGGTGCGCCACGGCTGGACCGAGATGGGCCAGGGCGTGCACACCGTCGCCCTGCAGGTGGCGGCCCAGGAGTTGGGCGTCGACCCGGCGCGCATCGACGTGATCGTCGACACCAGCCGCGAACTCGGCTTCGGGCAGACGACCGGCTCACGCGGCACGCTGATGGCGGCGGGATCGGTGGCGGAGGCGTGCGCCGCGGCGAAGGCCGGCGGCTGCGAGATCGGCGTCGACTACGAGGGCGAGTACGTCGTCGACTGGACGCAGAAGCTGGGCGATCCCGGCGTCACAAACCCCACCATCCACTCCTGCTTCAGCTACGCCGCCCAGATGGTGGTGGCCGACCCCGATTCGGGTGACATCGAGCGCGTCGTCGCCGTGCACGACGTCGGCCGGGCGGTGAACCCGATGCTGGTGGAGGGCCAGGTGGAGGGCTCGGTCCACATGGGTCTCGGCTACGCCCTGAGCGAGTCGTTCCCCACCGATCCCGAGACCGGTTTCCCGACGAACACCACGCTACGTTCGCTCGGCATCCTGCGGGCGAAGGACGTCCCCGAGATCGAGGTGCGCCTGGTGGAGGTTCCCCAGCCTCGCTCGCCGTTCGGCATCAAGGGTGTGGGCGAGATCGGCCTGGTGCCCACCGCACCGGCCGTGGCCGCCGCCTTCCACGCCGTCGACGGCGAGTGGCGCACCTCCCTTCCCCTGCGTCGCTGAGCACGCCGCGCCGCGTGCCGACCGCCCACCGCGGCCCCGGTGAACGCTGCTCGGGTGAACGCTGCCCGGCACATCCCCCACACCACGTTTGCGTGACGCTTTCCTTGGCCCGTCCCGACATTTCCGTCACGCAAACGGATCGACCGCACGGTCGGGGCACCTGGCTGCGACGTCCGATGGTGAGTATGAGCGGGGCGATCGGCGACACTGACGGAGCCACGCGAACGCAGGAGGAACCATGACCGCCACCGAAGCCAACCCCGCATCGTCCGACGCCGGATCCGGCGACGTGGTCGAGGAGGTCCGCGCCTGGCTGGAGCAGAACTGGGATCCCGATCTCACCGTCGCCGAGTGGTGGGAACGCCTCGGCCTCGCCGGTTGGGCGGCCCCCACGCTGCCCGAGCACGCCTACGGCCGAGGACTGTCCCGGGGCGATGCCGTGCAGGTGCAGCAGACCATCGCCGAGTTCGGCGCTCTCGGCGCTCCCGGCGGGCTGGGCCTGCTGCTTGCTGCGCCCACCATCGCCACCCACGGCACGCCCGAGCAGATCGAGCAGTATGTCCGCGACATCGTCACCGGGCAGCGCGCCTGGTGCCAGCTGTTCAGCGAGCCCGGCGCCGGCTCCGACCTCGCCGGTCTGCAGGCCAAGGCCATGCGCGACGGCGACGAGTGGATCGTCAACGGCCAGAAGGTGTGGACCTCCGGCGGCCACGTGTCCGACCTCGGCATGCTCATCGCCCGCACCGACTCCGACGTGCCCAAGCACCAGGGCATCTCCTACTTCGCCATCGACATGCGTCAGCCGGGCGTCGACGTGCGGCCGCTGCGTGAGCTCACCGGCCGGGCGCTGTTCAACGAGGTGTTCATGTCCGACGCCCGGGTGTCCGCCGACGCACTGATCGGCGGTCTCAACAACGGATGGGCGGTGGCCAACACCACGCTCGCCCACGAACGGGCGGGCCTCGGCTCGGGCGGCGGCAGCAGCGGTGCCAGCGCAGCCGTGCCCGGCACGGTGGCCGGCCAGCTCGACACCCGCGCCGGCGACTACGTGCGTGATCCGAAGAAGCCGAGCACCGCCGGTGGCGGCGCCGCCTTCCGAGACACCGCCGGGGCACTGATCAAGATGGCGAAAGGTGCCGGCAAGGCCGACGACCCCACCATCCGGCAGGACCTCGTGCGCCTCTACACGCTCGGCCAGCTCGGCCGGATCAACAACCTGCGGGTGAAGGCGGCCAAGGCGAAGGGCGAGGACATCGCCGGCATGGGCAACATCGCCAAGTTGTCGATGAGCGACATGGTCCGCCTGCAGCGCGACCTCGGCCTGCGCATCGTGGGCCCGTCGGGCATGTTGCACGCCTACGACGGCGACAGCCGCAAGACGCTCGACGAAGCCACCGGCAACCCGTTCCTCGGGTTCGTGACCGAGATGGCGCTCTTCGCCCAGGCACCGCCGATCTACGGCGGCACCGATCAGGTGCAGAAGAACATCATCGGCGAGCGCGTGCTGGGCCTGCCGAAGGAGCCCAACCAGGACAAGGTGATGCCCTTCAGCGAGCTCCCCAAGAACACCTGAGAAGCGGGCCCGGGGTGTGGCCCCCCGGTCGCGGAGGGGTCGTC
>JAWLEC010000252.1:2421-3059 GCA_041686315.1 Ilumatobacteraceae bacterium
GTCTGACCCCGCTGTCGCTTCTGGGTCGACGCGCTACCGGTCGAGCATGCCGTAGGCGTGGGTGGGGCGCAGCTCGAGCAGCAGGCGCTTGTCGGTCACCATGGCCCGGCGGTACTCGTCCCAGTCGTCGTGCTCGCCGGCCAGCGCCCGGTAGTACTCCACCAGCGCGTCCGCCGTGGCGTCGTCGGGCGACTCGGCCACCGGCATCGGCGACACGTCGGCTTCGATCACGGCGTAGGCCCAGAAGTCGTCGCGGTTCACGTGCAACGACGCCCGGGGGTCGCGGCGGATGTTGGCCGTCTTGGCGCGGTCGTCGGTGACCGAGACGCGGATCACGTCGTCGTCGCCGACCACGTAGGCGATGTTCGACGACTGCGGCCGACCGTCCGACTTGAGGGTGATCAGGATCCCGTTGCGGCGATCCCGAACGAAGGGCAGGGCGTCGGCGAGTTCCATGCCCGATGCAACCGCCGTCGCTGCCGCCGTGTTCCGGTACCTCCCGACCGCCCATCGCCGGCCCTCACCACGTTTGCGTGACGTTTTCGTCGGGACGGGCCGACAATTCCGTCACGCAAACAGTCGAGTGGTGTCCGCTCAGGCGTCGTCCGACAGGGCGTCGGCGCGAGCGGCGGCAAACT
>JAWLEC010000253.1:0-3036 GCA_041686315.1 Ilumatobacteraceae bacterium
AGCCGCTTGTAGTCCTCGAACGTGGTGTCGGAACGCCCCGACACCTGCCAGATGCCCGTGATGCCCGGCAGCACCCGCAACCGCTCGTGCACGTCCTCTTCCCACTGGGCGACCTCCGACGGCAGCGCCGGCCGGGGGCCGACGACGCTCATCTCGCCCCGCACGACGTTCCAGAACTGCGGCAACTCGTCGATCGAGAACTTCCTCAGGATCCGCCCGACCCGGGTCACCCTCGGATCGTCCTGGATCTTGAACAGCGGGCCGTCGCTCTCGTTGTGCGCCATGAGCTCGGCCTTCATCGCGTCCGCGCCGTCGAACATCGTGCGCAACTTGAGGATCTCGAAGTGCTGGCCGTTCACACCGGTGCGCACCTGCCGGAAGATGACCGGACCCTTCGACTCGAGCCGGATCGCCAGCATCGCCACCAGCAGGATCGGCAACGTGAGCAGCAGACCCACCAACGCCACCGAGTAGTCGAACACGCGCATGGCGATGTAGCGCCAACCGGTCCGGATCGTCGGTTCGATGTAGAGCAGCGCCCGGTTGTCGATCTGCTGGAGCCGCAGGCGATGAATGTCGATGTCGTGGAGGCTGGACACGAGCGTGACGTGCAGGCCGGCGTCGGTCAACCGCCGGCTCAGAGCGTTGACCGTCGGCCCGTCGACGGAGTACAGCGAGATCAGCACCCCGGTGGCGGCGTACTCGGCAGCGACGTCTTCGACACGGGAGAGATCACCGAGCAGCGGAACCCCGTGCAGGTCGGCCTCCGTCGGCTGCGAGGCGACGAAACCCACCGCCCGGTACCCGAGCTCGGGGCGAGTTTGAACGGTACGCACGAGGGCAGCGGCGTTGTCATCGGTTCCCACGACGAGCACTGGACGCGACAGGTTCCCCGAGCGCCGGAGACGTCGGAACACCACTCGGGCGCACTCCCGCTCGATGACGAGCGCGACGACGACCGCCGCGAACAAAGTCAGCACCCAGGACCGACGCAGATCCTCCTGGACGACGAACGCGACAGCGATCATCGACCCGACCCCCATGACCGCGGTCATGACGATGTGCTGGTACTCGTCGAGCCGGCGCTGGTTGGCGCGAGCTGCGTACAGGTTGTTCACGATGGCCGACGCGAACCAGAACGGCGACGAGGCCACCAACACCAACCACTGGACGCGAACGACGTCGAGCCCGACCGACGACCAGTTCTGCTGGAGGAGAAGCGCAACGACCACCCCGACCAGTACGGCGACGACGTCGGCCAGAATCAGCCACCGCTTGACAGTGGACGGGTCGGTCGTCGGGTGCACACGACGTCCGCCCAGGTGCGAGCGGGTGTCCACGCGGAACAAGTGACGGCCCGTGGCGGGCCCGGTCGCAGACGGCAACCGGTCAGCCGACCGTTCCACCTGACTCGTCGCGTCCCGCCTGTCCACTGGTCCTTCCCATCTGTCGGAGCTGACTCTCCGCCTTGATTATCACAACCGCCCGAACCCTCGACAGTGACATTCGTCCGGAGATCGGCAACAACATGCCCGCCGCGACCCGGCCCCAAACCCGCGGCCCGAAAACGGCCACGGGACCGTCACGCGTCCGTCACGCGATCGTCATCGCCGGCGCGGGCGACCGGCGCTAGGTGACCGTCGACGGAAGGTCATCGGCGTGTCGAGTCGCCGCGCGAGGACCCCCGTCGGCGTCGGCTCCCACCGGCTCCCCCGACGGAGGCTGGTCGAGTGCCGCAGCATTCTGGCGACGATCGTTGAACTCCGGGTACGCGTCCCTGCGGACCTTGCGGCGCGGTACCCGGTTGATCACGATGCCGAGCAGCGTGCCGCCAGCCTCGTTGATGCGCGCAACCGCCTCCGACAGCGTGTCGAGATCGGTCTGATCGTGTCCGACGACCAGCACCACGTGGTGAGCCCTCGACACGACGATCGAGCTCTCGGGCGCACCTCGCAACGGCGGGGAGTCGACCACGATCGTGCGACCCGGCACGGCCAACGCGTCCAGCACCCTCGGCAGGGTCGCACCGATGACATCGGCGGCGCGCCCGACCGGCAATCCCGCCGTCAACACCTTGAGTGTCGAGTAGCTGGTCGACTGCAGCACAATCTCGTTGTCACCCGACGCGAACAGATCGCCGAGACCGTGGCGGCGCGTCGTGCCCAACTGCTCGGCCAGTGTCGGCCGGCGCAGGTCGGCCTCGATCGCCACCACGTCACGGCCGACCTTGGCCAGTGCACAGGACATCCCGGCCGCCACCGTGGTCTTGCCGGCGTGGCGGTCGAGCGAGATGACGCTGATCGCCGAATCGGGGGTGTCGAGCAGTCGGAACTCGACGTTGATGCGGATCGTCTCGAACGCGGTGAAGACCTCGTTCGACGCCCCCGACCCCTCACGCAGGAGCTTGGTCAGCGGCAACTTGCGCTCGGAGCGACCGAATTTCGGGATCTCGCCGAGAATGGTCGTCCCGAGACGCTCGCGAACCGCGTGGCGGGTGTCGAAAGCCTGCATGATGCGCTCGGCGGCGAGCGCAGAGAACACCGCCGCGATCGCGGCGACGACCATGCTGGCGAGCAGGATCGGTCGAGGGTTCGGTGCGATCGGCGCCCTCGGCTCGAACGCCGGATCCAGCTGCACCAGCTCCAGCGGGCCCACACCGCTGCGCTCGGCGATCAGCGCCTCCGACACCGCGTTGACCCAGGCCGCCACACCCGCCGGCGAGGTGCCCTGCGCGGTGATCCGCAGCACGCTCGAGTCGACCTCGGCACCAATGCCCGGGCGCGGCCGCTGGAGTTCCTCGGGAACCTGCTCCTCGGCGGCGTCGCGGAGGCTGCTGCTCTGAGCCCACTCCTGCAGTGCAGGGAGCAGGAAGTTGATCTGCTGGATCGACAGGTCGGCGTCGGTGTCGTCCGCCAGGTCGAGCACCAGGGTGGACGAGGCCTGATACGTCTTCTGCGGCAGGAACGCAGCCGCCATGCCCAGCACGAGCACGAACGAGCCGACCACCAGCCCGACGACCCAGTGGCGCGTCAGCGT
>JAWLEC010000254.1:0-3033 GCA_041686315.1 Ilumatobacteraceae bacterium
CTCCCGACCGCCCATCGCCGGCCCTCACCACGTTTGCGTGACGTTTCGTCGGGACGGGCCGACAATTCCGTCACGCAAACAGTCGAGTGGTGTCCGCTCAGGCGTCGTCCGACAGGGCGTCGGCGCGAGCGGCGGCAAACTTCGCCGTGGTCAGTTTCGGAGCAGCGAACACGAACAGCACCAACGACATGCCGCCCGCCACGAACCAGGGCATCCGCAGCGCCAGCTCACGGGTGGCGAACGACTCGGCCACCACCACGATGAGGCCGCCGAGCGCCGCACCGATCGGCATCATGCCCCAGCCGAAGAACCGGTAGACGCTGTTGACCCGCCCGAGCAGGTGGTCGGGGATGATCGTCTGGCGGAAACTGACCGTGATCACGTTCCACAACACCGCCGTGAACATGAAGAAGGCGAACATCGCCCAGGCGATCGGCCACCAGCTGATCATCCCGATCACCATCGTGGAGATGCCGCCACCCACGAGCGTGAGGCCGAGCGACGGGCCGGCCCCGATCCGCTTCGCGATCGACGACGCCGTCCAGCCGCCGACCACGCCACCGATGGCTCCGCCCGTTCCGAGCAGGGCGAACTCGGTGGCGCTGGTGCCGAGCACCTCCTGGCCGTAGAGCACGAGCGTGGCCGTGGAAGCCGTGGCGATCATGTTCAGCAGCCCGAGCGTGACCGCCAGCGGGCGCAACAGGTCGTGCCCCCAGAGCCAGCGGAAGCCCTCGGCGAGCTCGACGCGCCAGGGTCGCCGCTCGGGTCGCAGCGCCGCGGCGGCGGCGACCGCCTCCGGCCGTCGGTGGATGAGGGCGATGAGCACGGCCGACACGGCGAAGGTGGCGGCGTCGACGAAGAACGGCAGGGAGAACGCCACGGCGATCAGCAGGGCGGCCAGCGGTGGACCGGCGAACGTGTTGGCCACCTGTTCGAGACTCCACAAGCGCCCGTTCGCCTTCTCGAGATTGTCGGGATGCACGATCGACGGCATGAACGTCTGCGCGGAGTTGTCGTAGAGCACCTCGGCGATCCCGAGCAGCAGGGTGGCGGCCAACACCAGCACGTAGAGCGCGGCGTCGGTGGTGATGACCGTGGCGGCGTCGGCGACGGCGTCGGGGCCGGGCAGCGCCTCCTGGCGGCCGAGCACCACGAACGCCACGAACAGGGTGACCGCGGCGCGGATCGTGTTGGACCACACCATCAACCGTCGCCGGTCGTAGCGGTCGGTGATCACGCCGGCCGGCAGGCTGAACAGCAGCCACGGCAGGCGTTGCACCACGCCGACCAGGGCGATCAGCAGCGGGTTGCGGGTGATCGCCGAGGCCAACCACGGGTACGCGATCACCCCGATGCCGTCGCCCAGGTTGGAGATCGTGCTGGCCGAGAACAGCTTGAAGTAGTCGCCGCCCAGTCGCTTCGGGTCGAGGCCCGTCCGTGTCGCCGTCGTGCTCGCAGCGCGATCGGTGGGTTCGCCGGTCGGTTCGCCGGTCGGTTCGCCGGCGGATTCGGTGGTGGTCTCGGTCACGGCGTGGTCTCCGTCGCCGACGGCTCGGACGACTCGGACAGGACGGGATACTCGGTGGCGTAGACGGCGGCGACGAACCCGAACACCGTGTCGCCTTCGCGGGGCAGTGCGGTGAACTCCTCGGCCAGCTCCACCACCCGGGAGAAGAACTCCTCCGCCCGCGCCAGGGGAATGCGGGCGTGACGC
This sequence comes from Ilumatobacteraceae bacterium, assembly GCA_041686315.1. Lineage (GTDB taxonomy): Bacteria > Actinomycetota > Acidimicrobiia > Acidimicrobiales > Ilumatobacteraceae > Sva-07. The sequence continues at coordinate 1,715 of JAWLEC010000254.1, forward strand.
ATCGTGGACTGCATCCCGCGGGGATGATCGGTGAGCGCTTCGGCCTGCGCCTGCGCCAGGAAGTTCTGGCCGATTCCGCCGTCGGGACCGGCACCGGTACCGATCACGATGGTGCGGCCGGTGCGGCCGTAGAAGCGTTCCTCGACGGCGCGCACCTGGCGGGTCCGCACCACGGTGAGCAGCCCGGCGTCGACGAGGACGTCGACGTGGTAGGCGACCGACGACTTGGGTCGGTCGAGCGCCGCTGCCAGCTCGGTGACCGTGGCGGCACGCTCGAGGACCAGATCGAGGATCTGGGCCCGGACGGGTTCGGCGATGGCCTTCAACTTCTCGGGGGTGTCGGCCGCGACGGTCGACGGGAGCTCGTAGTCGGGGACCATCGCAGCGACAATATCCGAGTAATCCCGAACGATCAAGATATCCCGGACGATCAGCCGCCCGAGGCCGACATCCACCCCGTTTGCGTGACGCTTTCGTTGGGGCGTCCCAACATTTCCGTCACGCAAACGAACATGGGGGTCCCGGCCCTCCAGGCGCCCTCACGTTTGCGTGACGCTTTCGTTGGGGCGTGCCAACATTTCCGTCACGCAAACGACAACGGCGCCGGGCGCCTCGCTCGATGAGGAGGGCCCGGCGCCGTGTCGGCGCTCGACGGAAGGGGGTCAGCTCTCGGTGGCGCTGGACTCGAGGCTCGCCTGGCCGGAGCCCACGCTGATCTTGCGGGGCTTGGCCTGCGGGGCCACGGGGATGCGCAGCGTGAGCACGCCGTCGCTGTAGTCGGCCTCGATGCCGTCGGCGTCGAGACCCTCGCCCAGGCTCACCTGGCGACGGAAGGTGCCCTCGTGGCGCTCGTCGAAGTAGACGCGGTCGCCCTCCTGGCGCTGGTAGGAGCGCTCGGCCGACACGGTGAGCACGTTGCGCTCCACCGAGATGTCGATCGAGTCGGCGGCCACGCCGGGCAGGTCGAGGTGGACCCACACGTTGTCGCCGCGCCGGTAGGCGTCCATCGGCATCGGACGGCCCGACACCCACGCCGAGCGGGGATCCGTGCGCTGGTTGAACAGGGCGTCGAGTTCACGGAAGGGAGAGTTCTGCACGAGCATCGTGAATTCCTCCAGGGAGAAGATGAGTGGTGTTCTGACCACTCATCACATTACTCTCACTCATTCAACCTGACAACCCGCGACTCAAGATCATCGACCAGCGGCGACGTCCACCTCACCCCCGCTTCGTGCGTCCCCGCATCGTCACGCTCGCCAGGCCGAAGCTGATCGTCATCAGGCCGAGCGTCCAGGCCATGCCGAGCGCCAGCTTGTCCC
>JAWLEC010000255.1:0-3009 GCA_041686315.1 Ilumatobacteraceae bacterium
CACCGGAAGCTCGGCCCGACGAGGCCTCGCCGCCGCGCCTCACGGGTGAGCGTGCGGGCGGTGGCGGCGAAGTCGACGGTGGTGGCGGATTCCATACGCCAACCATGATGACGAGGGGGTGCGACAGAGATCCCCGAGGGAGGCCCGTCGGGCGGGGTCAGTTGGCGCGGTCGATGCCGACATAGGCGAGCAGCTCGGTGTCGTCGGGCAGGCCGACGACCTCAGGGGCGTCCTCGAGGGGGGCGACGAAGACCGGGAGCAGCTCGAACTCCTCGGCCATCCGGTCGGCGGCGGCGTCGAAGCCGTCGGCGAAGTAGATCACCGTGAACTCGACGATCTCGGTGCCGTCGAGCTGTGTCAGCTGCTCGTAGCCGAGGGCGGCGAGTCGTTCGACGTTGCGGGCGGCGGTGCCGGCGATGCCGGCGCCGTTGGCGACGGCGACGACGATCTCGGCTCGATCGGGCAGCGCCTCGGGGTCGGTCGTCTCGGTGATGTCGGGCTCGGTCGAGGCTGGAGCCGTGTCACCCGGCGCGGTGTCCGGTGTGGTGGTCTCGGGCGTCGTCGTTTCCGGCGTCGTGGTGTCGGCCGTGGTCGGCGCCGTCGTCGGCTCCGATGCGTCGGTGGAGGTCGACGGGACGATCGTGGCGTCGACGGGCACGTTGTTCGGCAGCCCGGCGATCGCCACACCGGCGCCGATCGCGAGCAGCGCCACGATCACATAGGCCATCCACTGCCGCTTCATGCGACCGCGAGGCTAATCAGCACGCCCCACCCGGCACTGGGATCCCCCCAGGGAGGGGTCCGGCACCATGCGGACCCTGCGATCTCGGTGGTCTCCGTCCCGGATTGCGGGACTCACGCCACCGAGATCGCTGGCTCCTCGAGGCGGTGCGATCGGCCCCTCACCGCCCCCGTCGGTTGCGGGGGACCGACACGGTCACCGAGTCCGTTGCGGTGTTGCCGCAGGCGTCCTCGGCCTCGTACGTGATCGTGTAGATCCGTCCGGTGCCGCGACCGGAGCGTTCGGCGCGGAGGCGGAAGCTGTCGTCGTCGACGATCACGATGTCGTTCACCGTGTTGCCGTCGCCGATGCCGTTGTCGGGTTCGTTCGACGTCACCGATACCAGCCGGACGGTCGGGGCCGGGTCGGAGTTGTCGCTCACGACGACCGTGGTCTCGACGTCGACGTACTTGCCGTTCGGCGGCCACAGGACGTTCGGGGTGGCGGTCAGCTCCGTGAATGTGGGGGCGATCGAGTCGCAGACGTCGAGCCCGACGATCACGGGATCGTGGTCGGATGACCGGTACTCGTCGGGGGCGTAGATCGCCTGCTGGGCGGGCTGCTTGAACGACGTGTCGTAGTCGATCAGGTCGGGCTCGTCGGCGTTGATGAGCCACACGGTCGCACCGGTCACCTGGTCGAGCATCGCAGCGTTCGCCAGCGCGTGGTCCAGGTAGCCGACCTGTCCGTCGAACACGAAGGAGTAGGCGTCCTCACCGAGGAACTGCGCGAGCAGATCGGTGTAGTCGTCGCTGGTTCCGGTGATGTCGTCGGCGCCGGCGACGATGGCGTCGATCGGGGTTTCCTTGTCGTAGGCGTTGAGGTCGCCGATGATCAGCACGTCGTCGTCGCCGCTGCCGGTCGGATCGGTGGCGAGCCAGTCGACGAGCGCCTCGGCGGCTGCCGTGCGGGTTCCGTTGCAGTTGCCCGATCCGTCACCGGTGTTCGGGTCGCCGAAGGAGGCGCACGACGAGCCCTTCGACTTGAGGTGGTTGACGGCGACGGTGAACACGCCACCGGTGGCGTTGTCGCGGTAGGTCTGGGCCAGCACGGGGCGGTTGAGCGTGTCGATGAAGCGGGGATCGACCGAGGAGTCGAGGATCGCGAAGTCACCGACGGGGGTGACGGATGCCGGCTGATGGATGAAGGCGACCTTGATCGCGTCGCCGCCGATCGGACCGGTCTCGATCGCCGCGTACGGCCCGGCGCCGGGAACGGCGTTGAGGCTGTCGACGAGGTCGGTCACCGCGGCGTCGTCGACGTGGTTCTCGATCTCGATGAGGCCCACGACGTCGGCGTCGATGGCAGTGATGGCCGAGACGATCTTGTCGCGCTGGCGCACGAGCTCGATCTCGCTGTCGGCGCCCCGGCAGCCCTGGTCTTCTGCCGGCCCGCAGATGCGAGCGCCGGTGTCGATCGTGGTGAAGTAGTTGAGGACGTTGAACGAGGCGACCTGCAGGTTGCCGCCGACCGGGTCGGGCGCGGCGGGGCGCGGGTTGGCTTCGGTGAACGTGCCGTAGGCGGTGGGCTGGAGGCGGTACCGGCCGAAGGTGTCGTCGATGACACCGGTGATGCCGGTGACGAGGTCGCCGCCGCGGAACAGGTTGTCGAGGTCGAACTCCTCGCCGTTGCCGGGGTGGATCGCCGGGTCGGGGTTCTGTGAGCTGCGGCCGTCGTCGACGGTGATGCGGTCGAGCGAGTTCTCGAGGGCGGCCTGGACGGCGGCCGGGCCGGGCTCGAACTCGGCGGTCGGGGTGAGCTGGCGCTCGGAGGTGAGCACGACCTCGCCGAAGCGGTCGAAGTTGAAGTACTCGGAGATCACCAGCGACTGGGGCAGGGTGACGAGCATGCCCTCGAAGGGCTCGAGGTCGCCCGGCTCGGTGCGGGGCAGCTCGATCTCGGTCGGGGTGATCGTCACGGGCGGCAGGTCGCAGTCGACGACGGTCGAGCGGGTGAGCTGGGTGAGCGAGGAGGCGCCGCCGCTGGTGACGAACTCGCTGACGGTGGCCTCGACGCGCACGACGTCGTTGACTCCCACGCCGTCGGGCAGCGTGCCGCGGAACACGAAGATGCCTTCGGAGGTGGCGGGGTTGCCGTCGGAGTCGCCGGGTTCTTCCTGGAGGTGGAATCCCTGCAGGCCCGGGAAGATGCCGGTGACGACGGCGTCGACCACCACGGTCTCGCCGACGAGCGGCGACGTGGGTCCGTCGCCCTGCACCTCGGAGATG
>JAWLEC010000085.1:0-13147 GCA_041686315.1 Ilumatobacteraceae bacterium
GCGACGCGAGGCGTCGGGCAGTTCGAGGGATCGACCGCCCATGTATTCGTCTTCTCACCCGCCAACAGTCCTGATGGCCGCTTCACGATGGATTGGTTCGTCGGAGACGACCCTCAATTCGAGCCTGGCATCGATGGAGAGAGCGCCATCGTCGACGTCGTTTGCGTGATCGGCGAATCGACCGAGTCGTGCACCTACTCGGGGACCGACGATCGCTTCGTCCCAGCGCCCGACGAGCGCGCCATCGTGACCATCGATCCCAAGGGCGTCACCGATCCGATCGACGGAGTGGTCGCCTTCACGTCGGCAGCCGAGTCCGGCGCGTTCCGTGCCGGACTCGTCGACGCCGCCGGCCTCCGCCGCTTCACCGGGCTGAGCGACGGCACCGGCGAGTTCGACGGGGTTCTCCTCGCGGAAGAGGGTTGGGGACAGGTCGACGGCGACACCTTCACGGGCTCGATTCGGATGAGCATCATCAACTGATGCCACGCTGCTGACAGCGCGGCCACTTCGGTCGGGTCCGCCATCGGCAGAGTCGGAGCGTCGGCCCTCACCTCTACAGACCGCCACACACCGGCGGTCCGGCGCCGGTCGACCCCTCCGGGCCGCTACAGAATGTTCACTGCGTTGACTGGCAGGACCGACGCGAGATCGGCACGTACGCGCTCGCCTGACCCACTCGGTAATCCCAGATCGCGAACACGTCCACCGCGCCGCACCGCCGGGCGAAGTGTGGGACCTCGGAGTGCGAACGACCCACCGCATAATCACCAATTTCTGACAGCGTGGCGGCGATCTCGGCCAGCGCGGCGTTGTCAAGGTTGCGTCCGTTGGCCCAGTACTTCCATTCCTCGAGCGCGTGGCAGAGACGCCCGGCGTCGTAGGCGACGCCTTCGAGATCTCGCAATTGCGCACCGGCTCCCCCACACTCGTGCGCAGTCGGCGATCGTGTGTTGGCCGCGTACTCGAAGTCCGTCGGATCACGACCTTCGCGCTGGGCGAAGTCGGCGAGCTTGTCGCCCATCTCCGCCTCGATCTCCCGGGCCCGTTTCGAGAACTGATCGAGGAGCTCGGTCGGCACGCCGGCGATCTCGGCTTGGCCGTTCACGATCGGATCGAACCTGAGCCCGTACCGGGCGGCCACCTCGGCGCGAAGCACCGACTGATACAGATACCCGTCTGGCCACCGCTCCGAACGCAATCCGGACATCGAATCCAGACGTGTCGTCTGGTGGCGACTCGTACCACGGCATCCGCTGCGACGTGGTGCGCCACAACTGCTAGCGGGAAATCCTGTGCACCTGGCGGTTCCTCGCAACCGGACCGGTCCGGCCATATGACCTCTGACCAGGGCTTGCAGGGTGGGCGATGGGAGTCTCGATCTCCCGACCTCCACGGTGTGAACGTGGCGCTCTTCCAGCTGAGCTAATCGCCCCTGAGGGAACCCACAAGCTAGCAGGGTCAGGGAAAATCGACGCAGGCGACACCCATCCCCTGGCGATCACGATGAGGGGCCGTACCGCCCGGGCACGGAGCGTCGAACGCCACGAAAGCCGCCACCTTGCGGTCCACCGACGGGTCACCGGTGCAGGCCACTTCCCGGGCATCGTTGTCGGGTTCGATCTCCACGCAGTCACCGACCCGCAGGATGCCGTCGGGGCCGAGTGGCTCCGCCGGCTCGGTGAACTGGGCGAGCACCACGATGCCGACGATGGCGACGATACCCACCACCAGCAGTGACCGCCACGGGATGCGGGCCGGCGCCGAGTGACTCGGATGCATCGGCATCCGTGGGGCCGACTCGGCCGGTCGGCCCGGATCACGGTCGGGTGCCGGCGCAGCCGGGCCGAGCCGCTGGCCGCGCAGGCCGGCGTCGTACACGGCCCGCCGGCCGGGGTCGTTGAGGACACGGTAGGCCTCGTTGATCTCGGGCATCGACGGACCGGCGGCGACGGGGCCGCCGGCTGCCGTGCGATCAGGATGGCGTTCACGGGCGAGGCGACGGTAGGCCTCACGGATCGTCTCCGTGCTCGCGTCCCGGCGGACGCCGAGGATCTCGTAGTGCGTTCGGCTCACGACACCCCGAACGCTACGAGCGTCAGTACCCGGCCTCCACGTCGACGAGACCGAGCAGTTCGTCACCGTGGCCGAAGCGCCGGACGTTGTCGGTGACGCGCTGAGCCAGCAACGGCACCGCCATGTCGGGCGTGTTGCCCACGTGTGGGGTGATGATGCAGTTCGGCAGCGACCAGAGCGGATGACCGTCGGGCAACGGCTCGGGCTCGGTGACGTCGAGCGCCGCCCCGCCGATGACGCCGTCGCGCAGCGCCTCCACGAGATCGTCGGTGACGACGTGGCGGCCGCGGGCGACGTTGACGAGCCAGGCGTGGGGCTCCATCAGCCGGAACTCGTCGATGCCGAACATCTCCTCGGTGTCGGGCGTGAGTGCGAGAGCGAGCACCACCAGGTCGGCTCCGGGAAGCGCATCCGCGTACCGGTCGGCCTCCAGCACGTCGTCGACACCCGCCATCGCCTGCGCCTGATTGCGCACCACGGTGATCCGGCAGTCCCACGGTTGCAGCAGCCGCACCAACGATTCGGTGATGCCACCGCCGCCGAGGATCGTGACCCGGCCACCGAGCAGGTTGGTGCCGATCGGACCGGTCCACGTCGTGGCCCGTGAGTACGACGCCAGGCCCCGCAGACCGGCGAGGCCCAGCCCCAGGGCCATCTCGGCGACGGGATCGGCGTACACCCCTTTGCCGCACGTCCAGACGCGATCGGTGTCGAGGTGCTCGACGAAGTTCTCGATGCCGGCGAAGGGCAATTGCACCCAACGCACACCGCCGGCGGCGTCGAGCAAGCGAAACAATCCGTCGACGTCGCTGGCGCTGCCCCAGACCACACCTTCGGCCTCGGCGGCGGTGACCAGGTGGCCGCCGCCCTCGACGACGGCGTCGGACAGCCAACCCGGAGCGGGTTCGGGACCGACATGGATTCTCGCAGGCTCGCTGTTCGTCATCGGACCACCGACGGTAGTCACCACGGAGGCTCGCTGCGGACATGACAGTCGGGCATGATGTCGCTCATGGACGTCGACACCCGTACCGCTGTTGCGCCGGCCGACCGAGCGGGCGAACCCGCGATCGCAAGGGTCGGGGTGCCGAGAGAGGTGAAGATCGCCGAGCATCGGGTGGCCATGACGCCCGACGGTGTGCGCGAGTTCGAGCGGCACGGCATCGACGTGTTCGTGGAGACGGGCGCCGGCGAAGGAGCGTCGATCACCGACGACGACTACGTGGCGGCGGGTGCGCAGATCGTGCCGACCGCCGCCGACGCCTGGTCGCAGGAGATGGTGGTGAAGGTGAAGGAGCCCAAGCCCGACGAGTTCCGCTTCCTCCGCGACGATCTCACCCTGTTCACCTATCTGCATCTGGCTGCCTATCCCGAGGTGGCGAGCGCCCTGTTGGAGGCGGGCACCACGTCCGTCGCCTACGAGACCGTCCAGAACGGTGACGGTTCACTTCCCCTGCTGGCACCGATGAGCGAGGTCGCCGGGCGACTGGCGCCGCAGATGGGTGCCCACTATCTCGAGCGGCACAACGGGGGACGGGGAGTGCTGATGGGCGGCGCTCCCGGAGTGCGGCCCGCCAAGGTGGTGGTGTTGGGCGCCGGCAACGTGGGGTGGAACGCGGCGTGGATCGCTGCCGGGATGGAGGCCGAGGTGGTGCTGATCGACAAGAACCTCGACCGCCTCCGCTTCGTCGACCAGATCCATCGCGGCCGGATCGTGACGGCGGCATCGAATCGAGGTGCGGTGGAGCGGGCCGTTGCCGACGCCGACCTGGTAATCGGCGCGGTGCTGGTGGCGGGTGGACGGGCGCCGGTGGTGGTGACCGACGAGATGGTCGAGCAGATGAAGCCTCGGGCGGTGATCGTCGACGTGGCGGTCGACCAGGGCGGATGCATCGCCACCACCCGCGAAACCACCCACGACGATCCCACCTACGTGGTCCACGACGTGGTGCACTACGCCGTGGGCAACATGCCGGGCGCCGTGCCGCACACGAGCACGTATGCGCTCACCAACGCCACACTGCCGTACCAGCTCGAGGTGGCCCTGCACGGCGCACTGGGTGCCGCACGCCGCGATGCAAGGATCGCCCACGGCCTCAACACCGTCGGCGGCCGGTACACGAACGCCATCGTCGCCCGGGCACTGGGCGCCGAGGCCGTCGACGCGCTGGAGGCGGTCTGACGTCGATGTGCCGGCTCGCCGTCGTGGCGGCGGGCGTCCTGGCCGTGTCGGCCGGCTGCAGCGGCTCGGACGACGATGCGTCGACCGGCACCGTGGATGCCACGGTGCCGGCGTCGGAACCTGCGCCGGTCACGACGATCACGGCGTCACCCGGCGGGTTCGAGACGCTGCCGCCTGTGAACTCCTATGCGTACGACACCACGGTGGGAACGGTGATCGCACAGATCTCGTCACGGGTGCCCGTCGGGCCGGCCGTGCCGCTGCTGACGATCTACGGTGACGGGCTGGTGGTCGCCGGCACCACCGGCGGCTGGTTCGAGGGGCGTCTCGCCGAGGGCGACATCCAGCTGTTCCTCGACGAGGCGGAATCGGTGGGGCTCCTCGACGATCCGCTGACGCTGCGCAGACCCGACTCGGGCGCCGAGCCGGACCTGACGGTGCTGTTCGACGTCGACGGCACGCCACGGTTCCACGAGTTCGACCTGTCGCGCATCGAGCGCCCCGTGGCGCTGCGGGCGTTCCTGCAGGATGCGTCCGTCTACAACCGCTTCGAGCTGGCCGACCCGTTCGACCCCGGGGCCTGGCTGTCGTGCGATGACGGCGGGTGCGCCGTGCTCGACGCCCCGGCATCGCCCGCCGATCGGCCCGTCCTCCCCCACGAGGACGCCGACTCCCTCGTCGAATCGGCTCTCGACAGCGTGGGCTCGCCCTGAACCCCGGCTCCACCACCGTTTGCGTGACGAAAATCTTGGGGCGTCCCGAAGATTCTGCAACGCAAACGCTCTCGCGCGCCGGCGGAGATGGGGATCAGTCGTCGGGGGCGGGAGGTCGGCGGTTGCGCTTCAGCTCGCTGCGCTGCTGCTTGGCCTGCAGCCGGCGGCGCTGCGAACCGCGGGTGGGACGGGTGGTGCGCCGCTTGCGTGGCACGTGGAGGGCGCCACGCAGCTTGGCGGCCAGCCGCTCCTCGGCGAGGGCGCGATTGCGCAGCTGCGAGCGCTCGTCGTCGGCCACCACGCGCACCACCGGACCGAGCCGGGCGAGCACCCGCGACCGCTGGGCGTCGGTGAACGCCGCCGACGTCTCGACGTGGAACGTGAGCTCGGCCCGTGTGGCCGCCTTGTTGGCGTGCTGGCCGCCGGGCCCGCCCGAGGCGCTGAAGCGCACGTCCAGCTCGTGGCGTGGGACGCGGACCGAGTCCGTCACCACCAGACGGTCGTCGTCGCTCGCTCCCACTCCCCCAGCATGCACGTTCCGACAGGCCGGGCGCACTCGCGGTCACCTACGGTTCGGGTATGGGTGACATCAAGCTGGGGTACAACACCGGATACTGGTCGTCGGGCCCGCCATCGGGGGCGCTCGAGGCCGTGCAGGAGGCCGAGCGGCTCGGATTCAACTCGGTGTGGACAGCCGAGGCCTACGGGTCCGATGCGCTCACGCCGCTGGCCTGGTGGGGAGCGCACACCGAGCAGGTGCAGCTCGGCACCGCGATCATGCAGATGTCGGCGCGCACGCCCGCCGCTGCGGCGATGGCGGCGATCACGATGGACCATCTCTCCGGGGGCCGGTTCATCCTGGGGCTCGGCGCATCCGGGCCGCAGGTGGTGGAAGGTTGGTACGGCCAGCCCTACCCCAAGCCGCTCGCCCGCACCCGCGAGTACGTGGAGATCGTGCGCCGGATCATCGCCCGCGACGAGCCGGTGGAGTTCCACGGCGAGTTCTACGACATGCCGTTCCAGGGCGGAGCCGGGCTCGGCAAGGCGTTGAAGTCCACGGTGCACCCGCTGCGCAACGACATCCCCATCTACCTCGCCGCGGAGGGCCCGAAGAACGTGGCCCTGTCGGCGGAGATCTGCGACGGGTGGCTGCCGCTGTTCTTCTCCCCCAAGGAGGACGGCTTCTACCGGGAGTGCCTCGAGCGGGGCTTCGAAGCGTCGGGCGACCCCACCAAGAAGGACCGGTTCGAGGTGACGGCCACGGTGATGCTGATCCCGGGCGACGACGTCGAGCAGTGCGCCGACATGGTGCGGCCGTTCCTCGCCCTCTACGCAGGCGGAATGGGGGCCAAGGGCGCCAACTTCCACTACGAGGTGTTCGCCCGGATGGGCTACGGCGACGTGGCCGACCGGGTGCAGGACCTCTACCTGCAGGGCAAGAAGCAGGAGGCCGCTGCGGCCATCCCACTGGAGATGGTGGAAGACGTCGCCCTCGTCGGCCCGCCCGACAAGATCCGCGAGGAGCTGCCGAGCTGGCGTGATTCGTGCATCACCGAGTTCCTGCTGAGCGGCCCGGCGATGGCGCTGCCCGCCTTCGCCGACATCGTGCGGGGCTGAAGGATCCTGGCTCCGGAGGTCAGGAGTCGACGGTGCCCACCGCGCCGGCGTCGACCCACTCGCGGAGTTTTTCCCACGAGTAGATCCCCGTGGAGTGACCGTCGCTCCAGTCGAGGTCGAGACCCCAGGCACCGGCCAGCGCAGCGTTGGTGACGGTGATCGTCTGGCCCTCGTCGACCCAGGGAGCGACGGGTTGCTCGCGGATCCGGCGTGCGTTGCAGTCGGCGCACGGGCATGCCTGGCGCAGCGGGCCCAGCTCGAAGCGGGCGCGGACGCCGTCGTCGAAGAGGACCTCGACGTGCGACTGGCGGTCCACTTCGACGGATTCGATGTCATGCTTGGCCACGTGACGAGCGTACCGACATCTGCCGATCCGCTGCCGCTGACGCCGCAATGCCCGTCGCCCGTGCGGCGGGCGTGGCTCCGCAACACGTGGGACGACCTCACGTTCGTGCACTGGCCGTACGAGCCCGCCGAGGTGCAGGCGCTGCTGCCCGAGGGCCTGCGCGTCGACACGTTCCCGGCGACGCGTGACGACGGCGTCCCGCAGGCGTGGGTGTCGCTCGTGCCGTTCCGGATGCGGCGGGCCGGCCCACCGTGGCTGCCGTCGCTGCCGTGGATCTCCACGTTCGCCGAGACGAACGTGCGGACCTACGTGGTCGACTCGCGGGGGCATCGGGCCGTGTGGTTCCTGTCGCTCGACGCCACCCGGTTCCCGGCAGTGGCGTTCGCCCGCTGGACGATCGGTTTCCCGTACATCTGGGCGGGAATGTCGATCCACCGGGAGGCCGGTCCGCACGGTGAGCGGTGGACCTACCAGACCCGCAACCGTCGCTGGCCCGGCATCCCACCCGCTCGGACGAAGCTGGTGGTGGACATCGGCGACCGAATCGAACCCACGTCGCTCGACGAGTTCCTCACCGCGCGCTGGGGCACCGTCGCCGAATGGCGTGGTCGGCTGCGTCACCATCCCGTCGACCATCCACCGTGGGCGCTACGGACGGCCACGATCGCCGAACTCGACGACACGGCGCTGACGGCGAGCGGGTTGTCCGAGCCGACCGGTGATCCGGTGGTACGCGTGGCCGAGCGGCTCGACGCCCGGTTCGGACGGCCGCAGCGGGTGTGACAGCGGGCCCGAACGGGGTCGTCGCGTCGACCATGGATGACGCTGGTGGGAGCAGCATCCCGACCGGCGGCCGGCGATTCGATATGGTCGAGCGAGCGGGCCGAGACGGGCGCCGCGGAGAGGAATCACCATGAACGAAATCCTGGTCGGCGTCGACCGATCCGAACGATCACGCCACGCTGCGCAGCGAGCAGCGGAAATTGCCCGAGGGCTCGACGCCGGCCTGTGCCTGGTGATGTGCGTCGACCGCAACGAGAGCGGGCTGTCGGGCAGCAAGGGCTACGGAGCGGAGAAGGCCAAGGAGCACCAGCAGTTCCTCGAGCAACTGAGTTCGTCGCTCGGCTACCCGCGGACCACCAGGACACTCGCCGCCGGCGAACCTGCCGACGTGCTGTGCGACGAAGCCGACCGGCTGGGTGCGCAGATGATCGTCGTCGGCAACAAGCGGGTGCAGGGCGTGGCCAGCGCTCTCGGCTCGGTGGCCCGCGACGTGACGAAACGGACCCACTGCGACGTGCTCATCGTGAACACCGACCGCTGACGGGGAACCGGCACCCGTACCCTGCCCGGGGATGTCCATCTCGACGACGGCGCTGCCACCACTGATCCGACACCTGCCCCGTCCCGACGCGCTCCTGCCCGACGGGCAGGGAGCAGGCACGGTCGACGGCGACGCGGTGATCGAGGGATTCACCGCCTACACCGACGAGGTCGGGCTCGAGCTCTACCCGGCGCAGGAGGAAGCCGTCTTCGAGGTGGTGCTGGGCAACCACGTGATCCTCAACACGCCGACCGGGTCGGGCAAGTCACTGGTCGGGGCCGCCGCCCACTTCGCCGCACTGGCGGCCGGCAAGCGGAGTGTGTACACGGCGCCGATCAAGGCGCTGGTGAGCGAGAAGTTCTTCGCCCTGTGCCGCGACTTCGGGTCCGACAACGTGGGGATGGTGACCGGCGACGCCGCCGTGAACCCCGACGCTCCGATCATCTGCTGCACGCAGGAGATCCTCGCCAACTGGGCGCTGCGTGACGGGCCGCGCACGCCCGTGGACGTGGCGGTGGTCGACGAGTTCCACTTCTACGGCGACCCGCAGCGGGGCTGGGCCTGGCAGGTGCCGTTGCTCGAGTTGCCGCACACGCAGTTCCTGCTGATGTCGGCGACGCTCGGCAACGTGGAGTTCTTCCGGCGCGACCTCACCGAGCGCACGGGCCGGGAGACCACCGTGGTGAAGAGCGTGCAGCGGCCGGTGCCACTCGACTTCGAGTACCGCTCGACGACGCTGCACAACAGCGTCACCGAGCTGCTGGAGAGCGGCAAGGCCCCCATCTACCTGGTGCACTTCACACAGAAGGACGCCACCGAGGCGGCGCAGAACTACCTCGCACTCGACCCGCTGTCGAAGACCGAGAAGGCGGCGGTGAAGGAGGCGTTGGCCGGATTCCGGTTCGACTCCCCCATCGGGCGCGACCTGCGCCGGTTCATCACCGCCGGGGTGGGCGTGCACCACGCCGGGCTGCTGCCGAAGTACCGGCTGCTCGTGGAGAAGCTCGCCCAGGAGGGGCTGCTGAAGATCATCTGCGGTACCGACACGCTGGGGGTGGGCGTGAACGTGCCGATCCGGTCGGTGCTGTTCACCCAACTCTGCAAGTACGACGGCAACAGCGTGCGGCTCCTCACCAACCGCGAGTTCGCGCAGATCGCCGGGCGGGCGGGCCGCAAGGGCTTCGACGACCGGGGCGACGTGTGGGTGCAGGCGCCCGAGCACGTGGTGGAGAACCAGCGGTTGGAGGAGAAGGCGGCCGAGAAGGGCCGCAAGAAGGTCGTCAAGAAGAAGCAGCCCGAGCGGGGGTACGCGCACTGGACGAAGGAGACGTTCGAGCGGATGCGCGACGGCGAGCCCGAGTCGCTGACGTCGCACTTCCGCGTGAACCACCAGATGGTGATGAGCCTGCTCGACCGGCCGGTGACCTACGAGGACTCGGCGACCGATCCCGACGGGACGGCGATCGACGGTTGCCGGGCCCTCAAGCGGCTGCTCACCGACAACCACGAGCCTCGCAAACGTCAGCGGGCGCACATCAAGCGGACGATCTCGATCTACCGGTCGCTGGTGGACGCCGACATGCTCGAGTTCCCACCGGAGCCCGACGAGTTCGGGCGGCGGGTGCGGGTGAACTTCGACCTGCAGGACGAGTTCGCCCTCCATCAGCCACTGTCGCTGTGGGCGGTGGAGGCCGTGGGCCGGTTGCCGGCGGCGATCGACGACGCCGGCCGGGAGGCCGACGACCTGGCGCACGCGCTCGACGTGCTGTCGGTGGTGGAGTCGGTGCAGGAGAGCCCGGGGGTGATCCTGGCGGCGCAGGTGAAGCGCGCCAAGGACGAGCTGATGGCGGAGATGAAGTCGTCGGGCGTGGAGTACGAGGAGCGGATGGAGCGCCTGGCGCAGGTGGAGCACCCGAAGCCCAACCGCGAGTGGATCTATGCGGACTTCGACAGCTTCCGGGCGCGGCATCCGTGGGTGGGTTCGGACAACGTGGCGCCGAAGTCGATCGTGCGGGAGATGTTCGAACGGGCGATGACGTTCGGCGAGTACGTGCAGAGCTACGGCCTGAAGCGCTCGGAAGGGGTGCTGCTGCGGTACCTGTCCGACGTGTACAAGGGCCTCGTGCAGAACGTGCCCGAGGATCTGCGCACCGACGACCTCGACGACATCAAGGTGTGGTTGGGGGCCGTGGTGCGCCAGGTGGACTCGAGCCTGATCGACGAGTGGGAGCGGCTGCTGCACCCCGAGGACGCTGCGTCGGTGGACGAGCTGCGGCCGACGTTGCCGACCGGCGAGCGCACGATCGTCGACGACGAGCGGGCGTTCCGGGTGATGGTGCGCAACCGGATGTTCGACTGGGTGCAGCGCCTGGCGGCGCGCCGGGGCCACGACGAGATCGTGGCCGACGCCGACCGCGACCTCTGGCCGTCGGGTGAGGCGGTGATCGAGGCGATGGCGCCGTACTGGGCCGAGCACGACGAGGTCCTCACCGACGCCGGTGCCCGGTCGGGTGAGCTGTTCCGCTTCGACCGTGCGGGTGGCCGCGTTTCGCAGATCCTGCGAGATCCGGACGACACCAACGAGTGGCGCATCGACGCCGAGGTCGACCTCGGCGCGAGCGCCGCCGAGGCCCGCCCCGTCGTCCGCCTCCTCGCCGTCACCCAGGTCACCTGACCGCGCTCCTTCCGGATCGGAGCCGGCGGCGCCCACCGGGTGCCGTGGGAAGGGCACGTGACTCGGCCGTCGGGCGATGGACCTACGATGTGACGATGCGAGGTGGGGGTGCGCTCGTGGCCGGTGCCGTGGTCGGTGCCCTGACGCTCGCCGCCACCGGCTGCTCGGGCAGCAGTGACGCCACGGAGACGACCGTCGCACCCACCATTGCGTCGACCGCCCCGCCGGCGACCGAGCCGCCCGACACCACCGCTGCCCCGACGATCGCATCCACGACGGCCGCCCCCACCACGGCAGCACCGACCACCACCGTCGACGACGAAGCCGCCACCCTCGCCGCCGTCGAGCAGGCGTACTTCGATGCCCATGCCGCCTACTTGGCGGCCGCCCGTGATCCGTCGAATCCGGAGCTACGGGCGGCCATAGAGGGCCTATTCGTCGGCGCGAACCTAGACCTCGCGATCTCGCAGCTTGACGGCTTCCTCGATAGCAACTACGCAGCCCGAGCAGATGAGGCGAACCCGTCTCGCACGGAAATCCTCGCTGGTCCGGCACTTGTGCCTGGACGCTCGGATCTCACTGAACTCGTCGTCTGCGAGATTGACACCGAGCGCTATTTCGAGATCGGGGCAGCGCCAGATGGAGGTGATGCCCTGGTCACCGACGAAATCGTGGTCACGCGACTGCTCGTGCGCTACGAACTCGTGGGCACCTCCTGGAAGTCAAGCAGCGGCGAAGTCCTGGCGAAGCTGAACACGGCCGAAGAATGCAGCCCCTAGTCCGAGTCTTCATTGCGCTATCAACTGTTGTCGCGATTCCTGCGTCCGCTCACGCTGGTTCGTCCAATCCACCTGGCACACAGACCGGGCCCAAGAATCCTGTGCAGACCGGCGAAGCACCCGACGTTCCGACAACAGGTATAGGCGACGGCTTCACCGTCGGCGCTGGCGGCAACGGGGACATCACGGCGGGGGTGGAGGTTCCGGGTGACCGGTCGGGCGTGACGGGGCCGGTGGATGTGTCCGACGAGGGTCCGTCGTGTGAGTACCGCCGGGCTCGGGGCAGCGACTTCCCGAACCTCGTGCCGGGCGATGCGGGCGTGGCCCCGGGCGAGTCGTCGAACGAGCCGCTCACCCGCGAGGTCGACGGCGTCACGCAGGAGGGCTGGTTCCGGCTCTGCGACGGCGGGGCGCTCGAGTTCTACTGGTCGACGGTGGTGGATGCCGTCGACCTCGTCCCCGACGCGGCGGCTCGGGCTCGCTCCCGACTGCCTCTCCCCGCCCCCGACATCAGCCCGCCTCCCGAGGCGGGCGGCATCGTCAACCTCGGGCTCTGGCTGGCCATCGCCGACCCCGGCACCACGTCGGCCCGCGCCGGCCTCTCGGGTGCCTGGGCCGAGGCCACGGGCACGCTCAGCGGGTTCACGGTCGACTTCGGCAACGGCGACGTCATCTCCTGTGCCGGCCTCGGCGTGCCGATCGCCGCCGTGCGGCCCGACCTCGACACCACCGACGAGGGCCCGTGCGGCTACACGTACCGCACCTCGTCGCCCGACGACCAGCCGTTCCGGATGACGGTCACCGCCTCCTACGCCATTGCCTGGACCACCAGCGACGGGCGCAGCGGCACACTCGACACCACCGACCGCAGCGTCACGTTCGACTACGACGTCGACGAGATCCAGACGGTCGGCGAGCGCGGCTGATCACGATGGGGGTCAGACCCCGATCGTGATGCGCCGGCACGACGGGCGCAACCCGTCCGACTCAGCGTCCGCGAACTCTGTGACACCCCCTGACGATGATGGGGTGCATGTCCGACACCGCCGCTTCGAGCACCACCGGGGAGGCCGCTGATCCTGCCGGTCCGGGTGGCGTCACTGGGGAGGATCCGGTGGCGCGTGCGGCACGGTTGGCGGCGATGGCGCAGCGGTTGGCGCCGTTCGCGGAACTGTCCGAGCTCGAACCACAGCATCTGCGCCTCGTGCGCCCCGACGAACGCGTCGCCGCCGCCGACCTCGTCGGCGCCGCCCTCCTCCAAGCGGTCAATACCCTCGAGGTGCTCGCCGACATCGACCCCACCGAACTCGACGCCGAGGTGCTGTCGCAGTGGACCGAAGGCATCGAAACCGTCCGCCGCATGGCCGACGCCGCCGCCATCCGCGCCGCCGGCCACATCGACCGCACCAACCCCTACAAACCCCACGGGTTCTTCT
>JAWLEC010000256.1:0-2985 GCA_041686315.1 Ilumatobacteraceae bacterium
GCGGGGCCGACGTTGCCGTACTGCGGGAACGTCAGCGGTGCACGGTCGGGATCGATGCCGAGCCGTTCGGTGATGAGGCGGGTGTGCACCTGACTGACCTGGTGGATGATGTACCAGTCCATCCCCACCTCCCAGTCGAAGTCGTGCCCCGAGTGCTTCCAGGCTGCCTCGGCGAGGTCGAGGCCGGCCACGAGCAGGCCGTGGGTGTCGGTGGTCATCCGGTCGAGGTCACCGACGCAGAGTTCGTGGTGCTGGGTGCCGGAACGGGCGATGCCGCCGACGAGCCGGTGGGCGTCCGGGTGCTCGTCCATCCGGCAGAGCACGGCAGCAGCGGCGCCGGAGCCGAGCGTGAGCGAGGCGAACTCGGCGAACACGTCGGCGGCCTCGGTCTCGGGCCGCTGGAGCCGTGAGATCGTCGTCTGTTGTGTGTGCCGGCTGCCCTCGCCGTCGACGATGAGGGCGTAGTCGATCGACCCGGCATCGATCGCCGCTGCGGCGATCTGCATGCCGTTGATGAATCCGAGGCAGGCGTTGCCGACGTCGAAGTTCAGACAGCTGGGGCCGAGTTCGAGCTGGTGGTGCACGGCGCAGGCCACCGATGGCTCGAGGTGGTGCTTGCACACCGACGTGGAGATGAGCATGCCGACCCGGCGCGGATCGATGCCGGCGGTGTCGAGCGCCGCCCGACCCGCCATGGCGGCTGCCTGGTCGAAGGTGACCCCCTCGGGCCACCACCGCCGCGACTCGATGCCCGCCAGCTCGGACAGTGTGCCCGCCTTGAGACCGGTGCGTTCGTAGGTGTCGGCGAGCTGCTCGTCGATCCACGCCGAGGTGACCACCTCGGGGGCTTCGACGGCTTCGACGGCCAGGATCCCGACGTTGCGATGGGTCAGTACGGAGTTGTCGGTCATCGGCGGTCCTTTCCCATGGGTGGGGGCGAGCCTACGCCATGTTCGCGGCCGCGGCTCGGTCGGTGGGGGACGACCTCGATGAGCCGGTGCGCCTCGTGTGCGCATCGGCTGCCTCGTCTACGGTGACGCCTGCGGCGGACGCCGCCCGACGGGAGGGGAACGTGATGGAGCTGGGGCCGGACAAGGTCGCCGTGGTGACAGGAGCAGGAAGCGGCATCGGATTGGCACTCGCCAATGCCTTCGCCGCCAGCGGCTGCTCGGTGGTGCTCGCCGACGTGCAACAGGACGCGCTCGATGCGGCCGTGGCCGAAGTGGGCACGCACGGCGTCGATGCGATCGGAGTGCTCACCGACGTGAGCAAGGTGGAACAGGTCGAGGCCCTCGCCTCGGCTGCGATCGAGCGGTTCGGTGCCGTCCACGTCGTGTGCAACAACGCCGGCGTCGTCGGCGCCGGCGACCCGTGGGTGGGCCCGCTCGAGTCGTGGGAGTGGGTGATGGGCGTCAACTTCTGGGGGGTGGTGTACGGAGTTCGCACGTTCCTGCCACACCTCGTCATGTCGGGCGGCGGCCACATCGTGAACACGGCGTCGATGGCGGGCCTCTACCCGGGCCTCGCCGGGCCGTACGACGCCTCCAAGCATGCGGTGGTGGCGCTCACCGAGAACCTCTACAACGGCATGCAGGCGGCCGAGATCCCGATCGGTGTGAGCTGTCTCTGCCCCGGCTGGGTCCGCACCGGCATCATGGAGTCCGAACGCAACTGGCCGAGCGATCTCGGTGACGTTCCGGTGCGCGATGCCGGGCAGGAGATCCAGGTCGACTACGTGAAGCGGGCCATCCACGAGGGGATGCAGCCGGGTGCCGTCGCCGACCTGGTGCTCGACGCCGTGCGTTCCGACCGCTATTGGATCATCCCCCACCCGGAGTGGATGGAGATCGCCATGGAGCGATTCCACAGCGTCGGCGAAGGCCGCGACCCGCAGCCGCCGGAGGAGTTCCCCGGCATGCCGCCGCGCTCGCGGATGTTGGCCGAGGTGATGGCGGCCATGATGCCCGTCGAGGAGTGACCCGACCGGCTCACAGCCGGTAGACCCGCTCCGCCGTGCCGCGCAGCATGGCGTCGCGTTCGGCGGGTGAGAAGTCGGCGATCATCTTCTTGAAGCCGTTCCACACGACGCGGTACGACATCGACAGCCGGTCGACCGGGAAGTTCGACTCGAACATGCAGCGGTCGGGACCGAAACACTCGATGGTGTGGAGGTAGTAGCGGCGCTGGGCCTCCACGAACTCGTCGGAGGTGGGCGGGCGTTCGGCGGTGTGCCAGCCGAACCCGTTGTCGGGCATGGCCAGGCCTCCGAGCTTGGCCACCACGTTGTCGCACTCCGAGATGGCCTCGATGTCGGATGACCACTGCTGGAAGATCTGTTCGCGCTGCGACGCATACGGGCCGACGCCGATGGGCGTGCCGAAGTGGTCGAGCACCATCACGGTGTCGGGCACGGCGCGGGCGAGCTCGGCGAAGTCCTGGTTCTGGTGGTGGTAGTGCCAGGTGTCGTACGTGAGGCCGCGTTCGCCGAGGGCCGCCACTCCGGCGCGGAACGCCGGGTCGGCAGAGAGGCCCACGGGCGCTCGGCCGGGAATCGTCATCACCTCGGGGTGCAGTGCGTGCGACAGGGCGTGGCGGATCCCGCGGAACCTGCCCCCGGCCGCCTCTGCGTGTGCATCGAGGACGTCGTCCAGTGCGGCGTCGGTGAGGTCGGCGTGGGCGACGATGCCGCCCATCACACGTCGCGGTGCCCTCGCTGCCTCGGCGGCGACGAACTCGGTCTCTCCCACCACCCGCATCGGCTCGGGTCCGGTGGTGCGGTAGGCCGCGCCGCACTGGACGAACACCGTGTCGACCACGTGGTGGCCACTGCCGAGGTCGGCGAGCAGGTCGTCGAGCCCGTACGGCAAGCTGCCACCGTCGGGCCAGAGGTGATGGTGCGGGTCGATGATCGGGGCGTCGGGGTCGACGACGTCTTCCGTCACCGAGTCGAGCCATGCCTGACTGCCTGGGTCGGGTGATCCCGTG
>JAWLEC010000257.1:0-2984 GCA_041686315.1 Ilumatobacteraceae bacterium
AATCCCCAACAAGCCACATATGGACAGTCAGACCCAGGGTCAAATCCGGCGACCGCAGGCAGGCAACCCCATTATCACTGTCAGACCCCGATCGTGATCGCCCGATCGTGACGGCAGCCGACACCGGCTGGCGTTGCATCCGGTGTCAGACACCGGATGCAACATGTCAGGTCGGTGGGGTGTAGGGCTCGAAGGTGAGCTCGAAGGAGACCTGGCCGTCGGCGTCGCCGGCGGTGCCCGTGACGGTGCCGGCCTCGGGCGCCACGGTGGCCGACCAGCCTCCCTCGCCGCCACCGCCGAAGCCGCCTGCGGTGACGGTGCCGAATCCGGTGCCCGACATCGTGTTGGTGACGGGATCGAACTCGCCGGTGAGGTCGCCGGCTCCGTTGACGGTCACGCCCTGCACGGTGATGGAGTACTCGAACGTGGCAACGACCGGTCCGCCGTCGGGGGAGAAGATCATCTCGATGACGTTGACGTCGAACGCCCCTGGTGAGTCGGGGAACTGGATGGGGCCGGTGGCCAACACCTCGCCGGGCAGGAGCCCACGGTCGGTGGCTCCGCTCGAACCGGTGGGCCGGACGAAGTTGTCGCCGCCGGCCACGTCGACCACTTCGAACTCGGGCACGGGTTCGGGGGCCGGTGCCACGGCCGCCGTGCGTACCGGGTCGAACGTGTCCCACGCAGCGCCCCGGTAGGCGGTGGTGCCTTCGACGGCTTCCGGCGGCAGCAGCGGGCTGCCGCTCGAGCAGCGGACCCGGGGCACGCCGAACTCGTCGACGAGCACGGCCGTGCCCACCTGCAGCACCGACTGGCGAGCGACCGCCTCGCCTTCGATGAAGCCGTGGTTCGTCACCCGGGTGTCGGCGGTGAGGTTGAGGGCGGTGAGGGTGTCGACGTAGTCGGGGATGTCGGCGACCTCGATCTCGTGGACTCCGGCCCATGCGGCGGCTTCCTCGGGGCGCCGGTCGAGCACCGTCACGAGTTGTTCGGGATCGCACGTCGCCTCGTCGCGGGTGCCGCCGTAGATGCCGGGGTCGTTGCCGCGCAGCGCGACCAGCGTGGTGGGCCCTGCCGCATCCTCACTGTCGGAGCCCGAGCCACTGTCGGAGCCGGAGCCGGAGCCGGAGCCGGCGTCGGCGTCGGTGGTGGTCGCAGGTCCGGCGTCGGCGGGGTCGGACGTGCCGCCCTGGCTCGCGAACGCGAGGAGTTCGGCGCTGGGTTCGGCGGCGACCGATTCGGTGAACGCGTCGTCGGGTTGCTCGTCGAGGGGTTCGAGGATGATCTCCCCGGCGGTGACGATCACGTCGTCGTCGCCGGTGTCGTCCGTGTCGTCGGTCGATGCAGGCGGATCCGTGGCAGCAGCCGTGTCGGGCGGGGGTGATGCTGCGGTGGCGTCGGTGGCCGGTACGACGGGTTCGGGTGCGGCGTCGCTCTCGCCGTCGCCGCCACCCGTCAGTACGACGAAGGAGGCGGCGACGAGCGCCAGCACGGCGATGACGGCGGCCACCAGCACCCCGGTGCGACGGCCACCGCCACCCGAGGAGTCGGTGTCGGCCGGTTCGGGTGCGGTGGGCGGCGGCATCGGAGGCGGTGCGGCCGCGCCCTGCGTGCCCGTCCCCGCCCCGTCGGAACCCACCCCGGCCGCGGCGGCCGCCGGGGCGCCGGCGAGCGCCACACCGGAGGCGGCAGCGACGGGCGCACCGAACGGGGCAGCGACGGCGCCCGGCCGGGCGTCGGTGGCGTGGAGTGCGGCGCCCAGTGCGATGGCGTGCTTGGGGTGGGCGTCGATCGCCACCGGACGGCTGGTGGCAGCGCCCACCATCTCGGCCACCAGCGGGATGCGTGACGAGCCGCCGACCAGTAGCACCTTGCCGACGTCCGCCGGCGTCAGCCCGGCGGACCGGATCGCCCGTGCGAGGCTGTCGATCGTCTCACTGATGCGGGGCCGGATCATCGCCTCGAACTCCACGCGGGTGAGGCGCACCTCGGTGTGCAGGTTCGGCAGCAGCACGGGGACGTCGGTGTCGGTGTCGCTCGACAGTGCTTCCTTCGCGCTGCGGCACTCGTCACGGAGCCGGGCGAGAGCCGAGGCAGTGGCCGGATCGGCGGGATCGAGGTCGTCGGCGGCGTCGCCGAGCGAGTTCATGGCGTGGGCGTACACGGCCTGGTCGAAGTCGATGCCGCCGAGTCGTTCCATGCCTTCGGGCGTGCCGATGATCTCGAAGCCCGAGTCGGCCACGCGCAGCACCGCTGCGTCGAACGTGCCTCCGCCGAAGTCGTACACGGCGACGACGTCGCCGACGTCGAGCCGGTCCTGCTGGGCGTAGTGGGTGGCGGCCGCTTCGGGTTCGCTGAGCAGTTGCACGTCGGGCACGTCGGCGAGGCGGATCGCTTCGCGGACGAGGTCGAGCTTGTACTCGCCGTAGTTGGCCGGGTGGGTGATCACGAGCGCCTCGGGTGGCCCGCCCTGCTGTTCGACGACCCGGTCGTACACCGAGCGCAGCAGGTGGGCGGTGAGCGCTTCGGCGCCGAAGGGTGTGCCGCCGAGCACGAGGGGGACGGGGTCGCCGAGGCGCCGCTTGAACTCGCGTCCGACGCGGCTGGGTTCGGCGTCGGCCCGGCGTTCGGCGGCCTCCCCGACGAGCACGTCGCCGTCGTCGCGTACCAGCACGACCGACGGGACGACGGCCGACGTGTGGCCGAGCGAGATGATCTCGGCGCGCCCTTCCGAGGCCGCCGCCGCAGCGGTGAACGTGGTGCCGAGGTCGATGCCGAGCACGTAGCCCGTTCCCGCTGCCATGTCGAGACACTCTCCCCTTGGTGGATCGTCGATCGTGTGTATCGGGCGGTCTCCGTGTCGCCGGCATCCTAAGGTAACGCATCGACGTGGCTGCTGACTCGGAACAAGGCGTGCCCGACGACCCGTTCGTCGGCTGGGCGCGAGGTGTGCGTTCGCTCGTCGCGGATCGCCCCGATCTGGT
>JAWLEC010000086.1:0-13004 GCA_041686315.1 Ilumatobacteraceae bacterium
ATCAGCGTCGCCTCGGAGTAGGCGAACGACAGCACGAAACTGCCCGGGAAGATGGCGAACAGGGTCATGGCCCGTACTGCGGCATCGACCGAGTAGAGGCGGCGGGCCAGGAGGCCGACGAGCACGACGGCGATTGCACCGAGCACGAAGTTGGTGAACAGTGCGGCGAGGGTGTCACCTCCGGGCAGGACGACGTCGACACCTCGAACGAGCCAGGGATACACGGGAAAGAACGCGGCGCGGGCCTCGAGCTGCTCGTAGGTGATGTCGGCAGGGATCGAGTCGGGATAGCCGGTGCGGATCAGCTCGAGGTACCAGCGCCCGTCCCACGAGGTGAGGACACCGGTGATCGTGGTCCAGGCGGTGGATTCGGGCTCGCCGTCCTCGCGGGCGTCGACGACGAGCTGTGCCGCCCGCACGCCCGCCGCGGCGAGGACGCACAGCCGCGACACCACGTAGGCAGCGAGCCCGACACCGACGGCGCGGCGCCACGCCGAACCTTCGGCGATCGGGTCGGCGTGGGGGCGGATGTCGGCGTGGATCTCGGTGGTCACGATGGAGTCACCAGTTCCGCATGGGGAGAATGCGCTGCCGTGGGCCGAAGGCCGGGGCGTGCCCGCAGTGGAGACCGAGCAGGCGGACGACGCGGCCACGCTGGCCGCGGTAGGGCTCGAGCAGTTGCAGCATCCGTTCGTCGGTCCCTCGCGGCTCACGGGCGAGCGCCCACGACACGGTGTTCCTGTGGTGGTAGTCGCCCACCGCCACGGCGTCGGGGTCACCCCAGGAGGTGCCGAGCACGTTGCCGATCGTCCAGACGCCGATGCCGCGCAGGAGCCGCAGACGGCTCGCTGCCTCGTCCGGCCCGAGTGCGCTCCACCCGTGCAGCCGGGCGGCGTGGCGGGCGACCTCGACGAGCGCTGCGGCGCGCTTGCGTTCGATGCCGAGGCGGTGCAGTCGCCAGGTGGGTGTGGTGGCCATCACGTCCGGTTCCGGAGGCAACAGCAGCCCGTCGAAGGGGCCCGGTGCCGGTGTGCCGAGCAGCCGGCAGAGCGCCGCCCACTGGCGGACGGCCTCTCCGGCGGTGATGCGCTGGGCGAGGATGGTCGGCAGGAGGTCGGCGTACGGATCGCCGGTGCGGCCGATCCGCAGGTGCCGGTGTGCGGCGGCGGCCGCTGCCACCACCGGGTGCTCCGCCTGCTCGAGTTCGGCGGCACCGGCGTCGTCGGCCCCGGCCAGTTGCGGGACCCGCTCGACGAGCAGGTCGGCACCGGGGCCCCACGCGCCGAGCACGTCGACGACGTCGCCGCTGCGCCATGCCAGGTGGACGGTTGCGGGGCCCCGTGGGGTGATCGCGGCGCGGACGAACTCGCCGCGCGACGTCGCCCCTCGACCGGTGGAACGCAGGCGGGTGGTGGGATCGCCACGTCCGTGGCGGCACGCGGCCAGTGCCGAACCCACGTCGGCAGGGGACGCGGCTCGCGTCCGCAGGTCGAGCACCGCAGGCATCGGAGCGACGGTATCAGCCCCGCCTCGCGCGGCCCCGGCATCGTGGAGCGCCGGATCTCCTTCCGGCCCGACGAACCCCCGAAATTTGCCTCGATCATGGCGCTCAGCGCTACGAACGGGGCAGATTTCGGGGTTGGTGGGCTGTGGGCTCAGGTGGTGTCCGTCAGTCGGGGGTGCCGTCGGCCACCACGCTGGGCGCGGCCCCGACGGTGACCGGCACCTCCACGGGATGGTGGCAGGCAACGAAGTGACCGTCCCCCATCGGGCGGAGTGTGGGCTCCTCACGCGAGCAGAGGTCGTCGGCGTTGGGGCAGCGTGGGTGGAACCGGCAGCCGCTCGGCGGGTTCACCGGCGACGGGGGTTCCCCGATGATCGACGTGCTCGAGTGGTCGGCGTCGGGGTCGGGCTCGGGAATCGAGGCCAGCAGCACGTTCGTGTAGGGGTGCGCCGGTCGGGCGTAGAGGTCGTCGCTGGACGCCACTTCGCACAGCTTGCCCAGGTACATCACCGCCACGCGATCGCTGACGTTCTTCACCACGGCGAGGTCGTGGGCGATGAACACCAGGGTGAGGCCGTACTTCGCCTTCAGGTCCTGGAGCAGGTTGAGCACCTGGGCCTGCACGCTCACGTCGAGAGCCGACACGGGTTCGTCGCAGATGATCAGGGTGGGGTCGAGCACGAGCGCACGAGCCACCGAGATGCGCTGGCACTGGCCGCCGGAGAACTGGTGCGGCCGGCTCTCCGCCGCCCGCTGCGGGTCGATGCCGACGGACTCGAGGATCTCGTCGACGAGTTGTTCGCGCTCGGCCTTGGTGCCGCGCCCCCAGATGTCGAGGGGCTCCATCACGCTGTCGCGCACCGCTCGGCGCGGGTTGAGCGACGAGATCGGGTCCTGGAAGATCATCTGCACCTTGGTGCGGGCCTCGCGCAGGTCATCGGTGCCCAGCGAGGGGAGGTCCTGCCCCTCGAACACGATCGAGCCCGAGGTGGGGCGGGGGATCTGCATGATGGCGCGACCGGTGGTGCTCTTGCCACAGCCCGACTCGCCGACGATGCCGAGGGTCTCGCCGCGCAACACGTCGAAGCTGATGCCCGACACCGCCTTCACCGTGGTGCCGCGCCCGACCTTGAACTCGACCACGAGGTCCTCGATGGCGAGCACCCGGTCGCCGTCGCGTAGGTGCGCGTGCCCGGTACCGGCCATCAGCCGACCATCCCGACGGCGGGTGTGGCGGTGAGGGCACCGGTGCGGGTGAGCTCCTCGTCGCGTTCGCGGAACTCGGGCGAACCGACCGGATACCAGCAGGCGTAGAGATGATCGGGGGAGTCGGCGGCGACCAACGGTGGCTCCTCGGTGTGGCACTTGTCTCGGGCGTAGGCGCAGCGGGGCGCGAAACGGCACCCCTTCGGCGGATTGACGAGATCCGGCGGTCGGCCGGGAATGGTGGCCAGCCGCGTGTGGCTCGGATCCTCCAGCTTGGGGATGCTGCGCATCAGCGACTTGGTGTAGGGCATCTTCATGTTGGCGAAGAGCGTGCGCGTGGGCGCCCGCTCGACGAGCCGCCCGCCGTACATCACCGCCACCTGGTCGGTGTGACCGGCGACCACGCCGAGATCGTGGGTGACGAGGATCACCGACATGTTGCGGTCGCGGCGCTGCTCGTTGATCACGTCGAGGATCTGGGCCTGCACGGTGACGTCGAGTGCCGTGGTCGGCTCGTCGGCGAACAGCAGGGTGGGGCCGCAGGCGAGGGCGATGGCGATCATGACGCGCTGACGCATGCCGCCCGACAGCTCGTGCGGGTACTGGCGGAGACGCTTCTCCGGTTCGGGGATGTGGACGTCGCGCAGCAACTGCACGGCCGTGGCCTGGGCGTTGGCTTTGTCCATGTCGAGGTGGAGGCGCAGCGACTCGGTGATCTGCTTGCCGATGCGCATCAGCGGGTTGAGCGAGTTCAGCGGGTTCTGGAACACCATCGACATCTCGGCGCCCCAGAGATGGCGCATCTGCCGGGTGGGAAGCCCGAGGATCTCCTGACCGGCGAACCTCACCGACCCGTGGTTCACGGCCGAGGAGGGAAGCAGGCCCATGATCGATCGGCTGAGCACCGTCTTGCCGGATCCCGACTCGCCGACCACTCCGAGCGATTCGCCGCGGTTCATGGTGAGCGTGACGCCGTCGACGGCGCGTACGAGCCCGCGCTCGGTCTTGAAGTGCGTCTTCAGGTCGTCGAGCTCGAGCAGGGGGCCGTCGATGGGGGCGCGTGACACGCCGAGGCGGCTGGACGAGTTCACGCTCACAGTGCGGTCTCTTTCACGTCGAAGTAGTCGCGCAGCCGGTCGCCGGCGAAGTTGAGGGCCAGGACGGTGAGGAACAGCACGATGATCGGGGCGAACGACATCCACGGCGCCTCCT
Organism: Ilumatobacteraceae bacterium; assembly: GCA_041686315.1. Taxonomy (GTDB): domain Bacteria; phylum Actinomycetota; class Acidimicrobiia; order Acidimicrobiales; family Ilumatobacteraceae; genus Sva-07. Next base: position 3,923 of record JAWLEC010000086.1, read on the forward strand.
GGAGGTCGCGGGAACTGCTGGCACCGTTGAGGATCAGCTTGCCCCAGGTGGAGCCCTTCTCGACCGACAAGCCGAGGAAGGCGAGACCGCCCTCGGCCACGATCGCCACCGCCATTCCCAGCAGGGCGAGCGCCGACATCGGGATGACCACGTTGGGCAGCAGCTCGCGCACGATGATGCGCGGATGTCGGGCGCCGAGGGTTCGTGACGCGAGCACGAACTCGCGGTCGGCGAAGGAGATGGTGCTGGCTCGCGCCACTCGGCCCACCGGCGCCACGGCGAGGATGCCGAGCGTGACCGAGATGGTGAACAGGCTGCGGTTCAGCAGCGCCGTGATCAGGATCGCCAGCACGAGCGCCGGGAACGACAGCAGCACGACGAACACGAACGACACGGCAGCGTCGAACCGGCCGCGGAAGTAGCCGGCCAACATGCCGAGGGTGCCGCCGACGAGCATGCCGAAGGCAATGGCGGCGAAGCCCACGACCAGCGACGTGCGGGCGCCCCAGATCGTACGGCTGAACATGTCGCGGTTGAGTTGGTCGGTGCCGAACCAGTAGGTGCCCGACGGCGCATACGGTGGACGCTCGCCGACCACGGGGGGCTGCGGCAACTCGGGGTCCTTCAACGGGAGCCACGGTGCGAGGATCGCGGCGAGCACGATCACGGCCAACCAGGTGACCGACACCCAGAAACCCCAACCCAGCCGGCGCTTGGCCGCCTTGTCGGAGTCGGGGACGGGTGCTGCGTCGGCCTCGATGCCGGCAACGGCCGGTACCAGCGACGCCGCGGCGTCGTCGAGGTGGACGTGGTCCGGGTCTGCGGCGTGGCTGGCGCCGGCGTCCGTGGAGCGGGTGGTCTCGGTCATGAGGCACGCACCCTCGGGTCGATGAGCGAGTAGATGATGTCGACGAGCAGGTTGAGCACGACGAACGCCGCCGAGACGATCATCACGATCGCCAACACGACGGGGAAGTCCTCGCGCAGGATCGCTTCGACGATGGCGCGGCCGAGGCCGGGGATCAGGAACACGTTCTCGACGATGAGGGCGCCGCCGATGAGGGCGCCGGTGTTGATCGCGAAGATCGTGACGAAGGAGAACAGCGACGGGCGCAGCGCGTGCTTGAACAGCACGGAGTTGCGCGACACGCCCTTCGACCGCGCCGTGAGGATGAAGTCCTCCTGCAGGGTCGTGATGAGATCGGTGCGCAGCAGCCGCTGGTAGACGGCTGCCGCGGGAATGGCCAGCGTGATGGCCGGCAGCACCATCTGCCACATCCGCGACCAGAAGGGGTCGTTGGCGGTGAACGCCAACGGGAACCACCCCAACTGGATCGCGAAGATGTACTTGAGCACCACCGCCAACGCGAAGTTCGGCAGGGCGATCATGCCGAAGGTGATCACCGTGGACGCTCGGTCGACCGGCTTGTTGGCCTTGGAGGCCGACCAGAGCGCCCACGGAATCGAGATGAACACGGCCATGAGCTGAGCCATGACCAGGAGCGACAGCGTTCTCGGAAGTCGCTCCGCGATGAGATCCGACACCGGTGGTTGACCGTCCTCGCTGAACTGCACCCCGAAGTCGCCCGTCACGAAGTCGCCGAGCCACAGGGCCCAGCGCACCGGAAGGGGTCGGTCGAGGTTGTACTCAGCTTCCGCCGCCTCGATCAGGGCGATGCTCTCGGGATTCTCCGTGTCGCCGGCGACGGGGCCGAGGATGTTGAAGAGAGGGTCACCGAGAATGTTCATCGCCCCGAACGTGAGGGCGCTGACCGTCAGGAGCAGCAGGATCGCCATTCCGAACCGTTGGAGCCAGAATCTCATGTGTGTGTTGACCTACTGGTGGTGATGGACCGGGAGTGGGGTGGGCTCGGAGCCCGTCACTCGTTGATCCAGATGGAGTCGAACCAGTTGCGCCCGTTGGTGACACACAGGAGCTTTTCGCCCGTCGGTGCCGTGCGGTCGCACACCCCGAGCACGTTCTCGGCGAACGCGTTGTCCCAGAGTGTGTGGTTCAAGAAGATGTAGGTGTACGCCTGGTTGACGTTCTCGCTGACCTGCTTCCAGATCTCGATGCGCTCGGCCTCGTCGGTGGTCGCGCCGCTCTGGTCGATCAAGGCATCGCGAGCTTCGTCGCAGTACTTCGGCCAGTTGAGCGAGATCGCACCGATGTTGTCGCAGCCGAGCCACACCCGGTCGTTCTGCGGATCCTCGGCACCGAACTGACGCCAGGTGTTGACGTTGTACTGGCCGAGAGCGGTCTCCTGGATGTGGTCGTCCTGGGGCAGTTCGTTGAAGGTGACGTTGAAGCCGGAGTTGCTCCAGGCCTGGTTGAACAGGTCGGCCACCTGGGTCTGGACCACCGACGGACCGGACCACTGCAGCTCCATGTTGACCTTGCCGTCGGAGCACGTGGTGGTGCCGAGGATCGGGTTCTCCTCGGCGCCGCGCTCGGCGCAGTAGGCCTCCACGAGCGGCAGTGCCAGATCGGGCGTGTCGCCCTCCTGCACCACGTCGGGGTTGTAGTACTTGCTCTCGGGGATGAACATCTGGTCGGCGAGGCGGGTGACCCCGAGGTTGATCAGGTCGTTGTACTGCTGCCGCGGCGTGGCGAACGTGAGCGCCTGACGAACACGGATGTCGTCGAACGGTGCCGCCGCCGTGTTGATCATCACGAACGACTCCTCACCGGTCTCGTCGATGACGTTCTGGACGGCGTCGTCGCTGCGCAGGTCCTCGACGGTTGCCGGGTTCGACGTCTGCAGTGCCTGCAGCTCACCGCTGAAGAACAGGTCGGCGCGCGAATCCGGGTCGGTGACGGGAACGAACTCGATCGCGTCGAGGAAGGCGGAGCCGTTCCACCAGTCCTCGTTGCGGACGAAACGCGTGACCGAGTCGGCCGAGCGGCTGTCGAACACGAACGGTCCGGTGCCGACCGGCTGCTGGTTGAGCGTGGGGTCGTCCGCGGCTGCGGCGATCCAGGTGGGTGACGCGAGGTAGCCGAGCTGGCCGGTGAGGGCCTTCGGGAACTGGGCGTTCGGATCGAGCAGGTTGTACTGGATGGTGATGTCGTCGATGAGCGTCGTGGCGTCGGTCTCCGGGTAGTACGGACGCACGGCGAGGCCCACGAGCGGATCGTTGCGCTGCAGTTCGAAGTTCACCTGGACGGCCTCGGCGTTCACCGGGGTTCCGTCGTGGAACTCGATGCCCTCGCGCAGTGTGAGCTGCCAGGTGGCGAAGTCGCCGTCGACCGGCTCCACCGACTCGGCGAGGTACGGGACCGCGTTGCCGTCGACGTCGTAGGCGACGAGGCTGTCGAACACCGCCTGCGACATCATGAGCCCGGGTGCCGACAGTGCCGACGACGTGGGATTCAGACCGTCGACGTCGGCCTCGAGGCCGTAGCGGAGCGTGCCGCCGGGGACCGGGTCGCCGATCTCCTCTTCGGGGGAGACGGTGTCCTGTGTGATCTCGTTGTCCTGGACGCCGGACTCGGTGGTCTCGGTGGTGTCGCCCTCGTCGCCGTCGGTGGCGTCGGTGGCCTCGGTCGATTCGGTGTCTCCGCCGCCGTCGCCGCTGTCGTCGTCATCGCCGCCGCGGGCGGCGGCGATGAGCGAGAAGCTGACGAGTGCGGCGATGCCCACCTTGGTGGCACGTCGCGTCGATCGTGTTCGCATCTTGTTGGTGTCCCCCTGAATTGGCCGGGCTCGGGTCTCGAGGCCGGTGTCGTGGACGTGACTGGCGTCACGCTGCGCGGACCTTAGTCCCCGTGCCCGTCGTCGGGTCAACACGAGCGTCCCGCTCCGGCCGGTGGCACGTATCGGCCCTGGCAGTGTCGCCGGCCGACATCGGATTGGAACGCGATCGATCTGCGAGCACACTCTTTGCGGTGCCCTCGTCGACCGATCCGTCACTGCGACCGAACTGGCGCGACGAGCCGCACCCGCTCCGTCTTCGCGGTACGGGTGCGGCTCGGGACGAGATCATGCGCCGGCATCGAGCGGCACTCGACGACGGCCTGCCCGTCTATGCCGACCCGACGAGCGGGTTCTCCGTGTTCACGGCCGAGTTCCTCGCCCGCCGCGGCACGTGCTGCGACAGCGGGTGCCGCCACTGTCCGTACGTCGGATGACGCAGGCGGCCTACCCGGCGAACCAGACGGCGTCGTGGTACGTGTAGCCCTGCAGGGCACAGCGCAGCGCCACGCCGTCGGGAGACGTGCGATCGCACACACCGCGGACGTCCTCGGCGAATGCGTTGTCCCAGATGGCGTGCAGCGTGAAGATGTAGGTGTAGGCGTCGTGGATGTTCTGCGAGATCTGTTGGAACAGCGGGATCCGCTCGTCCGAATCGGGCGGGAGTGCCCCGGCCTCGAGGAGCAGCTGATCGCGCTGTTCGTCACAGTGACGCGGCCAGTTGAGCGAGATCACGCCGACGTTGCGGCACAGCAACCACACTCGCTCGAGGGCCGGGTCGGCGTCACCGAACTGGCGCCAGCCCGTCGCGTTGTACTGGCCGAGCGCCGCCTGCTGGATCTGGTCGTCCTGTGCCACTTCGTCACGCGTCACGTTGAAGGCGACGTTCCATCCCTGTTCCCAGTACTCGACCGCCCGCGTGCCGATCGCCGACGGTCCGGCGTACTGGTACTCGATGTTGATCTTGCCGTCGGTGCAGGTGGGGATGCCGAGCAGAGGGTTCTCCTCGCCGCCCCGTTCGGCGCAGTACTCCGCCGCCAGTGCGACCGCTGCGTCGGGCATGTCGCCCTCCTGCACGATGCTCGGGTCGTAGAACCTGCTCTCGGGGATGAACATCTGGTCCGCCGGCCGGGCGACGCCCAGCCCGAACAGGTCCCGGTAGCCCGCCAGCGGCGCGGCGAACGTGAATGCCTGGCGGGCGCGGATGTCGTCGAACGGAGGCAGCTCGGAGTTGACCATCAAGAACCCCTCCTCGCCGGTCTCGTCGATGATGTTCTGGATGTCGTCGCGCTCGAGCAACTCGCCGACGAACTCGGGGGTCGAGGTGTGCAGCGCGTCGATCTCGCCGCTGAACAGCAGGTCGTTGCGGTTCGCCGGGTCGGTGACCGGCACGAACTCGATCGCGTCGAGGTGGACGTCGCCGTTCCACCAGTTCTCGTTGCGGACGAAGCGGGTGACCGAGTCGGCCGAGCGGCTGTCGAACACGAACGGTCCGGTACCGACGGGTTGCTGGTTGAGGGTGGGGTCCTCGATCGTGGCGGCGAGCCAGGTGGGCGACGCCACGTACCCGGCGCGGGTGGCCAGGAAGGCGGGGAACGAGGCGAACGGCTCGAGCAGGTTGTACTGCAGGGTCATCTCGTCGATGATCTCGGTGGCACCCTCCTCGGGGTGGAACGGGCGGAACCCGAGCCCGATCAGCGGGTCGTTGCGTTGGGCCTCGAAGCTGATCTGCACGGCTTCGGCGTCCAGGGGCGTGCCGTCGTGGAACGTGATGCCCTCGCGCAGCGTCACCTGCCACTTCGACAGGTCGCCGTCGACCGGTTCGATGGTCTCGGCCAGGTAGGGCACGGCGTTGTTGTCGACGTCGAACGCCGTGATGTTGTCGAAGACGGCGTTCGCCATCAGCTGCCCGGGTGCCGAGAGCGCCGACGTGGTCGGATTCAGCCCGTCGACGTCGGCTTCGATGCCGTAGCGCAGCGTGCCGCCCGCCACCGGTTCGGCGTCGTCGTCGACGGTGTTCTCCTCGATCGCGTTCTCGCTCACCGGCGGAGCCGTGTCGGTGTCGGTCGTGCCGGTGTCGGTCGTGTCCGTAGCGGTGTCGGTGTCGGTTGCTGCCGGGCTGTCGTCGGACGGACTCTCGCCGGTGTCGTCGTCACTGCTTCCGCAGGATGCGGTGACGAGCAGGACGCCGGCGAGCAGTGCGAGGCCGGTGCGGCGGCCCCTGGCGGCGTGTCGACGTCGGCTGGCTCGTGTGGTCATTCGGTTCCCCCTCCGTGTGGTCTCGATCGTGGTCGATCGCGTGGCGGGTGGTTGTGACCCCCGTCACGCGCCGCACCGTAGCGGTGCGCACCCGTGCGTCCGGGAGTCGGAGCGCCGCGGCATCCAGGGGCGGTCGGCGCCGGGTTGCCGCTGCATGAACCGCGGTGCAGGAGAGGTCGACAACGCGGGTCGGGTTTGTACAGTCTCGCTGGTGCCCGTGCTGCTGCCCCGAACGCTCGACGCCGCGGTGTCGATGCTGGCCGACGAACCGGGCGCCACGCTGCTGTGCGGCGGCACCGACCTGATGGTGGAGGTGAACGAGGGGCACCGGCGCCCCGACCGGACGGTGATGATGGTGAACCGCATCGCCGAGCTGCGCTCCTGGCGCCACGATCCCGCAGCCGGCACGGTCACGATCGGTGCCGCAGTCACGTACTCCGAACTGATGCGCGAACCTCTGGCCTCGCTGCTGCCGGCGCTCGCCGAGGCATCCCGCACCGTCGGGTCGCCGCAGATCCGCAATGCCGGCACACTCGGTGGCAATCTCGGCACGTGCTCACCGGCCGGTGACGGTCTGCCCGTGCTGGCCGCCGCCGGCGCCACGGTGACGCTGATGTCGGCGGCGGGGACGCGAACGGTCGACGTGGTCGACTTCATGCTCGGGGTGAAGCGCACCGATCGCCGTGCCGACGAGTTGATCGCCGCGGTCACCGTCCCGGTCGCCGCCGGCTGGCAGGGCTACGCCAAGGTCGGCGTCCGCAACGCGATGGTGATCGCCGTGGCCAGCGCCTGTCTGGTCGTCGACGCACCGCAGCGCAGCGTCGGCCTCGCACTGGGCTCGGTGGGCCCCACCGTGCTCCGCTGTCCGCAGGCCGAGGCGTTCCTGGCCGAACGTGTCGACTGGGACTCCGGCCGCGTCGACCGCGACGCCCTGGTGGCGTTCGGAGAGCTCGCCGCCGCGGCGAGTACGCCGATCACCGACCACCGCTCGACGGCGCAGTACCGCCGCCATGCCGTCGGTGTGATGGCCGAGCGGCTGGCGCGGCGGGCCTTCGATCTCCACGAGGAGGAGTCACGATGATCATCGACAGCGACCACTACACCGTGAACGTCAACGGCGTCGACCGGCAGGTGACCGATTCGTGGCTCGGCGAGAGCCTGCTCGACGTGCTGCGCGACCGGCTCGGACTGATCGGGACGAAGGGCGCCTGCGAACAGGGCGAGTGCGGGTCGTGCAGCGTGCTGGTCGACGACGAACTGGTCTGCTCGTGCCTCGTCATGGCCGCCGGTGTGGTGGGCCGCACCGTGGTCACGATCGAGGGAGTCGCCCCGACGGGCACGCCGACCGACGTCCAGGCGGCCTTCGTGGAGGCCGGCGCCGTGCAGTGCGGTTTCTGCACTCCCGGCCTCGTGATGGCCGTCCACGACCTGCTCGAACGCTCGCCCGACCCCGGCGACACCGAGATCCGCGAGGAGCTGGCCGGCAACGTGTGCCGGTGCACCGGCTACGGCCGCATCATCGACGCCGTGCAGCGCGTCGCCGTCGCCCGCCGCGACGTCGGGGGAGCCCCGTGACCGTCGTCGAGCAACGCCCCGCCGTCACCGGGAGCCGAGACGGTCGCCACGGCACGATCGGCACGTCACCGGGCCGGCCCGACGGGGTCGCCAAGGTCAAGGGCACCTTCGCCTTCTCCTCCGACCTCCACGCCGACGGCTGCCTCTGGGGCGCCACGCTGCGGTCGCCGCATCCCCACGCCCGCATCCGCTCGATCGACGTCTCCGGCGCCTGGCGGATCGACGGCGTCGAGGCGGTCATCACCGCCGAGGACGTGCCGGGCGACCTCCACTACGGGCTGATCAGCCACGACCAGCCGGTGTTCGCGTCCGAGGTGGTGCGATACGTGGGCGAGCCCGTCGCCGCCGTGGCCGCCGACGGTCCCGAGACGTGCCGGCGGGCGCTGGCCGCCATCGTGGTCGACTACGAACTGCTCGACCCGCTGCTCGACCCCGAGGCGGCGATCGCCGGAACCGCTGCCGACATCCATCCCGACGGCAACGTGATCCGCCACCAGCGCATCGTGCGCGGCGACGTCGACGCCACCGGCGAGGTCGTCGTGGAGGGCACGTACGAGATCGGCATGCAGGATCAGGCCTTCCTCGGCCTCGAAGCGGCGCTCGCGGTGCCCGACCCCGGCGGCGGCGGCGTGGAGTTGCACGTGGCCACACAGTGGTTGCACGAGGACCGCACCCAGATCGCCGCCTGCCTCGGCCTTCCCGAGGAATCCGTGCGGCTGGTCCTCGGCGGTGTCGGTGGTGCCTTCGGCGCACGTGAGGACATCTCGCTGCAGGTGCACACGTGCCTGCTCGCACTGCGGCTGGGGCGGCCGGTGAAGATCCACTACAGCCGCGCCGAGAGCTTCCTCGGCCACGTCCACCGGCATCCGGCCACGATCCGGATGCGCCACCACGCCACCGCCGACGGAGAGATCGTGAAGATCGAGGCGCGCATGGTCTTCGACGGCGGTGCCTACGCCTCCACGTCGTCGGCCGTGCTGATCAACGCCATCACCCACGCCCAGGGGCCGTACCGGTGCGACAACGCACTGGTCGACGGCTGGGCCGTGCGCACCAACCACCTGCCGTGCGGGGCGATGCGCGGGTTCGGGGTCGTGCAGGCCTGCTTCGCGCACGAGTCACAGATGGACAAGCTGGCGCTGGCCTGCGGCCTCGACCCGGTGGAGGTGCGCCTCCGCAATGCCATGCGCACCGGCGATCCGTTGATCACCGGACAGCCGGTGCTCAACGTGGCGCCGGTCGAGCGCTGCATCCGGGACACGGCGGCACTGCCGCTGCCCGACACGCCCGTCGGCGGCCTTCCCTCGGACGACGGCACCTTCGACGCGATGCAGCTGCCCGGCGGGGCGGGACGGACGGCCGATCGTGGTGACGTGGTGCGCGGCGTGGGGTGGGGCGTGGCGATCAAGAACCTCATGTACTCCGAGGGCTTCGACGACTACGCCACGGCGCGCTGCCGGCTGGCCGACGGGGTCGTCACCCTGAAATTCGCCACCTCGGAGGTGGGCCAGGGGTTCGTGACCATCGCGCCGCAGATCGCCCGCACGATCCTG
>JAWLEC010000258.1:0-2980 GCA_041686315.1 Ilumatobacteraceae bacterium
CAGTAACAGGTTGACCGTGGGCCGGGTGAGCTTCGCTCCCCACTCACGGTCGGGAGCTTCGAACGAGACGTCGACGTCCGTGGCGCTCAGGGGCACGGTGGCGCGGAGAAACGACTCGAGACTCTCGTCGATCAGTTCCAGCACCGGCCCCGTCACCCTCTTCTCACCGGTTCGACACCCGTCGACCGTCCGGGCGAACTCTAGCCGATGGGGGTGGACGACAAGGGGTCTCGCGCCTCGGCTACGCTCCGCCCACCGTGGTCCGCTTCCGCCTCGCCTCGACCCTGTCGCTGCTGCTCGTCGTGGCATTCGTGGCTGCGTCCTGCTCCGACGACGGTGACGAGGCCGAACGCTCGGTGATCGACGTGGCGCCCCGCGGTCCGGGGACGTGCCTCGACTTCGGCGAGGAGGTCACGGCGACGGTGACCGAACTACCGGTCGTGACGTGCGAGGAGCCCCACACGCACGAGATCTTCGCCGTGGTGATCAGTCAGGCCGACACGTATCCGGGTCTCGATGCGTTGGAGGCGGATGCCCAGGCACGGTGCCTGCGCCCGTTCGAGGACTTCGTCGGGATCAGCGCCTTCGACTCGGAGCTGTTCTACTCGTGGCTCGTTCCCACCCTGACGAGCTGGGACCGTGACGACGATCGGGAGATCATCTGCGTCGCCGGCGAGGGCAATGGTGCGCCGCTGGTGGGCAGCGTGCGCGACGTCGCTCGCTGAGTTCGGCGCCGGGGTCGGCGTCGGATCAGTAGTCGCCGGCGAGGTCGCGCCGTGACTGTTCGCTGGCCTGCGCTGCATGGCCGAGGATGTTGCGGGCCATCGACGAGGTGTGCTGCTCGGAGTGTGCACGGTACGCAGCGGCGCGGACCGTCCACACGTCGGCGTCGTCGGGGCGTGCGAGCGCCGCCATCTCCACGAGGTGACACGCCAGCCTGGCGTCTCCGGCGGCGAGGAGTTCCTCGGCGCGGGTGAGCACGTTGCCGACCCCACCGGCGAGGGTGACCCACTCCGTGGCCTGCTGAGCCCGGGGTGCGGGGAGCAGGTTGTCGGGCTCGCCCTCGTACCAGCCGCCGTAGCGGCGCCATACGTTGCGGATCAGGAACTGTGGGTGGTCGTAGACGGGCTGCAGGTAGGGCTTGTCGGCGAGGTGGGCCGGGAACTCCACCTCGTGCAGGCACGTGTCGAGGTTCTTGCCCTGGTTCATGATCGCCATCGTCTGCGATTCGATGGACTCGAGGAGTTCGGCGGTGTCGGTGAGTGCCTGGACGATGCGGTCGGCGCCGAAGATCGGCAGCCCGTGTCCGGACAGCATGATCTCGGGCCGCCGCGCCGCCATCTGGCGCAGTGCCGCCGCCCAGTCCGACAGGTAGCGCTGCACCTTCTGCGGGTTGCCGGCGTTCGGGACGGCCCAGATGAACAGGTCACCCGGATGCAGCACCTTGCGCTCGGGCACGTAGGTCCAGGTGGCGTCGTCGGTCTCGCCGCGAGCATGGGTGAGTTCGAACGTCAGGTCCCCACGCGTGAACCTGAGCTGCTCGGCATAGGTGACGTCGGGGTCGCGGTACTCGTCGGGCCACCGGAACTGGGGGAGGTCGATGGCGAACTGGCGCCGGTTGATGGCCGTGTTCCAACCGGTGGTCTTCTCGTAGCGGCGGAAGTGGTCGGGCAGGTCCTGGTGGGCGTACACCACGGGGCGTGCCCAGCCCTTGTCGGCCGATTCGGCGTCGAACAGGGCGGTGCCGAGCACGTGGTCGACGTGGTGGTGGGAGTAGACGGCGGCGGCGAGCGGTGCGTCGGGACGCCAGTCGCGGACGGCCTCGTAGACGTTCTTGCGGTCGAAGGCGCCGCCCGTGTCGAGCATGACGAGGCCGTCGCCGGTGTCGAGTGCGTTGACGGAGGCGATGGACTTCAGCGTGAGCAGGCCGTCCTCGATCTCCTCGCTGGCCGTGGAGAAGCTGCCGTCGTCGTGGTGCACGTGTACTGGCTGCACGGGGTGATGTGTGTGGACGAGTTCGCCGCGTCCCTGCCAGTGCTCCTCGGCCAGTTCTCTGATCGTCGCCATCCGCCGAACTGTAGATGCTCGCCCCCCTTGCCGTTTGCGTGTCGCCTTCGTTGGGGCGTCCCGACATTTCCGTCACGCAAACGGGGTGTTGGTGGCCGGTGGGTGAAGCTTGGCGGAACAGTCGGTGACCGAGCGTCGTGTTCGGAAATCGCGTGTCAGCATCCCCGACCGTGAATCGCACACGCCTGTTCCCGGTACTGGCCTCCGCGCTGCTGGTTGCCGCTGCCTGTTCGTCGGGCGGCGACGGTTCTGTCGCCGCCGACACGACCACGGCGCCGGTGACCGTCGCGCCCACGACGGGCCCGCCGGCGACCGAACCGCCTGTCACCGAACCGGCCGTCACCGAACCGGCCGTGACCGAACCCGCCGTGACCGAACCCGCCGTGACCGAGACGACGGAGGCGTCCGTCGACGTGGTGCGGATCCTCGTCACCAACGACGACGGCATCGGGGCGCCCGGCATCGATGCGCTGGTCACGGCACTGCTCGAGATCCCCGATGCAGAGATCACCGTGGTCGCCCCTGCCGGGAACCAGAGCGGCACGTCGATGAACCTCACCGACGGGGAACTGGTGACGGCCCCTGCCCAGACCGCCGGCGGGTTCCCGGCAGTGGCCGTCGACGGCTTTCCCGCGGATTCGGTGGCGTGGGCGTTCGCCAACCTCGACACCGAGTTCGATGTCGTCGTGTCGGGATCCAACTCGGGTCAGAACATCGGACCGTTCACCGAGCTGTCGGGGACGGTCGGGGCGGCGCGCTACGCAGCGCAGCAGGGCATCGCCGGGGTGGCGGTGAGCCAGGGGCTCGTGGAGGGCGACATCGACTTCGGAGACAGCGTCACCGCCGCGATCGGCTGGATCCTGCCACGGCTCGACGCGTACCGCTCGGGCGACGTCACGCTCACGGGCATCAA
>JAWLEC010000259.1:0-2960 GCA_041686315.1 Ilumatobacteraceae bacterium
ATCCGTGAACTCCTCACCCTGCTGCGCCGCCTGACCGAACAGGCGACCCGGCCGGTCAACCGGGCATCGGAACTCCACGCCACCGCAGCGTGGTTCGCTCGCTGCGAGACCGACGGCGATGCGCACGAACTCTTCGATGCGGCGTTCGGGCTCGCACCCACGTTCCACCTCGGATTCGCCGTCGCCGACCCCGACCTCGCCGGCCGCTTCCCGAGCTGGTGGCGCACCGACCCGGTCGACATCCCGGTGTCGCTGCGCGAGTACGGGCGCCGCGCGGCGCCCGGCCGCACGGCTCGCCGTCACGACTTCAGCGAAGCGAAAGCGGCCCTCGCCGCCGAGCGGGCACGAGCCGAGGCCCAACGGTCCAGTGCGGCACGACGTCTGGTCACCATCGACCTCGACGAGGCCCTGATCGACACCGACGCATGGCCGGTCATGCTGTCGTACCTCGATCAGGCCCTCGCCGCCCGCCCGCCTGCCGCCACGTTCGAGACGACGATCCGCACCCCTCACGCCGTCGTCCGGCTGCGGTCCGCCGACCACGACACCCGACTGCGCGCCGCCGCCGGGTCGGTGTCGCTGCACCGCTGCGAGGTCTCGGTGAGCGCCCCGTGACCACGACCACCGCACACACCCGAGCACGCATCGCAGCGCAGCTCGCCCCGCACCAACTCGGCGAGCTGCAACGAGCCGCCCGCCTGTTGCTGCGCCGCCCGCTCGTCACCTCGAACGATCCCGAGGCGTTCGCTCTGGTGCGCCGGTGGGAGCAGGTGCTCGGCAACGAGTTCAGCCAGAAGTTCGGCTACCGCCTCGACGTTTCGCGCACGTCGGCCCGGCTGTCGCGACGACCGGCCTCACTCAGCTCGCATCGCGGCGCCCGGCTGCCCAACGGCCGATCGATGTCGCGATGGGGCTACGTCTACTTCGCGCTCGTTCTCGCCGCGCTCGAGCAGCCAGGCCGCCAGGTGCTCGCCTCGGAGCTGCTCGACCGCATCGAACAACGCGCCCGCGGCGACGAGCACCTGTCGCTCGACTCGCGCGAGTACGCACAACGCAAGGGCTTCAGCGACGCCGTCAAGTACCTCGGGCACCTCGGCGTGCTCACCGTGCGCGACGGCGATGTCGACGCCATCGTCGACGACGGCCAGGTGCTGTTCGACATCGACCGCGACGCTGCGGCCATGTGCCTCGTGGCGTCGCCGAGCATCCTGCGCGAGGTCACCGACGTCGCCGACTTCATCGCCACGCCGACCGGCGGATCAACCGCGGTGCGCTCGACCAACGCCCGCCAACGGCTCAACCGGCGCCTGATCGACCAGCCGGTGGTGAGCGTCGACGACCTCGACGACCACGAGTACCAGCTCGCCTGGCGCAACCGGCGCCGCGAGGCCGACAACATCACCCGCCTCACCGGCTGCGACGTCGAACTGCGCGCCGAAGGGATGGCACTGATCGACGTCACCGTCGAACCGGTCAGCGGCGAACGCTTCCCCGGCAACGACTCCGTCGCCCACGCCTCACTGCTCTGGCTCGACCGCATGCTCGGCGCACTCGACGACCTCCACGACGAGGGGCACGACGACGAGGGGCACGACGTCGTCGCCGACCTCGACGAGACCGCAGCCGTGCTGCGTCGACCGCCGTCGATCGCGACGCGGCGGCTCTCGCGTCACGACTGCGACCGCGCCTGGGACGAGATGTTCGCCGACTACGGCACACGATTCGCCCGCGACGCACGCGAGCGACCCGAACGGTTCAGGGCGAAATGCGGCGAGCTGCTCGATCGGTTCGGGCTCGTGCGTCACCACACCGGGCACGTGGAGATCTTCGCTGCTGCCGCGCGCTTCCGCGCCGTGGCGTCGATGCCGGCGCCGAAGCGCCACCACCCCGACCAGGCGGAGTTGTTCCGATGAGCCGGTGGAGACCGTCACGGGCCGGCATCTTCAACATCTGGGAGTACGACGACCAGGTCTTCGAGTTCGGCGACGGCCGCCTGGTGCTGCGCGGGCGCAACGGATCGGGCAAGTCGAATGCGCTGTCGCTGATCTTCCCGTTCGTGCTCGACGGCGTCATGAGCGCCACCCGCATGGACCCGATGGGCGGTGGCCGCTCGATGAAGTCACTGCTGCTCGGGCGTGAGGACGACGACGCCAACAGCGGCCGCTACCGCGAGGACTCCGGGCAGGGCTACGTGTGGATGGAGTACGAGCGCTCGGTCGACGCCGGCGACCTCGAGCACCTGACGATCGGCGTCGGCGCCCGCGCGACCCAGCAGCGTGACGCCAACGCCTGGTTCTTCGTGACGCCGCTGCGCGTCGGCGAGGAACTCCAGCTCGCCACCGACGACGTCCCGAAGGGCCAGCGTGAACTTGCACAGAGCCTCGACGGCCGCGGCGACGTCTACACGACGGCCGAGGACTACCGCATCGCCGTCGACCGGGCGCTGTTCGGACTCGGCACCGTGCGGTGGCGCACCCTGCTCGACCTGTTGCTGACCCTGCGCCGCCCTCACCTCGCCGGCAAGCTCGACACCGACCACCTGTCGTTCACGTTGTCGGCCGGACTTGCCGAACTCGATCCGGCACTCGTCGCCGACGTGGCGCACAGCTTCGACGACCTCGACGCGATGCACGACGAACTCGACGGCGTGACCGGCGCCCTCGCCGCCGTCGAGCGATTCCTGCCCGCCTACCGAACCCATCTGCTCGGCGTCGCCCGCGGACGCGCCGCTCACCTGCTGGCGGTCGACGGCGAGCAGCGCAACGTGACCTCCGAGCTGCGCACGAGTGAGCGCGAGCGCGCCGAGGCCGAAGACGCCGTCGCTGAGGCCACAGCGCTGGTCGAGGAGAACCGGCGCGAAGGCGAGCGCATCGACACCGAGATCGAGGCGATCCAGACCTCGCAGGCCTTCCAGGACGCCGCCGCGCTCGCCGAGGTCGAACAACGCGCCGCCGCCTCAC
>JAWLEC010000260.1:0-2956 GCA_041686315.1 Ilumatobacteraceae bacterium
GTGCTGCTGTCGGGCTCGACGTTCCTGCTGGTGATGTTGCCGTTCGTGTTCATCCAGTTCGTGTTCGTGCCCTGGATGAACGAGCGCGAGCGCCGCCGGGCGCCCCGTTCGGTGACACCGTTGATGCACGGGCACCTGATCCTCACCGAGGTGGGCCCGGTCGAAGGCGCACTGATCGAGCGCGCCGATCAGGCCGAGGTGCCCTACGTCGTGATCGTGGAGGACGTGGAGGAGGCCGGGCGTCACCACGACGAGGGACGCGTCGTGATGGTGGGCGCCCTCGACGACCCCGCCACGTATCGCAACGCCCGCGTCGACCAGGCCGCGATGGTCGTTGCGACACGCAACGACCCCACGAACACGAACATCGCGTTCACGGTGCGCGAGATCGCACCCGAGGTGGAGATCCTGGCGACCGCCAATGCGTCGGCGTCGGTGGACATCTTGGAGATCGCCGGGGCCGATCACGTGGTGCAGCTCGGCGAGATCCTCGGCTCGGCGATGGCGGCACGCACGCTCGGCCTGGGCGGGAGGAGTCACGTGATCGGCGAGTTCGCCGGCCTCGAGATCGCCGAGGCCGGCGTCGTCGGCACCGACATGGTCGGGCGCACTCCGCGGGAGCTGGCGCTGCGGTCGCGTCTCGGCGTGGGGATCATCGGCGTGTGGCAGCGTGGCGAGTTCGCGATCGCCACGCCGGACACCGAGCTCGGTGAGACCTCGATGCTCCTGCTCGCCGGTGACCGTGACCAACTGGCCGCCTTCGACCGGGACTACGCAGTGGAGACCGTCGCCGAGCGGCACGCCGTGGTCATCGGCGGAGGACGGGTGGGGCGGGCGATCGGCGCCACGTTCGAGACCGAAGGCGTGTCGTACACGATCGTGGAGAAGCTGGAAGGTCGACGTCGAGACGGTGCGAACTACGTGATCGGTGATGCCGCCGACCGCACGGTGCTGGAAGCGGCCGGGCTCGACCACGCCGGCGCCGTGCTGATCACGACACATGACGACGACGTCAACGTGTACCTCACCCGCTACGTGCGCGGCCTGCGACCCGAGGCACGGATCGTCTCGCGATCACGCCTGGAACGGAACGTGACCACGCTCTACCGGGCGGGTGCCGACGCCGTGCTGTCGTACGCCGGCACCGGATCGGCCTCCATCTGGAACCAGTTCCGTGGCGACGAGACGCTCCTCGTGGCACACGGGCTCAACGTGTTCCGCACCCGGATCCCCGACGAGCTGGTGGGCAGGACCCTCGCCGAGACGCACGTGCACCGGCGCACACAGTGCAACGTGGTGGCCATCGAGCGTGACGGTGTGATGGAGGGGAATCCCGACCCGCACGTGTCGCTGCCGGCGGGCGCCGAACTCGTGCTCGTCGGCACCGACGCCGCCGAATCGAAGTTCTCGGAGGTCTTCCCGCACGCCCGACGCCGGATCTTCCGGTCCCGCTCGGGCCGCTGACGTCGGCAGCGCTCACGGTGAGCGGCTCACGGCGACCGGTTCAGGGCGTGGACGGGTGGTGCCACTGCCCGCGTTCGACGAGGACGTCCCGCAACACCTCGGGACGATCGGTCATGATCCCGTCCACGCCGAGATCGAGCAGCCGGCGCATCTCGTCGGGGTCGTCGATGGTCCACACGTGCACCGGAACGTCGGCGCGGTGGGCGGCTCGGAGGAAGCGCTCGGTCACGACGGTGATCCCACGGGGGCCCGTCGGACGCCCGTAGCGGACCGGGACCTGGGCGACCCGCCGAGCCGTTCCCCTGACACGGCCGGCGAGGCGCAGCGACGCCACCTCCTGCGGGCTCATGCACGTGAGCAGCCCGTCGCCGAGCAGGGCGCGCAGCTTCAGCAGACGAGGGTGGCTGAACGCACCGAGACAGACCCGGTCGAGCGCATCGAGGTCGCGGATCAGCTGCACCAGTGCGGAGACCGCCGCGTCGGACTTGCAGTCGATGTTGAAGCGCACCTCGGGGAACCGCTCGAGCAGGTCACGCATGAGCGGAATCGGCTCGCGCCCGTCGACGCGCACGTCGGCCAGCTCGCCGGCCGTGAGGTCGGCGATCCTGCGGTCGAGCCCGCAGGTGCGGGACAGGTCGGTGTCGTGGAAGGCGACGAGCACCCCGTCGGCGGTGATGTGGACGTCGGTCTCGAGGTGGGCGTAGCCGAGTTCGACGGCGTGTTCGAACGCCGGCATCGTGTTCTCGGGTGCCTCGCTGGTACCTCCCCGGTGGGCGAACGCGATCGGCCCCGGCCAGTGGAGGTACGGATGTGTCGAGCGGGCGGTAGCCATGGGCGACCGTCGTCAGATGCTGCGGCCGGCCGCTTTCCAGTATTCGTCTTTCAGCAGGCGCTTGTAGAGCTTGCCGGTGGGGTGACGGGGCAGCTCGTCGCGGTAGTCGATCGAGCGAGGGCACTTCACGTCGGCGAGGTGCTCGCGGCAGAACTGGACCAGCTCGGAGGTGAGCGCTGCTGCCGCCTCGTCGTCGGCGGGCATCTCGGCGGGCTGGACGACCGCTTTCACCTCTTCGCCGAAGTCCTCGTTCGGCACGCCGAACACGGCGACGTCGGTCACCTTGGGGTGCGTGACCAGGACGTTCTCGGCCTCCTGCGGGTAGATGTTCACGCCGCCGGAGATGATCATGTACGCCTTGCGATCCGTGAGGTACAAGAAGCCGTCCTCGTCGACGTAGCCGACGTCGCCGAGCGTCGTCCACCCCTTGGGGTGGCGTGACGCCTTCGTCTTCTCGGGGTCGTTGTGGTACTCGAAGACGGCGTCGCTCTCGAAGTAGACCGTGCCGGATTCGCCCTGGGGCACCTCCTCGCCGTCGTCGCCCACGATGTGCAGCGTGCCCACGATCGGGAGGCCGACGGTGCCCTCGTGGGCCAGCCACTGCTCGCTGTTGCAGTAGACGAAGCCGTTGCCCTCGCTGCCCGCGTAGTACTCGTGGAT
>JAWLEC010000261.1:0-625 GCA_041686315.1 Ilumatobacteraceae bacterium
CCGCCGACGGTGTCGGTGCCAACGCCGCCGGAGGCGGCAGCTTCGTCGGGTGGCACAGCTACGCCCGTGTCAGCGTGGCCGCCGAGGCCGCCACCGAGTTCTGGCGGCTGATGGTGACCGAAGGCGTCGAGTTCGACGTCGCCTCCGAATGGCTCGACTCCGAAGGCCTCGACTGGAGCTTCACCGCCCAGGCCGACTGGCGCGGGCTGATCCCCGACCAGGTGGCCGTGGGTGCCACCTACGCCCGCCTCGCCACCACCGGCAAGAACCAGCGAGCCCGCGACGTGATCGCCGGCAAGCTCGACGGCAACGACTGGAACGGTCAGGTCGTCGATGTGAACGGAAAACCCGGCGACAGCGACATCGAACGCTTCCCCACCGGCGAGCAAGAACTCACCTTCGAGCTCGAAGGCGTCCGCAGCGGCAGCGAGGGCGGCGTGACGATCGAGATCTACAAAGACGGCGACAAGCTGAAGAGCGACATCGACCTCTCCCGTGACGGCTCGGTCATCGAGTCGGGCGACGAGTGGGACACGTGGCGCGTGACGGTGAAGCAGGACGCCATCGAGTTCGGCCGCACCACCGCCGCCGACTTCGCCCCGGGTGCCACGTTCGAGCTCGAGGC
>JAWLEC010000261.1:635-2627 GCA_041686315.1 Ilumatobacteraceae bacterium
TACGCGCAGCAGAGCGAGTACACCGCCGACGTCGGCACCGTGCGGCTCAACACCGAGCTCGCCGCCGCCGGGCCGCTGCCCATCTTCGAGCAATTGAAGACGGGCGTGGAGGCCGAGGGCGGCTACGTGGAGGGCAACGAACTGGTGGTGAAGTTCGAGACCAAGGGTGGCTCCGTCGAGGGCGACCTGCGGGTGACGACGGGCACCATGGGCATCGAGATCGGCTTCTGGCAGATGGACCTCGAGGGCGACTACAACTCGGAGACCGGCACCATGTCGGGCACCGTCGACGTCGAATCCCGCGGCAGCATCGGTCCGATCACGGCCGGCGACAGCGGCAGCGGCCAGTGGCAAGCCAGCGTGAACCTCGACGCCGGCACCGTCACCGGCACCATCGGCCTGGGCGGCCAGTCGCAGCCCTACACCGGCCAGATCCGCGACGCCGGCTGACGGCTGCGAGCGGTCGGCCGTCAGGAGGCGAGCCGGGTGTCGATCGATCCCTCGAGCGGGCGGCCCTTGAAGTCGGTAACGGCCGTGATCCCCTCGATGTGGGACACCTCGTCGACCAGGCGGGCCCTGCCCCACCATCCCGGAGGTGCGTCGACCCGCAGCGTCGAACCCTCGAGGGTCACGTGGCGCAGCTGGCGGGCCGTGGCGAGCTGGTGATCGCGCGTGATCGCCCACAGCACCCGCCCGATCAGGGTCAGCCGATGCCGGTCGATCGGCTCCGGGCGCCGCAACTCGTTCCAGAACGAACGTCCCCACCGCATGATGGTGCGCCGATGCGACCAGGCGAACGCCAGGATCGCCGCACGGGTGAAGGGATTGGCGATCGAACGGAAGCGGCCGAGCATGGAGCCAGCCTGTCCCGCCGCCCCGACCGCCAAACGGACCGCCTTGGCCGCCAAACGGACCGCCCCGACCGCCGAACGGATCTGCGACCGACGGCGGCGGTCGCACATCGCACCCGCTGTGCGCCGCGCCGGGACCGTCACCGGCCAACTCTGTGACACCGCTTCTCTATGGTGGTTCGTACCGACTCCCCCTTCAGTCATCTGCGATTGGAGGAATCCCATGGACACCCCCGAGGCGCTGGCCACACTGCAACGTGTGCTCTGCGCCGACCCCGACGTGGTCGACCGTGACGAGCTGACCGACCTGGTCCGCTCCTCGGCCCGGCTGCGGGCACTGCTGGATGGCTTCGACGTGCGGTGCAGCCGCCGAGCCCGCGAACTCGCCGACGCCGGCAAGGCCGAAGCACCCAGCTCACTGCTCGGCCGCAACGGCAACCGCTCCGGCAAGGAAGCCCGCAAGATCGGCCGCCGCGAACACGCCGGACGCCAGATGCCCACCTTCGAAGCAGCGATGGGATCCGGGGAGGTGTCGGCCGAACACCTCGACGTGATCGCCAACGTCGGCACCGGCGTACCCGACGACGTGCGGCTCGAGTTCAACGCCCACGAAGCCGAACTCCTCGACGCCGCCCGCACCGAAACGGTGGAGGCATTCACCCGCCGCTGCCGCGACCTCATCCGCCGCATCACCGCCGACCTCGCCGGCCCCGACGAGAGCGACGCCGCCGAACTCGACCGGCAACGCAACGCCGCCAACGTGAAACGCTGGACCGACCAGATCACCGGCATGTGCCACACCCACCTCGAACTCGACCCCGTCCGCGACGCCGAAGTGTGGTCCGCGATCGACGCCCACATCACCCGCATCCGCACCACCGACACCAGCCGCACCCTCAACTGGGCACAACTCCAGGTTCAAGCCGTCGTCGACGCCATCTCCGCCGGCGTCACCACCGATGACGACGACGACATCGAGGACATCGAGTACATCGGCGACGGCGACGGCGACGCCGACGACATCGGCGACGATGCCTGCGATGACGAGGCTCCGATCACTGCGGACGCCGACGACGACCCCGCCGGACACGACCACCGCGACGGAGACCGCTGGGGCGACGGTGACCTGTTCGACATCGGT
>JAWLEC010000261.1:2637-2950 GCA_041686315.1 Ilumatobacteraceae bacterium
CACAGCAGCCGATGCCGGGACACCGGCGACGACAGCTCCCCACGAAGCGGCCCCGGCGGCACCCCAGGGAGCAGCAGGCACGTCGGCGATCGCCAAGGAGATCGGCGCCCAACTCGCCGCCACCATCGCCGCCCGCACCCCTGCTGCCGACACCCCCACCGCCGGCACGGCCCGACGCATCGCCCGCCGACCCCGACCGGCTCAACGAGTACCCGAGATCACCGTGCTCGTCGGCCTCGACGTGCTGATGGACGGCACCGACGCGCTCGGCAACAGCATCACCGGCATCTGCGAAACCATCGACGGCCGCCCA
>JAWLEC010000087.1:0-12859 GCA_041686315.1 Ilumatobacteraceae bacterium
GGCGGCGAGGTGGGGGAACTCGGAGAGCAGCTGGTCGGTGTGTTCCAGGAACTCGGGGGCCGTGGCGAACACGGCGGTGACGGCGAACGCCACGATCGGCCCGAGTCGCCGCCGGACGATGCCGTGCAGCAACACCAGCCACAGGCAGAACGCGGCGACCTCCACGAGCTTGAGGCTGTCGTAGTCGAAGCCCCAGAGGTGCACGAACGGCGAGAGGAGCAGTGGCCAACCCCAGGGGTAGGCGAGCGGGCTGAAGCCGCTGTCGGAGTTGATCACCGAGAACCGGTTGTCGGCGATGACGGCGGCGGTGTCGCCGTCGAAGATGCTGCGTGCCTGGCGGAGGTAGAGGGCGAAGTCGTCGCCCTGGGTGTGACCGGTGCGGTGGAGCGCGACGGCGAACAGCCCGCCGGTGAGGATCAAGGTGGCGAGCGCTGCGGTGCGCACGACCGTGCCCTGCGCGGAGTCGTTCGTGGTCGGCCGGCGCATCGGGGCAACGATAGGGCCCCGTCGCCCTCACCCACCGCCGCCCCCGGTGACCCCTCACGTTCTGCGGGGGTGTGGGTTCGCCGTTTGCGTGACGGTTGTGTTGGCCCGTCCCCACATTTTCGTCACGCAAACGGTGTGTGCTGCGGAACCCTGTTCGTTTGGGTGACGGATTTGTTGGGCCGCCCCAAAAATTTCGTCACGCAAACGGTGTGTGCGCGCAGGGGGCGGGTCAGGAGGAGGCGTCGAGGGCCCGGCGGGTGAGCACCCGGGCCAGGTGCTGGCGGTACTCGACGCTGGCGTTGAGATCGGCCTGCGGATCGGCGTCGGCGGCAGCCTGCTCGGCGGCGTCGGCGACGCTGGCACCGCTCGCCAGGGCAGCCGACACGCTGGTCGCCAGGATCGGCGTGGATCCCATGTTCACCAGCCCCACCCCCGAGTCGCCGTTGCGACGCCATGCGGCCACACCGACGATCGCCCAGTCCTGGGCACGGCGGTTGAACTTCTGGAAGCTCCAGCCTGCGCCCTGCATCTTGGGCACACGGATCTCGGTGAGGATCTCGTCGGGCTCGAGCGCCGACTCGAAGAATGCCTTGTAGAAGTCGCCGGCGGCGATCTCGCGGGTGCCGTCGGGGCCCTGGGCCACGTACGTGGCCCCGAGTGCGAGCGTCGTGGCAGGCAGGTCGGACGCGGAATCGGCGTGGGCGATCGACCCGCCGATGGTGCCCCGGTGCCGCACCTGCGGATCACCCACGTGGCCCGCAGCGTGCGCCAGCAGCGGCACGTGCTCGGCGAGCACCGGTGAGTTCTCCACGTCCATGTGACGGGTCATGGCGCCGATGGCGACGTGGTCACCGGCGTCGCGGATGTAGGAGAGGTCGCTGAGGCGGCCGATGTCGATCAGCACGCTGGGCTGTGCGAGCCGCAGCTTCATCATCGGCAGCAGGCTGTGGCCGCCGGCGATGAACTTGGCCTCGTCGCCGTGCTGGCCGACGAGCGAGATCGCCTCCTCGGCGGACTCGGCACGGACGTAGTCGAATGCTGCGGGGATCACGGGTGGCCTCCGTTGGCGCTGGTGGTGGACGTGGTGACGGTGGTGGACGTGGTGGCGGTGGGGCGGGCGGGTCGGATGCGGATCATGGGCGGCTCAGGAACTGCGGGCTGCACTGATCGCGTCCCACACGGTGTTGGGACTGGCGGGCATGGTGATGTCGGTGACGCCGAGGCCGGCGAGGGCGTCGACGACGGCGTTGATGACGGTGGATGCGGAGCCGATGGTGCCAGCCTCGCCGACACCCTTCACGCCGAGCGAATTGGTCGGCGAGGGCGTGACCGAGGTGCCGATCGTGATGGCGGGCACGTCGCTGGCGGCCGGCATCAGGTAGTCGGCGAGCGTGGACGTCTGGAGGTTGCCGTCGGTGTCGTAGTGGGCGCCTTCGTACAGCGCCTGCGCCATGCCCTGCACGACGCCGCCGTGCACCTGGCCCTCGACGATGTTGGGGTTCACCTGCACGCCGCAGTCGTCGACGGCGACGTACTGCAGCACGTCGATCTCCCCCGTCTCGGTGTCGACCTCGACGGTGCACATGTGGGTGCCGAACGGCCACGAGAAGTTCGGGGGGTCGTAGGTGACCTGGGCCTCGAGGTTCGGTTCGAGCCCGTCGGGCAGGTCGTGGGCCGTGAACGCGGCGAAGGCGATCGCCGCGAGCGGGACCTCCGTGTCGGGGGAGCCGGCGACCCGGAAGACGCCACCCGAGAACTCGAGGTCGTCGACGCTGGCCTCGAGCTGGTGGGCGGCGATCTGCTTGGCCTTGTCGACCACCTTGTCGCAGGCCATGCCGACCGCCACGCCACCCACGGGCAGCGAGCGCGAGCCGTAGGTGTCCATGCCGAGCGGGGCGATCGCCGTGTCGGAGTGGAGGACGTCGACGTCGGCGGGATCGATGCCGAGCTTGTCGGCGACGATCATCGACCACGCGGTCTCGTGGCCCTGGCCGTGAGGCGACGTGCCGGTGACGACCTGCACCTTGGAGGTGGGCAGCACCCGCACGGTGGCGGCCTCCCAGCCGCCGGCGGAGTAGGCGAGCGAGGCGAGCACCCGTGACGGAGCCAGCCCGCACATCTCGAAGTAGCTGGACAGACCGATGCCGAGCCGCTTGGTGGCGCCGTCGACGTTCTGTTCGGCCTGCCGGGCCCGGAACCCGTCGTAGTCGACGAGATCGGCGGCGATGGTGGCCGCCTTGTCGTGGTCACCCGAGTCGTAGACCAGCCCGGTGAACGCCTCGTACGGGTACTTCTCGGTGGCGATGAAGTTGCGCCGCCGGAGCTCGAGCGGGTCGACGCCCATCTCGCGGGCCAGGGCGTCCATCGACCGTTCGATGGCATAGGTGGCCTCGGGGCGGCCGGCGCCGCGGTAGGCGTCGGTGGGTGTGAGCGTGGTGAACACGCCGGTGCACGAGAAGTCGTAGGCCTTGGGGAGGTCGTAGACGCCGGCGTAGAGGAAGGCGCCGAGGATCGGGATCCCGGGCGTGATGAGCTGCAGGTAGCCGCCCATGTCGGCGGTGAGCCGCACCCGGACGGCGGTGAGCTTGCCGTCGGCGTCGGCGGCCAGCTCGACGTGCTGGATCTGGCCGCGGCCCTGGATCGTGGCGACGCTGTTCTCCGAACGGGTCTCGTTCCAGCGCACCGGCACGCCGTGGCGCTGCGCCAGGGCGAGGCAGAGCAGCTCCTCGGCGTAGACGTCGAGCTTGGCGCCGAAGCCGCCGCCGACGGCGGGGGCGACGACGCGGAGCTGGTGTTCGGGAATGCCGAGCGTGACGCTGGCCATCACCTTCAACACGTGGGGGATCTGGGTGGCGGTGTACAGCGTGACGTCGCCACCGAACGGCTGGGGGACGGCAGCGACGGCCCGTGGCTCCATGGCCATCGGGATGAGGCGTTGCTGCACGTACCGCTCGCTGACGGTGTACGCGGCGTCGTCGAAGGCTCGCTGCACGGCGCCGTCCTCCTCCTCGACGAGGAGGTTCCAGGTGTACGACGAGTTGGTGCCGAGGTCCTCGTGGACGACGACCCGGTCGGACAGTGCATCCTCGAGGTCGGTGACCGCCTCGAGCGGGTCGTACTGCACGTCGATCAGATCGATCGCGTCGTGGGCGACGGTGTCGTTCTCGGCGATCACCACGGCGACGCCGTCACCGACGTAGTGGACCTTGTCGACCGCCAGCGGGTGATGTGGCGGGTTCAACATGTCCTCGGTGACCGGCCAGGCACAGGGCATCGGCGCCGCCCACGTGTCGGCCAGATCCGCACCGGTGTACACCGCGCGCACGCCGGGCAGTGCTGCTGCGGCCGAGGTGTCGATCGAGGTGATGCGGGCGTGGGCGTACGGGCTGCGCAGCACGGCCATGTACAGCGCTCCCGGGATCTTCATGTCGTTGGTGAAGACCGACTCGCCGGTGAGCAGCGCCGGGTCCTCCTTGCGGAGCAGACGGGTGCCGAGCACCCGGGTCGTGGAATCGTCGGTGACTGTCATTGCTGGACCCCCATCCAGTTGTCGTGCCAGTTGTGCCGTCGGCGCCGTTCCCCGTGGACG
The DNA here is from genome assembly GCA_041686315.1 of Ilumatobacteraceae bacterium. GTDB lineage: Bacteria > Actinomycetota > Acidimicrobiia > Acidimicrobiales > Ilumatobacteraceae > Sva-07. Next base: position 4,076 of record JAWLEC010000087.1, read on the forward strand.
CCGGTGACGTGGTGGTTCGGATCAGGCGTTCGCCGACGCAGCGGCGAGCACGGACTTGACGATGTTGTGGTAGCCGGTGCACCGGCAGAGATTGCCCTCGAGGCCGAGGCGGACGTCGTCCTCGGTCGGGTTCGGGTTCTCCTCGAGCAGGCTCGTGGCGGCCATCACCATGCCCGGCGTGCAGTAGCCGCACTGCAGGCCGTGGTTCTCCATGAACGCCTGCTGCATCGGGTGCAGCGTGCCGTCGGCGTCGGCCATCCCTTCGATGGTGCGCACCTCCTGGCCGTCGGCCTGCACGGCCAGCACGGTGCAGCTCTTCACCGCTTCGCCGTTCAGATGGATCGAACAGGCCCCGCACGACGACGTGTCGCAGCCGATGTTGGTGCCGGTGAGCCCGACGTGTTCGCGGATGTACTGCACCAGCAAGGTGCGCGGTTCCACGTCGTGCGTGTGCTCGGTGCCGTTGACGGTGACGGTGATCTCCACTGATGCCCCCAATGCTCGTGGTGTGTGGAACACACATCATGCCCCAAATTCGACGCCCCCGTGGAATGGTGCTCCCCGAACGCCGAGAAGATGCGACGGCGGGGGCGCGGTCAGAGCAGGTCGTTGAGGTCGACGATCGCCAGGTAGGTGAGGAAGCCGATGATCACCACGCCGAAGATCGTGTAGTGCCAACGCTTGGAGTGGTCGGCCTTCCAGAAGCGGCGGATGCTGTACACGATCGACACCATCGCCAGCACGCCGATCACCACTCCGATGACCGGGCCGACGCCTCGGGCGATACCCACGGCCGGCAGCACGAACGGGAACACGATGTACATCAGCAGGCAGCGACACGTGCTGATGAAGAGCGACTTCTGGAACGCGGTCCGGGCTTCGGCGGCGGTGGCGGTGCGGCCCTCGGGAAGGCGCAGCAGCTTGCGCATGAACCGGTCGGGTGCCGATGGCGCCGGCGGCGGAGAGACAGGGGGTGCAGTGGTGCTCATGGCCGAACAGAACGGTACGTCGCCGCCACGGCGCCGACAACTTCGGCGGGGGAGTCGACGACGGCCGCCGCGCCGGCACCGTGCAGCTCGTCGTGCGAACCGAAACCCCACGACACGCCGATGCAGTCGATCCCGTTGTGCAGGGCGCCCTCCACGTCGTGGTCGCGGTCGCCCACCATCACCACGCTGCGCCGGTCGTCGCCGTTCGCGAGGTGCCGGCCGTCGGCCGAGCGGGAGAGCTCACCGAGTGCATGGGTGATCACCTCGGCCTTGGTGCGGCGGCCCGAGCCCATGGCCACCGTGGCGCCGGCCTGGAGCACGAAGTGGTCGGTGAATCCGAAGTGCTCGACGATCCGAATGGCCGTCGGTTCGGGTTTCGCGGTGGCGACGGCGAGCGTGTAGCCGGCGTCGGCGAGGTCGGCGAGCATCTCGGCGATGCCGGGGTACACCTCGTTCTCGAACAGGCCGATGTCCTCGTAGCGCTCGCGGTAGGCGAGCACGACGCGTTCGATCTCGGTGGTGGGTACACCGAGGCCGGGGAAGGTGGCTTCGAACGGGGGGCCGATCACGGCCCGCACCGCGTCGTCGGTCGGCGGTTCGAAACCGCAGGCGGCGAATGCGTGCTGCAACGAGCGGGCGATGCCGAGCGACGAGTCGGAGATCGTGCCGTCGAGGTCGAGCAGTACGTGGGTGCGTGTCACGAACGGCCACCGGGGGAGATGCCGGCGAGGTCGCCGAGACGGCGGAGGTCGTCGTCGGTGCCCACGGTGATCAGGATCTGGTGCGGTTCGATCACGGTGTCGGGATCGGGGTTGGTGGTGAACGATCCGTCGACGAGTCGGAGGGCGAGCACGAGCACGCCGGTCTGCTTGCGCAGGTCGGCGTCGCGCAGCGTGGTGCCGGCGATGGTGGAACCTTCCGGCACGGTGAACTCCTGCATGCGGAACTCGAGCGAGCGCTCGTGCATCACGACGTCGATGAACTCGGCGATGTGCGGACGGGCGACGAACGACGCCATGCGGGCGGCGCCGAGTTCCTGTGGGTTGACCACGCGGTCGGCCCCGGCGTTGGCGAGCTTGGGGATGCTCTCGTCCTGTCGGGCGCGGGCGACGATGAACAGGTCGGGCACGATGGTGCGGGCCGACAGGGTGACGAACAGGTTCTCGGCGTCACCCTCGAGTGCGGCGACGAGTGCGCTGGCCCGTTCGACGCCCGCCGACCGCAGCGTGGAGTCGAGCGTCGCGTCGCCGACGACGGTGGGGTGGGGGACACCGGCGACGCGCTCGGCGTCGACGTCGACCACCCGGTGGCCGGCGGAGGCGAGATCCTCGGCCACGGCGCGGCCGACGCGGCCCCAGCCGCACACCACGGTGTGGTCGCGCAGTTTGCTGATCTCCCGGTCCATGAGTCGCCTCCCGACGAAGTCTCGCAACTGGCCCTCCACCACCACCTGCATGGTCAGCGTGAAGGTGTAGAGCACCGTCCCGACGCCCGTGACGATGACGGCGATCGTGAACCACCGCTCGGCGGGCCCGAATTCCGCGACCTCGCGAAAGCCGACGGTGGTGACGGTGGTGACGGTCTGGTACACGGCGTTGGTGAAGGTCATCCCGAACGCCCAGTAGCCGACCGTGGCGACGACACCGACGGTCAGCACTCCTGCGAGGGCCCGCTGCAGTCGCCGCATCGCCGAGTTGTCCACGCCGGAACGGTACCTCCGTCGCCCGCGCTCCGTCCGATCCACGTCGGATGGGCGCGCAGGCGAACGGCACCGGGAGGCTCAGTCGTCGAGCCGGTCGAGGCCGCGACGGGCGAACCACAGGGTGAGTGCGCTGATCACCACCAGCGCGAGCACACCGCCCCACGTGTTGTCCCAGGTCACCTCGCCCAGCCATCCTTCCCGAGCCAGGCGGAGCACGTTGGTGAACGGGTTCACCCGCGCCACACCGTGCAGCCACCCCTCCATCACGTACAACGGCGTCTGCGCTTCGGAGAGGAACAGCCCGACGAACAAGGTGAGCTGCATCAGTGCCGCGGCGCGCATGTCGCGGAAGCGGAACGCCAGCCCGAGCCCCCAGCCCGTGCCGGCGACGGCCATCCCGAGCCCGGCCACGTACGTGGGGATCACGCCGATCAGACCGTCGCTGAGGCGTGCGCCCACCAGCACGCCGACGGTGATCACGAGGGTGGTCACCACCAGTGAGCGGGCCACCGCGCCCAACAGCGGGCCGGTGATCAGCGATGCGCGGGGCGCCGGCGTCATCCGCAGGCGGTCGTAGAAGCCGGTCTCCAGGTCGCGGATGGCGGCCAGCCCGATGCCGACGCCGGCGAACCCCGAGCCCATCAGCACGCCGAGCGGCAGGAACCAGTTGATCGAGCGGTCGGTGGGGAAGCCGGGGATCTGGGTGATCGCGTAGAACGTGCCCGAGAAGGCGATCGCCTGGAACACCGGCATCAAGAGCGCCGGCAGGAACGCCGACGGCAGTCGCCGGATGCCGCGGAGGTTGCGTGTGGCCAGACCCACCGAGGCGGCAGCGATCGACGTGCGGGTGGTGTCGAGGGCGTGGGTCTGCCGGGGACCGGCCTGTTCGTCGACGCTCACGATGCCGCCAGTCGCTTGTCGAGGCTGCGCAGTGCCAGGGCCACGGCACCCACGGCGAGGAGGGCCGGCAGGAGCACCGCTCGCACCACGGCCCAGGCGGTGAGGCCGTCGATCACGAGGTCGCGCATCCCCTCCACGATGTACGACACCGGGTTGTAGTCGGCGAACGTGGCGTAGATGCCGTTCATCGTCTCGCGCGGGAAGAACGCCGACGAGAAGAACAGCGCGATGAACAGCAGCGGGAACGAGCCCTGGACCGCTTCGGACGATCCGGTGCGCATCGCCATGGTGGACATGACGGCGCCGACCGCCAGAGCGAGCAGGGTGCCGGCGGCCACCAGTACGAGTGTTCCGATCGGGCCGCCCGCGATGGTGAGTCCGAACGGCAGCAGCACGGCGGTGAAGAACACGGTCTGGGCGGCCCCGTAGGCCATGCCGCCCGCCAGCCGGCCGACGATGATCCCCTGGCGTGTGGAGGGCGAGGCCAGCAGCCGGTCGAAGAATCCGTTCTCGATGTCGGTGGCCAGGGCCGTGGCACCGGTGACCGAACCGAACAGCACGCCCTGCACGATGGCGCCGGCGAACGCGAAGTCGAGGTAGGAGTCGACGGCGGGGAAGCCGGGCACGTCGGTGGCGCGGGCGAACGACGACGTGCCGAGCGCCAGGAAGAACAGCGGGAACACGATCGAGGGCACCACCAGTGACGGCTGGCGCCACATCGCGATGATCGCCCGCTTCGACATGGCCCACGTCTGGGCGGTGTGCGACGGGCGGAGCCGGGGGTGATCGGGCGCGCCGGGAGCGGCGTCGTCGACGGCGATGGTCACAGCGGGCCCTCGTCGGCTCCCTCGAGACGGTGGCCGGTGGCTTCGGCGAACACGTCGTCGAGGCTCGGCTCGTGCAGTTCGAGGTTGCGGACGTGGACGCCGGCGTCGTCGAGTTGGCGCACCACGGTGGACACCGCTCCCGGACCCTCGAGGAGCCCGACTCCGAGCGTGCCTTCCGGGCTGGGACGCAGTTCGCCGAAGCGGGCGAGCACCTCGCCCGCAGTGTCGTGCCCCTCGGGCGGCACGGTCACGAACAGGGTCGGGGAGCCGACCTCGGCCTTCAGTTCGGCGGGGCGGCCCTTGCGCACGATCACGCCGTGGTCGATGATCGCGATCCGTTCGGCGAGCTGGTCGGCTTCTTCCAGGTACTGGGTGGTGAGCAGCACGGTGGTGCCGTCGTTGTTGAGCCGGCGGATCTCCTCCCACAGCGAGATCCGGCTCATCGGGTCGAGACCGGTGATGGGTTCGTCGAGGAACAGCACCGACGGTTCGTGGATGAGCGACAGCGCGAGGTCGAGGCGACGGCGCATGCCGCCCGAGTAGGTGCCGACGCGGCGGTCGGCGGCGGCGGTGAGGCCGACGCGTTCGAGCAGCTCGTTGGCCTTGCTGCGGTGCTGCGACCTCGGCAGGCCGTAGAGGACGGCTTGGAGCTGCAGCAGTTCGGCGCCGGTCATCAGCGGGTCGATGGCGGCATCCTGCAGCGCGACGCCGATGTTGCGGCGGACCGAGTCGGCCTCGGCGACGATGTCGAAGCCGGCGACCCGTGCCCGTCCGCCGGTGGGGCGCAGCAGGGTGGTGAGCATCCGCACGGTGGTGGACTTCCCGGCGCCGTTGGGGCCGAGGAAGCCGAAGATCTCGCCGGGCGGGATCTGCAGGTCGACGCCGTCGACGGCCTTCACGGCGCTGTCGCCGGTGCCGAAGTGCCGCTCGAGGCCCTCGGCGACGATCTGGTGGCCGCCGGTGGCGTACACGGGCCTGGCGGGGGATTCGGGACGGGGCATCGACATCGCCGTCCAGCATGCCACCGGACCTCCCGCCGACCTCTCACCGTTCGATCGTTTGCGTTGCGGTTCTGTTGGCCCGCCCCGACATTTTCGTCACGCAAACGCAGGGGGTTTCGGGGCGGAGGCCGCGCTCCGGGGAGGGCCGTCCGGTCAGCGGCTGCGCAGGATCTGGCGCACGAGCGGTTCGTAGTGCTCGAGGGGGTTGCTCTCGTAGTCGGGGTCGAAGGCGGTCTGGTCGTACTCGGCGCAGAACTCCTCCGTGCGCTCGAAGTACGGAGAGTCCCGATGGCGCTCGCGGGCGTCCCTGTCGAGGCCGATGTGGTGCCAGAAGTAGTAGCCCTGGAATTCGCCGTGGTGCTTCACCATGAAGTGGTTGGCCCTCGACACGAAGGGCTTCACGATCGCTGCCGCGATGTCGGGGTGGGCGTAGGGGCTCAGCGTGTCGCCGATGTCGTGGATCAGGGCGCAGAACACGTACTCGTCGTCCTGGCCGTCGCGCTCGGCACGCGTGGCGGTCTGCAGGCTGTGCTCGAGCCGGTCGACGGGAAAGCCGCCGTGGTCGGACTTCAACGCACGCAGCAGGTCGAGGACGCGATCGGCGACGAGCCCCTGCGTGATCTCGAGTTGCGGGGCGATGATCGCCCAGTCCTCGGCCGTGGACTCCTCGAACGAGGTGAACGTGGCGCGGGGCTGTGCCGTGTGCTCGGCGGTGTCGGTCATGATGGCTCCTCGTGATGGCGGTTCGAGAAGAGACGCGGGGTCGGACCCCGCGTCTCAACCGGGGGCGTTCTGGATGGCCCGCCACACCTTCTCGGCGGTGGCGGGCATGTCGATGTGGCGGATGCCGAGATGGCTCACGGCGTCGATCACGGCGGACTGCACGGCAGGTGTGGATCCGATCGTTCCGGACTCGCCGATGCCCTTTGCGCCGAGCGGGTTCACGAACGTGGGCGTCTCCATGTGGACCACCTCGAAGCTCGGCAGCTCGGCGGCGGAGACCATGGCGTAGTCGGCGAGGTTGGACGTGACGGGGTTGCCGTCTTCGTCGTAGCGCACCTCTTCGAGCAGCGCCTGCGCGGTGCCCTGCGCGATGCCGCCGTGGATCTGCCCGTCGAGCAGCAGCGGGTTGAGCACGCGGCCGGCGTCGTCGCAGGCGACCTGGCGCAGGTGCTTCACCTGGCCGGTGCCGGTGTCGACCTCGACCACCGCCACGTGGGCGCCGAACGGGAAGGTGGCCTGGCCGGCGTCGAATCGGGTGTCGATCGTGAGTTCGTCGTCCTGGGCCCGTGCGGCCACGGCCAGGTCGGCCCACGTCTTCGACACGGCCGGCGTTCCGGCGACGTGGAAGGCGCCGTGGTCCTTGTCGAGCACGATGTCGGCCTCGTCCGCCTCCAGCAGCTGCGCCGCGAGCTTCTGCGCCTTCTCCACCAGTTCGATGGCTGCCTTGTCGACCGCCACGCCGCCCTGCTGGAGGGAACGGGACCCCATGGTGCCGCCACCGACGGGCACCCGGTCGGTGTCACCCCACACCAGCGTGATGCGGTCCATCGGGATGCCGGTCTGGTCGCTGGCGATCATCGACCACGCCGTGTCGTGGCCCTGGCCGTGGGGCGAGGTGCCGGTGTACACGGTGGCCGATCCGTCGTCGTCGACCTCGATCTTGGCGGCCTCGCCCATCGGGTCGACACCACCGGTGATCTCCACGTAGACGCACACGCCGATGCCGAGCTGCTTGTCGTCGTCGGTGTCGCGGCGGCGCTGCTGCTCGGCACGCAGCTCGGCGTAGCCGGCCGCCTCCAGTGCCTTGTCGAGTGCCTCTTCGTAGGCGCCGACGTCGTAGGTCTGCCCCACCGTGGTGGTGTGCTTGTCCATGAACCTGGGGATGAGGTTCATGCGGCGGACGTCGGCGGGATCCTTGCCGATCTCGGCGGCGAACAGATCCATCGCCCGCTCGATGGCGGCGGTGGCCTCGGGGCGGCCGGCACCTCGGTAGGCGACGGTCGGTGTGGTGTTGGTGACCACGGAGGTGGTGCGCACCTCCATGTGGGGGATGTCGTAGACACCCGATGCCATCGGTCGGGTCATGAACGGAGCGAGGATCGCGCCCATGTCGACGAAGGCGCCCGAGTCCTGGATCACGTGCATCTGATAGTGGGTGACCTTGCCGTCTCGGGTGCCGCCGATGGTGACGTGCTGCACCTGGGCCCGGCCGTGTCCGAGGGCCATCATCGACTCGCTGCGCGTCTCGCGCCACGTGACCGGGCGCCCGACCTCCTTGGAGAGCCGGCCGAGCAGGATCTCTTCGGGGTACGTGCCGATCTTGGCGCCGAACCCTCCGCCCACGTCGGGCGAAATGATGCGCACCGCATCCTCGTCGACCCCGTTGGCCGCCACGATCGGTGCCTTCACGCCCTGCGCGTGCTGTGTGGACAGCCACTGGTAGAGGCGACCGTCCACCCAGGTGGCGGCCGAACCCCGTACCTCCAGTGGACAGGGTGCGACGCGCTGGTTCACGAAGCGGCCGGTGACCGTAACCTCGCAGTCTGCGGTGAACTCGTCGGTCGCCGAGTTCTCGGGCATGCCGAGGGCCGTGGTGTCGAACACGGCGTTCGAGCCGGCGGCGTCGTAGATCAGGGTGTCGGCGGTCAGCGCGGCCTCCGGGTCGACGAGGGTGGGGAGGAAGTCGACGTCCACGAACACCAACTCGGCGGCGTCGACGGCCTGCTGCAGCGTTTCCGCCACGACGGCCACCACCGGCTCGCCGACGTAGCGCACCTTGTCGCTGGCGAGCAGTGTGCGGGTCACCATCGGGTTGAAGCTCGAGGGGACCGGCTCGAGTCCGAGGTCGGTGGCGGTGTACACGCCGAGCACGCCGGGCATCTCCCTGGCGCCGTCGACGTCGATGGACGTGATCGTGCCGTGGGCGACGGCGGAGCGGGCGTAGGCCACGTGGGCAGCGCCCTGGAGCAGCTCGTCGGTGAGGTCGTCGACGTAGACGCCTCCGGTGGTGAGGAACTTGGGGTCCTCCTTGCGTTGGACCCGTGTTCCGAGAATGCTGCCTCCGGCCATGTGCGACCCTTTCCCCACGTCGTCGGTGCCGTGCGGATCGACGGCACCGTTCGGTCAGTTCGCGGCGTTGCCGCCTGCTGTGGAACCTAGTCGGCGAGGACGGGGGCCGGGCCAGCCGTGCGCGCCGCGACGATGCCCGTCACCACGTTGTACGGCCAGCCGTCGGGGAGATCGGCGGGCAGCGGGGGGAGCGGCAGGAACGTGGACCGCTGTTCGCCGGCGTCGACGAACCCGATCTCCTCGCGGGCGGCCTCGCGGATGCCGTCGTCGGTCTGCAACCGGTCGACCTCTGC
>JAWLEC010000262.1:0-2948 GCA_041686315.1 Ilumatobacteraceae bacterium
GTCCCGACCAGCAGGGCGTGGTCGCCGCCACCGCCGACTTCATCGCCCGCCACGACGGCAACATCGTGCACGCCGAGCAGCACGTCGACCCCGGCACCGGCAACGGCGACGCCGTGTTCTTCCAGCGGGTGGAGTTCGAGCTCGACGGTTTCGGCCTCCCACGCGACCGGATCGAGAGCGGCTTCTCGCCCGTCGCCGAGCGGTTCGGCATGAGCGTCGACCTTCGCTTCACCGACATCCCGATGCCGACGGCGCTGATGGCCTCGAAGCAGCCGCACTGCCTCTACGACCTGCTCACCCGCTGGCGCAGCGGCGAACTGCCGATGGACCTCCGGGTGGTGATCTCCAACCACCCCGACCACGCCGACATCGCCGCCCACATGGGGGTTCCCTACGTCCACCTCCCCGTCACCCCCGACACCAAGCCGCAGCAGGAGCGAGACGTGCTGGCGGCGCTCGCCGACCACGGGGTCGAGCTGGTGGTGATGGCCCGCTACATGCAGATCCTCAGCGACGGATTCGTCGCCGCACACCCCAACCGGATCATCAACATCCACCACTCGTTCCTGCCCGCCTTCATCGGCGCCAACCCGTACCGGCAGGCACACGACCGGGGCGTGAAGCTGATCGGGGCCACGGCGCACTACGCCACCGCCGACCTCGACGAGGGCCCGATCATCGAGCAGGACACCGTGCACGTCACCCACCGCGACGACGTCCGCCGGCTCACCGCTCGGGGTCGCGACCTCGAGACGATCGTGCTCGCCCGGGCGGTGCGCGCCCATCTCGAGCACCGGGTGCTCGTCTACGGCCGCAAGACCGTCGTGTTCAGCTGATCTGATCCACCCGGCGACGGTGACCGGCCGTCAGCGAGACTCCGACCCGGGGTCGAGCACCGATCGGCGTTGCGCCATGGTCTCGAGGATCTCCTTGGTGCGGTCCGTCATCCCGAGGCCCTTGGTGGTCGGCCAGGCGGTGAGCTCGTCCTTGGCGAACTCGGTCCACCTCCCGATGAGGTCGAAGAGCTCGAGCTGGAATGTGGCGAAGAGCACCGACACGTGCACGCGCTCGGGGAAGGGGTGGCGACCCTCGAGGTAGCCGGAGTTGATCTCCAGGACCTGCTCGTAGCTCTCGGCCGCGTCGGCGGCCAATGCGTCGAGCGCCGCCATGGCGTCGTCGATGGTGCCGAGATCGGCGAACAGCAGTCGCAGGAGCACCTCGGCTTCGATGAGCGGGGGCTGGGGCTCGGTGGCCATCCACGCCTCGAGCGCGGCCCGTCCTGCGTCGGTGATCGTGTACACCGTGCGGGTCCGTTCCCCGACCGATTCCTTCTCCGACGTGGCCATCCCGTGCTCGACGAGCTTCTTGGGCTCGGCGTACAGGAGCCGTTCGGACTTCGGCCAGGCGAAGCGCAGGCTGCGCGTCGCCTGCTGGGTGAGTTCGTACCCGCTCCACGGCCGCAGCGCCAGCAACGACAGGACTGCGAACGACGATGTGGTGAGGCGTGACGGCACGCTCTTGACTTTACTGCAGGCTGCAGTATTCTGCACCGTGCAAGATGCAGTAAACGCTGGAGTCTGACCGGGCTCCTCCTCGGGGAAGGGTGCTCATGGACGTCACGGACTACATCGGATACGTGGCATCGGAGGGCGATCGGTTCGCCACCGCAGCCGAACACGGCGATCTCGACGTCGACATCGCAGCGTGTGACGGGTGGGACATGCGCGCCCTGGTCCGGCACCTCGGCCTCATCCACCTCTGGGCAGCGGGCAACGTCGCGTACACCGACGACGACTGGCTGGACGCCGACGACATCCCGGACATGGCGCGCTACTGGCCCGAACTCGGTTCGGCGTGGCCCGACGACGCCGAACTCGTCGCCTGGTACCGGCGGACCAAGGAGAATCTGGTGCGAGTCCTCGAGTCGGCGCCGGCGGATCACCACTGCTTCAGCTTCCTCCCCGCGCCGACGCCCGTGACGATGTGGTCGCGCCGGCAGGCCAGCGAGATCGCGATCCACCGATTCGACGCCGAGCAGGCACGAGGGATCACGACCCACTTCGAGCCCGCGTTCGCTGCGGACATGCTCGACGAGCTCCTGTCGGGGTTCGCTCCGCGGTCGGGTTCGGAGGAGATGGGCGTCGATTCCGAACGACTCCTGCACGTGCACGCCCAGGACGTCGACGACCACTGGTACCTGACCATCGGCCCGAGCGGCGTTGCAACACATCGCGACGGCGGCGACGCCGATCTCACCGTCACGGCGACCGCCGCCGAGCTGTACCTGCTCATGTGGAACCGGACCGACGAGTCCACCGTGACCCTCACGGGCGACGCCCAACTGATGGACTTCTGGCGGACGAGCTGCCGGGTTCGCTGGTCGGGAGGCGAGTAGCCGCTCGGATGGACGGAGGAGACGATCGGTGCGGGCGAGCAAAGCCTGCGCCTGGTTGCGCAGCGCCCGACGGGGTAGGTTGCCCCGATGTTCCGCCAGGTCGTCGCCTTCAGACGGGCAGGGAGATCCTCCGGCGAGCGGATCGTGGTCCGGCACGACGGGATACCGCAGTGAGCTCGACGGTGCTTCCACACGATTCGCTCACCACCGACGGGCTCGACCCGTGATCGAGCAACTCGACGACCACATGTCCGCTCGCATGCCCGAGCCGTTCGCCGGACCCGATCACCCGATGCGCACGATCACACGCTCGATCGCCTCCGGCGAGCCGTGGACGCAGGACGTCGCCGACCGGGTCACCGCCGGGTTCGACTCGATGGCCGAGGGCTGGTCGTCGACACACGTGGACGACACGCGTGCCGCACCGGTGCGCGATGCGCTGGACCGGGGCGACGTGCCGATCGACGGTGACTGGCTCGAGCTCGGGTCGGGTACGGGGGCCGGCACCCGGGTGCTGCACGACCGCGTCGGTTCGCTGACGGCGAGCAACCTG
>JAWLEC010000088.1:0-12848 GCA_041686315.1 Ilumatobacteraceae bacterium
GGCGCACATCTCCGGCAAGATGCGCATGCACTACATCCGCATCCTGCCCGGCGACAAGGTGCAGGTGGAACTCACCCCCTACGACCTCACCCGGGGTCGGATCACGTATCGGTACAAGTAAAGCGAACCAGTAGAGAGCAACCATGAAAGTACGACCCAGCGTCAAGCCGATGTGCGACAACTGCAAGGTGATCCGTCGCCATCGTCGCATCATGGTCATCTGCACGAACCCCCGTCACAAGCAGCGTCAGGGCTGAGGGGCACAGGAGTAATCAATGGCACGTATCGCCGGCGTCGACATCCCCCGCGAGAAGCGGTTGGAGATCTCGCTCACCTACATCTTCGGAATCGGTCTCGCCACGTCGCAGAAGATCTGCGCCGACCTCGACCTCGACCCGAACACCAAGGTCTCCGACCTCACCGAGGACGAGATCAACCGGATCCGCTCGTACATCGATCAGAACCTCAAGATCGAAGGTGACCTGCGCCGCGACGTGCAGGGCGACATCAAGCGCAAGATCGAGATCGGCTGCCTGCAGGGTGTCCGTCACCGCAAGGGCCTGCCGGTCCGCGGCCAGCGCACCCACACCAACGCTCGCACCCGCAAGGGCCCGAAGCGCACCGTGGCCAACAAGAAGAAGGCAGTGAGGAAGTAAGCGTCATGGCCAAGCAGCCCACGAGCCGCCGTCCGCGCAAGCGCGACCGCAAGAACGTCAGCACCGGCGTGGTGCACATCAAGAGTTCGTTCAACAACACGATCATCTCCATCACCGACACCGAGGGCAACGTCATCGCGTGGGCCAGCTCGGGGGGTGTGGGCTACAAGGGCAGCCGCAAGAGCACGCCCTTCGCTGCCCAGCAGGCCGCCGAGAAGGCCGGCCGTGCAGCGATGGAGCACGGCCTGCGTCGCGCCGAAGTCCAGGTGAAGGGCCCCGGTTCCGGGCGCGACACCGCTGTCCGTTCCATCCAGAACACCGGGATCGAGGTCACCTCGATCAAGGACGTCACCCCGGTGCCGCACAACGGTTGCCGGCAGCCGAAGCGTCGGCGCGGGTAAGGAGACCACAGAGTCATGGCTCGATACACCGGACCCAAGGTGCGCGTTTCACGTCGCCTGTCCACCAACATCTTCGAGAACGAGAAGGGCCGCAAGGCGCTGGAGCGCCGTCCCTTCCCGCCCGGCGCCCACGGCCGCACGCGCCGTCGCAACTCCGGCAGCGAGTTCCTCGCCCAGATGCAGGAGAAGCAGAAGGCGAAGTACATCTACGGCGTCCTCGAGAAGCAGTTCCGCAAGACCTACGACGAGGCCATCCGCCTGCAGGGCCCCACCGGTGAGATCCTGCTGCGCCTGCTCGAGCAGCGCCTCGACAACGTCGTGTACCGCGCCGGCTGGGCGTCCAGCCGACCGCAGGCCCGCCAGTTCGTCAACCACGGGCTGATCCAGGTCGACGGCAAGCGGGTCGACATCCCGAGTTTCCGCTGCAAGAAGGGCCACGTCGTGTCACTGTCGCCGAAGGCGCAGAACATGATCGTGATCCAGCACAACATCGACGTCCTCGACCGGTCGCTCGTCGGCTGGCTGGAGGCAGGCGACGGGGGCAAGAGCGTCACGGTACGCAGCCTCCCCGAGCGCGAGCACATCGACGTGCCCGTGCGCGAGTCGCTCATCGTCGAGCTGTACTCGAAGTAACCCCTCCCGCCGGGCCCTGCCCGGCAGCCCGTCCGTCACGTCTCCTGCTCGTTCGAACACCCGAAAGGTCCCGGCCACCAATGCTCGTCATGCAGCGCCCTTCCATCGAAGCTCTCGGTGAGGAATCGAACAACCGTCAGCGTTTCGCGGTCGGCCCGCTGGAGCCCGGCTTCGGTCACACACTCGGCAACTCGCTTCGCCGGACGCTGCTGTCGTCGATCCCCGGTGCGGCGATCACCACGGTCCGTTTCGACGACTCGCTGCACGAGTTCGACACGATCGCCGGCGTCGCCGAGGACGTCACCGACATCATCTTGAACCTCAAGGACATCGTCGTCACCTCCGAGTCGGCGGACGCCGTCACGGTGCGCCTCGACGCCCGTGGCGCCGGTGCCGTCACCGCCAGCGACATCGAGTGCCCGGCCGACGTCGAGGTCCTCAACAAGGACCTGCACATCGCCACCCTCAACAGCAAGGGCCGCCTCGCCATCGACCTCACCGTCGAGCAGGGCCGCGGCTACCTGTCGAGCAACCGTGAAGACGAGACCCGCACCATCGGTGTCATCCCCATCGACGCCATCTTCAGCCCGGTCCGTCGCGTGGCGTTCGAGGTCGAGCCCACCCGCGTCGAGCAGTCCACCAACTACGACCGTCTCGTGCTCGAGGTCGAGACCGACGGGTCCATCACCCCGGCCGACGCGCTGGCCTCGGCCGGCGCCACGCTGCGCTCGCTCGTGGATCTGGTCGCCACCATGGCCGAGGAGCCCAAGGGGCTCGAGCTGGGCGAGGTCGTCGACACCACGGTCAGCTCGCCCGACCTCGACCTGCCGATCGAGGACCTCGATCTGTCGGAGCGTCCCAACAACTGCCTCAAGCGGGCCCAGGTCAACACGGTGGGCGAACTGCTCACCAAGACCGAGGACGACCTGCTGAACATCACCAACTTCGGCCAGAAGAGCCTCGACGAGGTGAAGGCCAAGCTCGACGAGCGCGGCCTCACGCTGCGCGGCTGAGTTCCTGGCCCGCGCCGAGACACGAAAGACACTGACCCATGCCCACGCCACGCCGCTCCCGCCGTTTCGGCAGCTCCGCCGCCCACCAGCGCCTGATGATGGCCAACCTCGCCGCGTCACTGTTCGCCGCCGAGGCGATCACCACGTCGGAGGCCAAGGCCAAGCACCTGCGACCGATCGCCGAGAAGCTCATCACCAAGGCCAAGAAGGCGCAGGAAGAGGGTCCGATGCAGGTGCACCGCATCCGTCAGATCCAGGCGTTCCTCGGCGACCGGGAGATGACCTACAAGCTCGTGCACGACGTGGCTCCTCGCTACGCCGAACGCAACGGCGGCTACACCCGCATCCTCAAGATGGGCACGCGCGAGGGCGACAACGCCCGCATGGCGCGTATCGAGCTCGTCTGATCCCCGACTGCTGAGCGCCACGGTGGCCCCGCCCGACGGCGCCGCCGTGCTGCGTACGGTCGGTCTGCTCGTCGCGTACGACGGCACCGACTTCCACGGGTTCGCCGAGAGCGACGGTGTCCGCACCGTGCTGGGTGATCTCCGCACCGCGCTCGAGCGCATCGTCCGGCGACGCGTCGAGCCGACCGGTGCGGGCCGCACCGACCGGGGCGTCCACGCGTGGGGCCAGGTGCTGTCGATGCAACTGCCGGGCGACACCGACCTCCACCGGGTGGTGCACAGCCTCAACCGCATGTGCGGCCCGTCGATTGCCGTCCGCTCGGCCTGGTGGGCCGCTGCCGACTTCTCCGCTCGCTTCTCCGCCACCGGGCGCACCTACCGCTACGAGGTGTGGAACTCGCCGGTTCCGCATCCGTTCCTCGCCCGCACCACCTGGCACGTGCCGCACGAACTCGACGTCCCGGCGATGAACGACGGTGCGGCCGCCCTCGTCGGTGAGCACGACTTCTCGTCGTTCTGTCGCCGCCCACGACCGGTGACCGGTCGTCCCGAACCGACCATGGTGCGCCGGCTCGTCGCCGCGCGGTGGTCGGAACCGGAGGCCGTCGGCGGCCGTCTCCTGCGATTCGAGATCACGGCCACGTCCTTCTGCCATCAGATGGTGCGCAGCATCGTCGGCACGCTGGTCGACGTGGGGACGGGCCGCCGCACGGCCGGCGCCGTCACCGACGTGCTGGCAGCCCGCGACCGCAACGCCGCCGGCCGGGTGGCGCCGCCGACCGGGCTGACACTGTGGTCGGTGGACTACTCAGGGCGACGCTGGGACGCCGACGTCGGCAGCTGAGATCTCGATCCGCGGCAGCATCGACAGGATCTCGGCGGGCGGGACCGCCGCCGAGTACAGCCATCCCTGGAACGCCCGGCAGCCGAGTTCGACGAGACGGTCGCGCTGGTAGGGCTGCTCGACGCCCTCGGCGACGCAGCTCAGTCGGAGGCTCTCGCTGAGGCCGACGATCGCCGTGGTGAGGTTGGTGGCCGCCGGGTCGACGTCGAGCCCGGCCACGAAGCGCCGGTCGATCTTCACTCCGTCGACCGGCAGTTCCAACAGGTGGGCGAGGCTGGAGTAGCCGGTGCCGAAGTCGTCGATCGACACGTGGATGCCGGTGAGTCGCAGCTTGTCCATGTTGGCGAGCGAAGCGGCACCGGGTGCCAGCAGGTCGGTCTCGGTGATCTCCACCACGAGCTGGTGCGGATTGGCCCCGATCCTGCGGCAGCGCTCGAGGAACGAGGCGCCGAACGCCGGCCGGGCGATCACCTTGGGATCGATGTTGACGTGGACCTCGACCTCGGCATGCCCGGCGGTGACCAGGTCGGCTGCGAAGTGCAGGGCGAGGTCGAGGACCTGGTCGTCGACGGCCTCGGCGAGGCCGGCCATCTGGGCCAGCGGGAGGATGTCGCCCACGCCCAGGACCCCGCGGAGGGGGTGCACCCAGCGCACCAGTGCCTCCACGGCGACGATCGTGCCCGCCTCGTCGACGATGGGCTGGAAGTAGGGCTGGATCTGGCCGTCGTCGAGTGCGCCGCGCAGGTGGTCGAGCTGGCGTCGCCGTTCGTTGATGGCGTCGACCGAGATACCTCCCGAGTCGGGGTCGGCGAAACGCTTCGCCGACATGAGGTCGTTGCTCGCTCCGACGAGCAGGGCGTCGAGCACCTCCGGACGTGCCTCGAAGGCCGTGGCGGACCGGATGGCGAAGTTCACCTCCTGGCCGTCGACGACCACCGGCTTCGCCACGTCGCGGTGGACGCGCTCGCGCAGCATCTCCACCGTGCTGGGGCCCGAGGCGCGTACGGCGAGCACGAACTCGTCGCCGCCGAATCGGGCCGTGACCAGATCGGTCCAGCGGATCTGGTCGATGCGGTCGGCCACGGCGGCGAGAACGGCATCACCCACCGGTTCCCCGTAGAGCTCGTTGATCGAGCGGAAGTGCACGATGTCCACGACGAGGATCCCCAACCCGCCGCCCCGGCGCATCAGCTCGGTGGCATTGCGCAGGAACCCGTCCCGGTTGAGCAGACCGGTTCGGCTGTCGTGCTCGGCCAGGAACTCGACGCGGTTGCGGGCGTCGGCAAGGGCCGTGGCGATCTGGGCGCTGATCACGTAACTGTTCACGACCGGATCGTCGAGCAGGTTGCTGACCGTGAACTCGCAGACGAGATCGGCACCGTCGGCCATCAGCAGCCGGGCATCGAGGGTGACCGAGTTCTCGGCGGTGAGTCCCTGCAGACGGTCGACGACGGCGTCACGATCGTCGGGATGCAGGAACTCGACGACCGATCTGCCCCGGACGAGTTCCGGATCGTGGCCGAGCAGCCGCGTGACGGCACCGTTGATCGACCGGATCGCGCCGGTGGCGTCGGCGAGCACGACCATGCCGTGCATGTTGGCCATCACGGCCCGCAGGACCTCGGTGTCGCCCTGGTCGAAGTCGAGGCGGTGCCGCTCGGTGACGTCCCTCGCCACGATCACGATCAGGCCACCGAGAGGATCCTCGACGTCGTCGGGCCGGAACGCCCCACGGAACTCGAGATACCGCCAGGTGCCGTGACCGGTGCGGATGCGCAGCGTGACGAGTTCACCCACCGGCTTCGTGACGACGGTGGACAGTGCAGCCGTGGCGAGCACCAGATCGTCGGGGTGGACGAGATCCAGCACCGAATTGCCGAGCAGGTCGACCGGGTCCCAGCCCAGCACCTCGGCGGCGGTGTCGTTGGCGTACCGCAGCACGCCCTGGGGGTCGACCGCGAGCACGGGATCTCCGAGACGGTCGGCGGAGGGGCCGTGCGAGGGCAGCGAGGCGGAGCCCATGTCGGGATATCGGTCGTCGTCGCCGTCGACTTGAGCGCTGTCGTCCATCTACGTCCGGTCTCGTGGGCCCGCGTCGAGCCTAGCCGGGGCCGGCCCGGCGAGTCCCCTACCCCCGGGCCCGTCGCCGACGTGGTGGGACGGGAACAGAAACCATCGCGGCAACGTGGCCGTCGATGTTGGAGCTGGCTGCCGGTGCCCATATCATTGCACGGCTCCCAGAACAAGGACCCGAGAGACTGCGCCATGGCTACGTACACTCCGAAAGCAAGTGAGATCCAGCGTGAATGGCACGTTGTCGACGCCGAGGGCCTCGTGCTCGGTCGACTCTGCACCGAGGTCGCCCGCCTTCTGCGCGGCAAGCACAAGCCGACCTACACGCCCCACCTCGACACCGGTGACCACGTCATCATCGTCAATGCCGACAAGGTCGTGATGACCTCCGACAAGGCGGACCGCAACCGGGTGTACCGCCACAGCGGGTATCCCGGTGGCATCAAGTCCGAGACCTACGCAGAGCTCCACGCTCGCAAGCCCGACGACGCCGTACGCCGTTCGGTGCGCGGCATGCTCCCCAAGGGCCCGCTCGGCCGACAGCAGCTGCTCAAGCTGCAGGTGTACGCCGGCCCCACCCACCCCCACGCCGCCCAGTCGCCCAAGCCGCTCGTCCTCGCCGCGGCGAAGGCCCGCTGAACCGAGAGACGAGCCGACCCACCATGGCAACCGCACCGCTCACCCAGACCACCGGCCGCCGCAAGCAAGCCGTTGCTCGCGCCCAGCTGCGCCCCGGCACCGGCGTGTTCACCATCAACGGCAAGACGCTCGACGAGTACTTCCCGACCGCCGTCTCCCAGATGGTCGTGTCCGAGGCGCTCACCGTCACCGACACCCGTGAGTCCTACGACGTCGCCGCCAGCATCCACGGCGGCGGTGTGAGCGGACAGGCCGGCGCACTGCGCCTGGCCATCGCCCGGTCGCTGGTCGATCTCGACCCCGAGTCCCGCGGCGCGCTCAAGAAGGCCGGCCTCCTCACCCGCGACCCGCGGAAGAAGGAGAGCAAGAAGTACGGCCTCAAGAAGGCCCGCAAGGCCCCGCAGTTCACCAAGCGCTGACCGCGCGGAACACGGATCGTCCGGCGACGCCGTGAAATTCGGCACCGACGGTGTGCGCGGTGTCGCCAACTCCGAACTGACCGCGGAGTTCGCGCTGCGCCTCGGCCGCGCCGCCGCATCGGTGCTGGCGTCGTCGACCGACCGCCCCACGGTGGTCATCGGCGGTGACACCCGCGAGTCGACGCCCATGCTCGACGCGGCGCTCGGTGCCGGCTTCTCGGCCGAGGGAGTACGAGTGGTGCGTCTCGGTGTGGTGCCCACGCCCCTGGTGGCGTTCGAGGCGCAGCGACGCGGCGCCGTCGGGGCCATGGTCTCGGCGTCGCACAACCCGTTCGGCGACAACGGCATCAAGCTGTTCGCCGCCGGCGGCTCGAAGCTCACCGACGAGGTCGAGCGCCGGATCGAGGCCCAACTCGACGTGATGATGTCGCCATCGGCGGCACCCGCGCCGATCGTGTCCGAGACCTCCGCCCACGGCCCCTACGTCGACCACGTCCTGTCGGTGCTCGACGGACGCCGACTCGACGGCCTGTCGGTGGTGGTCGATGCGGCGAACGGCGCCGCACACGAGGTCGCCGCCGAGGCGCTCACCGCCGCCGGCGCCGACGTCGCCGTGGTCGCAGCCTCGCCCGACGGCCGCAACATCAACGCCGGCTGCGGTGCGACCGTGCCGAGCTTCGTCGCCGACGCCGTCCGCTCCCGGGGTGCCGACCTGGGCGTGGCGCTCGACGGTGACGCCGACCGGCTGATCGCCGTCGACCACACCGGGGCCGTCGTCGACGGCGACCACATCATCGCCATCGCCGCCGCCGACCTGCGTTCCAGGGGGCGACTCCGGCACGACACCGTGGTGGTCACGGTGATGACCAATCTGGGTTTCCGGCTCGCCATGCGCGCCGCCGGCATCGACGTGGTGGAGACCGGCGTGGGGGACCGCTACGTGCTCGAGGCCCTCGCCGCCGGGGGCTACTCCCTCGGCGGCGAGCAGTCGGGCCACGTGATCTTCGCCGATCACGCGACCACCGGCGACGGGTTGCTGACCTCGCTCGTCCTGCTCGATGCGGTCAAGCGGTCGGGACGTCCCTTGGCCGAGCTGGCCGGAGAGGCGATGACCCCACTGCCGCAGATACTGGTGAACGTGCGGGTTCCCGAACGAGCGCCCGACTTCGGGCACGAGGTGTCCGAACGGTTGGCCGCCGACATCGTGGAAGTGGAGCACGCGCTCGGCGACGACGGACGCGTGCTGGTGCGGCCGAGCGGTACCGAGCCGTTGATCCGCGTGATGGTCGAAGCTCCGACCGTCGAGCAGGCGCAGGCGGCTGCCGACGGGCTCGCTGCGGCCGCGCACCGCCACTTCGGCTGAACCCCGGGTCGGTAGCCTGAACGGCCATGTGCGGCATCATCGGCCTCGTCGGCCGTCCCTCCACGCGTCCGGCTCCGACGTCCGACGAACTGATCGCCGGACTCGAGCGGGCCCTCGTGGCACGACCGGACACCGCGACCATGGCCCGCCACGTGGCCGACGTCGATGCCGCACTGCTGGGTGTGCCCGGCGTCCTGGCGCTGGTCGGCCGCCCCGACGTGGTTGCCGCACTCACCGCGCGGCTCGACCAACTCGACGCCACGGCGCGCGACGTCGAAGCCGAGCTCGACGCCAACGCCGCAGGGCTCGACGCAGCGGCGCTGGAGCGGGCCAACGCCGATCTCATCTCACTGAAGGATGCGTTGTGGGCCGTGCGCCACGATCGTTTCCGCAGCGCTGCCTCGGTCGATCAGCTCGCAGGTCGTGACGCAGCACCGTCGGTCCTCGCCGGATACCTCCTCGTGCACCAGGCGCTGTCGGCCATCGATCGGCTGGAGGTTCGAGGCCGCGATTCGGCGGGCCTGCACCTCTACGTGTGGGGCCACGATCTCGACGCGGCGGGCCTCGAGGTCCTGATCGCCGAGCGCAACGTCGATCCGCTGTTCCCGTCCGGCTCGGTGGTCACCGCCGACGGCGGGGTGCTGTCGTTCGTGTACAAGGCCGCCGCCGAGATCGGCGAGCTCGGAGACAACACGGCGGCGTTGCGAGCCGCGATCTCCGCCGATCCGCTGCTCCGCCGGGCGCTCGAGTCGCCCGAGGCCCGCGTGGCCGTGCTGGGGCACACCCGCTGGGCGAGCGTCGGCATCATCAGCGAACCCAACACGCACCCGTTGAACTCCGTCGAGTCCGAGCCGTCCGACGACGATTCGCCGTACGTGGTGGCGGCCCTCAACGGCGACGTCGACAACCACGCCGACCTGCGAGTGCAACACGGTCTGCGTATCGCCGCACCGATCACCACCGATGCCAAGGTGATCCCCACGTTGGTCGCCCGGCGCCGCGCCTCGGCCCCGCTCGTCGAGGCGTTCCGCCGCACCGTGGTCGAGTTCGACGGTTCGGTGGCCATCGGGGCAGCCGCTGCCGAGGCGCCGTCAACCCTGCTGCTGGCCCTCCGCGGGAGCGGCCAGGGCCTCTACGTGGGGTTGGCGGACGACTGTTTCATCGTCGCCAGCGAGCCCTACGGCGTCGTCGAGGAGACGGCCCGCTACGTCCGGATGGACGGTGAGAACGGCGGTGAGGTCGTGGTGCTCGACGGCGCTGCAGCCGGCGAGTTGGGGGGCATCACCCGCCTCGGCTACGACGGTTCCCCGATCCCGGTGGACGACAGCGACGTGATCGTCGCCGAGGTCACGACGCGCGACATCAATCGGGGCGACGCACCGCACTTCCTGCTGAAGGAGATCTCCGAGGCCCCGGTGAGCTTCGCCAAGACGCTGCGCGGCAAGATCGCCGAGCGTGACGGCGTGCTGCACGCATCGCTGGGCGACACCACGCTGCCGCCGGCCACGAGTGCCGCCCTCGCCGCAGGCACGATCCGACGGGTTCGGGTGATCGGCCAGGGCACCGCCGCCGTCGCCGGCCAGAGCACCGCCGACATCCTCGACGAGCTCACGGGCGGCGCCCTCGACGTGGCTGCGGTCACGGCCACGGAACTCTCCGGGTTCGGGATGCGTCTCGACATGAGCGACACGCTCGCCGTCGCCGTCAGCCAGTCGGGGACCACCACCGACACCAACCGCACCGTCGACCTCCTGCGGTCGCGTGGGGCTCACGTCATCGGCGTCGTCAACCGGCGCGGCAGTGATCTCACCGACAAGGCCGACGGCGTGCTCTACACATCGGACGGGCGGGACGTGGAGATGAGCGTGGCCTCGACCAAGGCGTTCTACGCGCAGGTCGCCGCGGGTGCGCTGCTGTCGTGTGCCATCGCCGAAGCGGCCGGCCTGGGCGACGAACGGCGACGTTCCGCGCTGCTGGCCTCGCTGCGCGACCTGCCGGACGCGATGCGCACGGTGCTCACCCGACGCGACGCCATCGCGGACGCGGCCCGTCGGTTCGCTCCGTCGAAGCGGTACTGGGCGGTCGTCGGCAACGGACCCAACAAGGTTGCCGCCGAGGAGGTCCGGATCAAGTTGAGCGAACTCTGCTACAAGTCGATGGCCTGCGACTCCACCGAGGACAAGAAGCACATCGACCTGTCGTCGGAACCGCTCATCCTGGTGTGCGCAGCGGGCCTGGTCGGTTCGACCGCCGACGACGTGGCGAAGGAAGTGGCGATCTTCAAGGCGCACAAGGCGACGCCGATCGTCGTCGCCAGCGACGGGGAGACCCGGTACGACTCGTCGGCGACGATCGAGGTGCCAGCCGTCGATCCGGCACTCGGTTTCGTGCTGTCGGCGATGGTCGGTCACCTGTTCGGCTACGAAGCGGCGCTGGCGATCGACGCATCGGCGATCCCGCTGCGCGAAGCCCGCGAGGTGATCGAGCAACTCGTCGGCGCCGAGCTCTCCGGCGACGAGGTGGTGGCCCGGCTCCGGACCGAACTCCGTCCGAGTGCGGAACGTTGGTTCGACGGCATGCGTGTCGGCGTGTACGACGGCCATCTGGAGGCGTCCACCGCCGTGGCGTTGTTCGGGCTCCTGCGCGACGTCTTCTCCGAGCGGCCGATGGAGGAGTACCAGCAGGCGTCGGGCAAGGTGGGGACTCCTCTCGCGCTGCTGGACGACCTGGTGGCGGCGCTGACGCGGGCGATCGAGGAGCTCACGCGGCCGGTCGACACGATCAAGCACCAGGCCAAGACCGTGACGGTGGGCATCTCGCGTAGCGACGAAGGGATCATCGACCGGGCGCTGGTGCAGGCGGTGCTCGCCGCCGGAGCCGGACGTGACGTGCTCAGCTACCGCACGCTGAAGGTGCTGGCCGACCTCGATCCGGCCGTGACGGGGGTCGCCGGGTTCACGCGGTACGCCATCGAGGACGAGTCCATCTCGATCATCGACCGGGGCGGCATCTCCCGGGACCTGCCGAGTCGGGTGGAGCGCAACGGCCGGCTCCGCGGCACGAAGCACCGCGTCGCCTCCGAACGCGAGGTGCTCGTGGGCGTGGGTCGCAGCGACGGCCGGACGGTGATCTTCGTGCCCGAGGTGAAGGCGGGGGAGACCACCGGGCTCACGTTGTTGCACGTGGCGCTGAACGACCGTCTCCCGGCCGACGTGATGCGCGGCGTGCTGCAGGGGTACGACCGCCGTTACGACCGGCTCGTCGACTGGGTCACCGAGACCGAGGGCAGCTTCGACGACACACGGCTCGCCGAGTTGCCGGTCGTCGACCTCCTCGTCGGACCGATCTCCGACACCGCCGACCACTGGCGCTCATGATCGGTGTCGGCATCGACCTGGTCGACATCGAGCGTTTCCGCCGGTCGCTGGAACGGACACCCACGTTGCGGACTCGAGTGTTCACCGACGTCGAGCTGGCCTACGTGGCGCCCCAGGTCGACCCGGTGCCGTCCCTGGCGGCTCGGTTCGCTGCCCGTGAAGCGGTGATGAAGGCACTCGGGCTCGGGCTGGGCGCCTTCGGCTTCCACGAGGTGTGGGTCGATCGGGCTCCGTCCGGTCGGCCCTTCCTCGTGATCACCGGGCGCGCCTCGGAGATCGCGTCGGAGGCGGGCGTGGAGCGATGGCACCTCTCGCTCACCCACAGCGATCTCACCGCGGCCGCCTACGTCCTCGCCGAATGAACGTTCCCCGCTCCGGGTGGACGGACGTCTCCCGGTCGGACGGGTCGGCCCGATTCGGTGCGACGGCCGTCACGCTGCGATCATGCTCGCCATGATCGAGGAGTACCGACAGGCGTGGGACGAGCTGACGGCGCCGGGCGCCCAGTTCGCGATGACGGAGATCGAGGTCCGTGGCGTGCCGATCCGGGTGTTCGAGTCGGCTCCACCCTCGATGCGCTTCGTGTGGGAGCTGTCGGCGGGCTACGGCGACGCCGACTACATCGTGTACGAGGACGAGCGTTACACCTACGCCGAGGCCGATGCCATCGTGCGTTCGCTGGCGGCTCGTCTGCGGGACGAGTACGGCGTGGGCTCGGGGGATCGCGTGGCGCTGGCCATGCGCAACTATCCCGAGTGGGTGCTCGGCTACTGGGCGATCGTGTCGGTCGGCGCCGCATGCGTGGGGATGAACGCGTGGTGGACGTCGGAGGAGATGGAGTACGGCCTCTCGGACTCACGGCCCAAGGTGCTGATCGCCGACTCCGAGCGCATCGAACGTGTGCTGCCGGTGCTCGACGGGCTCCGGACCGAGGCGCCGATGCACCTCGTCTCCGTTCGCTACGACAGTGAACTTCCCGCCGACGGTGAGGGCGGTACAGCGGTGCGCTGGGAGGACGTGATC
>JAWLEC010000089.1:0-12758 GCA_041686315.1 Ilumatobacteraceae bacterium
CGAGAATCAGGAGAATATTGCCGATATTGCTGCCGACCACATTGCCAACGGCAATGTCCGGCTGCTGGTTCAGCGCCGCACCCACCGACACCACCAGCACGGCGAGGAGGTGATCATCCGTGGACGCACAGCGTGAATGGTTCGAGAAGGACTACTACCGCGTGCTCGGCGTCGAGCAGGGCGCCACATCCAAGGAGATCACCAAGGCCTACCGCAAGCTGGCTCGCGACCTCCATCCCGACAAGAACCCCGGCAATCCCGTCGCCGAGGAGCGCTTCAAGGAAGTCTCCGCCGCCTACAAGGTGTTGGGCGACGAACAGACGCGCAAGGAGTACGACGAGGTCCGCCGTCTCGGTCCGATGGCTGGGGGTGCGGGTGGACGCGGCGGGCGCGGGGCACCGGGCGGGTTCACCTTCAACGTCGAGGACATGGGCGGCGACGGCGGTCTCGGCGACCTCTTCGGTTCGATGTTCGGCCGGGGTGGTCCCGGTCGGGGACGACCCGGACCGAGTGGTGCATCGGGGGTGGGGCCGCGCCGCGGTGCCGACATCACCGCACAACTCACCGTCGACTTCGCCGACGCCGTCACCGGCCTCACCACCACCCTCTACCTCACCACCGACGCTCAGTGCCGGACCTGTCACGGGTCGGGTGCGCGCCCGGGCACCACCCCCACCCCGTGTTCGGCATGCGGGGGCCGCGGTGTCGTCGACGACAACCAGGGAATGTTCTCGTTCTCGTCGCCGTGCCGGGTGTGCCAGGGCCAGGGCGTGAGGGTGGACGATCCCTGTGCCACGTGCGGTGGATCCGGCATCGAGCAGCGTCAACGGGAAGTGAAGACCCGCATCCCCCCTGGCGTCAAGGACGGCCAGACCATCCGACTCAAGGGGCGTGGCGGTCCCGGACGCAACGGCGGACCCGCCGGTGACCTCCTCGTCGAGCTGCACGTCACTCCCCACCGCCTGTTCGGCCGCAGTGGTGACGACCTCACCGTGAAGGTGCCGGTCACGTTCGCCGAAGCAGCGCTCGGCGGCGACATCGACGTCCCGACGCTCGACGGGGCCCGTGTCACCCTGCGGCTCAGGCCGGGCACCCAGTCGGGGAGCCGTCACCGCGTGAAGGGGCGAGGAATCCAGACCCCGAAGCACACCGGCGACCTCATCGTCACCGTCGAGGTCCAGGTGCCGACCGAGTTGACCGATGCGCAGCGCACCGCACTCGAGCAGCTCGCAGCAGCGACGACCGTCGATCCGAGGAGTGAGCTGACATGACCGAGGCCAAGCACACGGGCGACGCACGCGACGAAGCCGTCGATGTTCCCTCGCGGTCGCGAACCCGAGCCGTCTACGTGATCTCCGTGGCTGCCGAGCTCGCCGGCATGCACCCGCAGACCTTGCGGATCTACGAGCGTCGTGGTCTGGTGAACCCGGCTCGCACCCAGGGAGGCAACCGGCGCTACAGCGACGCCGACATCAGCCTGCTCCGGCGGATCTCCGAACTCACCGACGCCGGGCTCAACCTCGAGGGCATCCGCCGCGTGATGGCACTCGAGGACGACAATGCCCGGCTGCGTGCCGAGCTCGACCGGGCGCGCGACATCGCCAAACATGCGATCGCCGCCGCCGAGGGACGACGGCGCGGGGGCGATCTCGTGCCGTTGCGCCAGGCGATCGCCGTGTTCGGTCAGCGGCCGTCGATCTTCGACGAGGACTGAGCCGA
Organism: Ilumatobacteraceae bacterium; assembly: GCA_041686315.1. Lineage (GTDB taxonomy): Bacteria > Actinomycetota > Acidimicrobiia > Acidimicrobiales > Ilumatobacteraceae > Sva-07. The sequence goes on from JAWLEC010000089.1 coordinate 1,720, forward strand.
AGTCCGGGAGGCCCGGGTCCGGTTCGGCATCTGTTGGCGCAACCACACGCGGAGACGCTTGCGCCACGACGGCCGGGGCGCCACATCGGGCGACGCGACGGCGATCCGCTGGGGTGCACCGAGGTCGTGGGCGGGAAACGGTGGATACGGATCTCCCACGACGCGTCGACCCGCGGTGAGTTCGCTCGAACGGTGGTGCGCGGCCAGGGCTCTGCTCGCGACCCGGCCGAGCTCGTCGTCGAGCAGCAGGTGACCCTCGGTGAACAGACAGCACAGCGCCAGCCGGATCTCGTCGCGCTTGCCGCGCACCACCTGAACGACGTTGGTGACCATCGCGTCGGCGACGCGGGCGATGGTGTCGGCCATGCGGCGAGTGTCGGTGTGCCCGAGCCGGCGATCCGGGCGCTCAGTCCCAGGTCACCCGCACGTGGCTCAGCGCGTCGCGATGGACGGCGGCGAGGTCGGGGCGCCGCGGCATCAGCGGGTCGGCGTCGGCGAGGACTCCGATCTCGGGGATGGTGCAGCCCTCGGGAACGTCCAGCAGGTCGCCCAGTGGGTCGGACGCCGAGACGGGATCCGACAGGGCAGCCCCGGCCTCCTCGTCGTGGCCGACCAACCGCAGATGCCGCCGCCCGACGGCGCCGTGGGGGGATTCGCCGGTCTCCGGCTCGTCGGGTTCGTCGGGTTCGTCGGGTTCGTCGGACGTGTTCGGAGACGAGAGCCCTGCGGGATCGAGGCGGTGGCGCCACACGTCGAGCAGCTCGGGTTCGAGCAGCAGTTCGTCGCTGAACGTGAACATCGCCGCCACGACGTGCTTGCAGGCGTACCCGTCCCAGTTGTCGTCGTCGGGGCACGTGCACGATGCGACGACGTCGCGGCGCAACGGCATCCCGTCGCCCCGGGTGACCTCGAGGGTGGCGATGTACGGCGTGGACCGCGAGCCCTGGATCTCGCAGGTGACTGCGCCGGGGTCGATCACGATGTCGAGTACCGAGCCGTCCTTGGCGTACTGCTTGCCCCGACGCAGCCGTGCCGGGTCGCTCATCTCGGCCGCCAGTACCTTCATCATCGTGGCGGGGAGCCGGCCGGGATGGTTGGCGCCGAACGGCTTGCGCGGCCGGCTCACGATCCCGACTCCAGGACGACGAGGTCGCGGAGTTCGTCGGTGGACAGCTCCGAGAGCCACGCTTCGCCGGTGCCGACGACGGCGTCGGCGAGCTTGCGTTTGTCGTCGATCACGATGCCGATGCGTTCCTCGACCGTGCCCTCGCACACCAGCTTGTGCACGTTGACGGTGCGGTCCTGGCCGATACGCCAGGCACGGTCGGTGGCCTGGTCCTCCACGGCCGGGTTCCACCAGCGGTCGTAGTGGATCACCTGGCTGGCGGCGGTGAGGTTGAGGCCCGTGCCCCCGGCCTTCAACGACACGATCAGCAGCGGCGGGCTGGTGCCGTCCTGGAAGGCGTCGACCATCCGGTCGCGACCTCCCCGTGACACTGCGCCGTGCAGGAACGGTGCGTCGAAGTGGAACTGCTCGGTGACGTGGCGCGACAGCAGCAGGCCCATCTCGCGGAACTGGGTGAACACGAGCGCGCGCTCGCCCTGGTCGAGCAGATCGGCGACGAGTTCGTCGAACCGGGTGAGTTTGCCCGAGCGCCCGCTGAGACGCGATCCGTCGCCGAGGGCGTGCGCCGGGTGGTTGCACACCTGCTTGAGCCGCATCAACGCCGCCAGCACCAAACCACGGCGTTTCATGCCGCTCGTCTGTTCGGCATCGGCGAGCAACTGGTCGACCACCTGCTGGTACATGGCCGCCTGCTCGCGGGTGAGCTTGGCGTAGGCGACCTGTTCGATCTTGTCGGGCAGGTCGGGCAGCAGCCGTTTGTCGGCCTTGGTGCGGCGCAGGACGAACGGCCGGGTGATCCGGCGCAGGCGCGCCGCAGCATCGTCGTCGCCACGGCGCTCGATGGGTGTGCCGAACCGCTCGCGGAAGCTGGTGAGACTCCCCAACAGGCCGGGGTTGACGGCGTCGAGGATCGACCACAGCTCGCTCAGCCGGTTCTCCACCGGTGTGCCCGTGAGGGCGATCTTCTGGTCGGCACGCAGAGCCCGGACGGCGCGGGCGGCCTTGGTGTTGGGGTTCTTCACCATCTGGGCCTCGTCGAGCACCACGGTGGACCAGGCCACCTCGCCGAGGTGTTCGAGGTCGCGTGGCAGCAGGCCGTAGGTGGTGATCACCAGCTGTCGCTCGGGATCGACGGCGAACAGTTCGTCGTCGTCCGGTCCGCTGCCCGGCAGCGCCCGGTCGGCGCCGTGGTGCACGTGGACGTCGAGCTTGGGCGTGAAGCGCTCGGACTCGGTGCGCCAGTTCCGCACCACGCTCAGCGGGCACACCACGAGATGCGGCCCCGGACGGTCGACGAGATGAGCGAGCGTGGTGGCGGTCTTGCCGAGGCCCATGTCGTCGGCCAGGCAGCCACCGAGGCCGAGCTTGGCCAGGAACTGCAACCAGCCGAGCGCCCGGCGCTGGTAGTGGCGCAGCTCGCCGGTGAAAGCGGCCGACTCGCGCGTCTCGGCCAGGCGTTCGTCGGGCAGCCCGGCCAGCAGGCTGCGGACCCAGTCGGCTCCCTCGGTGAGATCGCCGGCGTCGTCGCCGGCGGCATCGGCGACCCGCACCCGTGGTGCAGCATCACCGTCGTCGCCGGCGTCATCGTCGTCACCGGCGAGTTCGGGGTCGTTGGCGAGCCGGAGCAGCTCGAGGGGTGTGACGCTGGTGTGGTCGGTGCGCAGCTGGCCGAGCTGCTCGCGTTTGCGACGGAGCTGGTCGGGGTCGATGCGCACCCAGCGATGGCCGGTGTGCAGCAGCGTGCTCCCCGCCTCCTCGGCGCGTGCGAGATCGACGTCGGAGATCTCGTCGTCGCCGACCACCATCGTCCACTCGACGAGGGCGTCCTTGCCGAAGCGGCTGGCGCGGTCGTCGGCGGGTGCCGGTGTGGCCACGCCCGAGACGGCGACACGGCCGCGAACGAGCCGTTCGGGACCGACGAGTTCCACACCGAGCCGCTGCAGTTCGGCCGGAGCGACGTCGAGGAAGTCCTCCGCCACGTCGAGATCGAGTTCGATCTGGGTGGGCTCGTGCTCCACCGCCAGATCGGCCATGCCGGGGATGCCGGCGATCTTGGTGACGGTGTCTCCGAGCAGGTCGACCAGGAGGTCGAGGTGCGGCTCGCTGCGAGCGACACCGAGAGCCTGCTGGTTGCGTTCCCAGACGTCGTTGGCCGTGCACCACCGCGTGCTGTCGGTGTCGTCGACGAGTTCGAGGCGGATCTGCCACGGATCGAGTGCGTCGTCGGAGATCAGCAGGCGGATGCGCGGGAGCACGACTGGTTCTCCGTCGACCCGGCGGCGGTGCCGGTCGAGATCGGAGCGGAGTTGTTCGAGAGCGGCGTCGAACTCGGCGGAGCCGCTGCGCACCACGTGGTCCGGCTTCGACAGGGCCCCGAACACGGCCCGCAGTGCCTGGACGGCCGGCTTGCGCTGCCGGCCGAGGTCGGGCTTCCATCCGAACTGGTGGAGGAACGCCCGGGTGACACCGTCGACGAGCTGGCCGAACATCGTGTCGACGTCGGCGCCCGACCCGGCGATGCAGATCGGCGGCATGGACGCCGCGAGCCGGTCGAGCTGCGAGCGGATCTCCGCGTCGACCACCGGTCGCCACCGGGCGACGGTGAACGGGCCCTCGTCGACGACGACGGGAACCATGCGCCCACTCGACGACATCTGCCGGGCGAGCTCGGTGAGCGCCCCGAACCATCGCAGCGAGTCGGACAGGTGATCCGGATCGGGGAGGTCGGACAGCCAGACAGTGGCGCCCATCGGATCGAGCTGGACCGCCGAGGCGTGGAGCGCCGGCCTGCCGGGCACGTCGATCGACAGCCGTCCGATGGCACCGTAGGAGACCGGTGAGTCGTGCCAGCCCGACCGCATCCCGTCGGGGCCACGTTCCCGGAACCCGCCGTAGAGCCAGCCCATCGAAGCCGTGTCGATGCCGTTCCAGCCCCACACGTGCAGGGCCCCGCTCCGCCAGGTGCCTTGCGCCACGTAGGGCGGCCGGTGGCGGGACAGCCGAGCCATGATCCTTCGACGCTACCGACCGGGTGTCACAACCCCGATGCAGCCGGCGGCCGCATCACGGGTCGGCCTCGGGTCCGAGATGCCGTCACGCTCCCGGCCGCGACGACGGCAGGTTCAGGCGGGCACCGAGGCGCGGAAGAAGCCGCGCAGCGCGTCGGCCATCTCCGCCCGGGCGTCGGCCCCGGTCACCACCACGTCGACGGCACCGAGGGAGGTGTGGGTCTGCCCCTCGCACTGCAGGTGGCGCACGGGCACGCCGGCGGCAGCGAGCGCCGCGGCGTACGCGTCACCTTCGTCGCGCAGCGGGTCGAACTGGGAGGTGACCACCATCGCCGGTGGCAGCCCCGACAGGTCGTCGGCGCGCAGGGGCGAGGCCTTGGGGTGGGCACGGTCCTCGGGATCGCAGTAGTGGTCCCAGAACCACTCCATCATCGCCTTGGTGAGCATGTAGCCGTCGGCGTTGTCGACGTACGACGGCCGGCTCATGTCGCAGTCGGTGACCGGGTTCAGCAGCACCTGACCCACGATCGACGGCCCGCCCGCGAGCAGCGCCTGCTGTGCGGTGACGGTGGCGACGTTGGCGCCGGCGCTCCAGCCGGCGACGGCGAGCTGTCCGGGAATACCGCCGAGCTCCTCGGCGTGCTCGGCGATCCACGAGGCGGCGGCGAGGCCGTCGTCGGCCGCGGCCGGGAAGCGGGCCTCGGGGGCGTGGCGGTAGCCGACCGACACGATCACGGCACCCGACCGGTCGCACAGGTCGCGGCAGAGGGGATCGTCGGACGCGTGGTCGCCGAGGACCCATCCGCCGCCGTGGAAGTACGCCACCACGGGATGCGGGCCGGGCGTGGTCGGCCGGTACAGCCGATACGTGAGCTCGGAGCCGTCGGCGCCCGGCAGCGTGCCGTCGACGATCTCACCGATGTCGGGCCCGGGAGGGCGAGCGGCGTTCGAGACGGCGATGAACTCGCGGGCGTCGGGCACGGGGAGCGTCTCGATCGGTGGCAGGCCCATCTCCGCCATCACCTCGAGCACCAGGGCGACATCGGGTTTCAGCGGGCGGATCACGCCGTCGTTCTCCTGGCGTCCGCCCGGCCCGTCGAGGACGAACCCGAGATGGTCGCGCTCGACCACGTCGTCGCAGATCTTCCGGTAGCGACCCACGCCGCCGATGTACGGCAGGAACACCTGGGGCTTGCCGGGCACGTTCGTTCCCATGTACCAGCTGTTGGCGGTGGGCATCAGCGTGAGCCCGGCGAACTCGTTGACGTGCTGGACCCACCTGTCCTGTGCCAGCGGCGTCGGCTCGATGGTGCGGAGATCGTTGGCGCGCAGGTGCTCGAGGGTGTCGGTGATCAGGTCGACGTGCTGCTCGATCGACACCATCATGTTCGACAGCACCGAGGGGCTGCCCGGCCCGGTGATCATGTACAGGTTGGGGAAGCCCACGGTCATCAGGCCGAGATAGGTCATCGGGCCGTCGGCCCAGGCATCGCGCAGGGTGAGACCGTCGCGTCCGGTGATGTCGACGCCGACGATGGCGCCCGTCATCGCATCGAAGCCGGTGGCGAACACGATCGCGTCGACGTCGAGGTGCTCGGGCATGCTGCCGCCGAGGTCGATCCCGTTCTCGGTGACGGTGTCGATCGGCTGTGCGTGCAGGTCGACGAGACGGACGTGGGGCAGGTTGTACGTCTGGAAGTAGCCGGTGTCGAGACACGGCCGCTTCGTGAGGGCGTAGTGGTTCGTCGGGCACAGCAGTTCGGCGACCTCGGGGTCGTCGACGATCTTGCGGATCTCGTCGTGCACGAAGCGACGCAGGGTGTCGTTGGCCTCCGGGTCGGTCTGGATGTCGTTGAAGGGCGAGAGCTTCGCCAGCTCGCCCGTCTGCCACACCTGCTCGTAGGCCGCCCGGCGCTCGTCGTCGGACACCTCCAGGGCGCTCAGCTCGGGCGGGTCGGCCGGCACCCCGATCGAGGACTCGCGGGCCGCCTGGCGGTAGGCCGCCGGGTCGCGCCGGTACTCCTCCAGGCGTTCGTCGGCGATGGGGCCGTTGTGGGCGGGAAACGAGAAGTTGGGGGTGCGTTGGAACACGGTGAGCTGGTCGGCCTGCTCGGCGATGATCGGAATCGACTGGATGCCGGAGGATCCGGTACCGATCACGGCGACGCGCTTGCCGGTGAAGTCGACACCGTCGTGCGGCCAGCTGCTGGTGAAGTACACCTCGCCCTCGAAGCGTTCGGTGCCCTCGATGTCGGGCACCTTGGGGACCGAGAGACAGCCGGTGGCCATCACGTAGTGCTGCGCGCGGAACTCGTCGCCGGTGTCGGTGCGGATGTTCCAGCGGTCGTCGCTCCACACCGCTCCCTCGACGCGGGTGCCGAACCGGATGTCGCGACGCAGGTCGTGCTTGTCGGCCACGAACTGGGCGTAGCGCAGGATCTCCGGCTGGGTGGCGTAACGCTCCGACCACGTCCATTCCTGCTGCAGCTCGGGGTCCCAGCTGTAGGAGTAGTCGACGGTGAGGATGTCGCACCGGGCGCCCGGGTAGCGGTTCCAGTACCACGTGCCGCCCACGTCGTCGGCGGCCTCCAGCACCACGGTGCTGAAGCCGGCCTCACGCAGCCGGTACAGCTGGTACATCCCGGCGAAGCCGGCTCCGACCACGACCACGTCGACCTCGGTGGCTCCGCTCCCGTGTCGGCTCGTCTTCCCCTCTGCCGGCTGTGCAGTCATGTGCTGTCCCCTTCGATCTGTGGGCCGGTCACCCCGGTCTCCCCGATCGCCAGTGTCGCGCCCCGATCCGCCCGATCCCGACCCGGACGTTCCCTTCCGTTTGCGTGACGTTTTCGTTGGGGAGCCCCGACATTTCCGTCACGCAAACGTGGTGAGCGCGGTCACGGGAGGAGGATCACGGGAGGGTGACGGGGTCGAAGGCGCCGGCGAGGAGGTCGATCGACCGGAGCCGCTGCTCGATCGTCGGCGACGGGTGCACGGTCATCAGCTCGTCGACACCGGCGCGCGCAGCGAACTCGTCGAGGTACGCCCGCACCGCGGTCGGGTCGCCCGCAGCGGTGTAGTGCATCATCTGGGCGATCTGGCGGCCCTGCGGAGACTGCAGGACCGCCTCGGCCTCGTCGTCGGTGAGTTCGCGCCCCGGTGCCACGAAGCGGGCGACCCGCCACCGGGCCACCGACGCGAACTGTTCGACGGCGTCGTCGGCGTCGTCGGCCACGATCACGTTCACCCCGGCGATGACGTGGGGGTCGCGCAGCTGCTCCGACGGCACGAACTCGCGCCGGTACACCTCCACGGCATCGAGCAGCGCCGCCGGCGCGAAGTGTGACGCGAAGGCGTACGGCAGGCCGAGCATCGCCGCCAGCCGGGCGCCGAACAGCGACGATCCCAGGATGTACAGCGGCACGTTCGTGCCCGCCCCCGGTACCGCGGCCACGCCGGGGATGCGCGACTCGCCGCGCAGGAACGCCTGCAGCTCCAGCACGTCGTCGGGGAACCGGTCGGACGACCGGGCGTCGCGCCGCAGCGCCCGCAGCGTGTTCTGGTCGCTGCCCGGCGCCCGGCCGAGGCCCAGGTCGATCCGACCCGGATGCAGGGTGGCCAACGTGCCGAACTGCTCGGCGATCGTGAGGGGAGCATGGTTGGGCAGCATCACACCACCCGCACCGAGGCGGATCGTGGAGGTGTGCGCCGCGACGTGGGCGATCAGCACGCTCGTGGCCGACGAGGCGATCGAGGCCATGTTGTGGTGCTCGGCGTACCACACGCGGGCGTACCCGAGGGTCTCCGCCCGCTGCGCCGTCGCGACGCTGTTGGTGAACGCATCGGCTGCGGTCTGACCCCGTCCGATGATGGCGAGGTCCAGGATCGACAGGGGGATCGGACTCGGCGTCGACATGGCGCCCAGTGTGCCAGCGACCTACCAGCGATGAGCGACGGGCCAGGCAGGTTGGCCGTTGGCTCATCGCAGGGGAGTTGCTGTCGTGATCGATGAGCGACGGGCCAGGCGGGTTGGCCGTTGGCTCATCGCAGTGGGCGGGACGGACTGGGTAGCGTTCGGGTGTGAGCGTCGAGCCGATCGCCGGGACGACCGTCGACCCGATCCCGTACCTGCCGTTCATGGACGGCCCGGCGCCGTCGGGCTCCGGCGCGTTCCGCTGGCGGCTCGGCGTACGACCACTCGACCTCCACGACTGGATCGAGCTGGGGCCCGACGCCGATGCTGCGGTCGAGGCGAAGGCGAGGCTGATGGCGGCCCATCCCGAGACGGTGTTCGCCGTGCTCGACGGCGGCGTCGAACGCGAATCCGCAGAGGTCGCCGACGCCCTGGTCGAGCATCTCCGTCACCGGTGGCCGCAGCGCTCCGGCACGGTGGCCCTCGACCCTGATCTGCACCCGCTCGACGCTGCTGCCCGCCTGGTGCCCGAGGACCTGGTCCTGCTCGTCGAACGGGAGGGCCGGCTCGTGTTCGGTGGCGGATCGGTGTGCTTCCCCAACCGCTGGGACCTCCGCTCGAAGATCGGCCTCACGATGGCCGAGGTACACGAGCCGGTCGACCGGCTGAACGAACAACTGGAGGCTCCCATCGACCGCTTCTTCGACCGCCTCACTCCCGAGCGGAGCTTCTGGCGTCTCGGCTGGGGCGTGCTCGACACCCCCGACTGGTTCACGCCCGTGGACGGCACGGCAGCTCCGCGGCCTCGATCGCCCGCACCCGATCAACTGTTCCTGCGGGTCGAGCGCGAGACGCTGCGCCGATTCCCGGTCACCGGATGCGTGTTGTTCACCATCCGGACCTACGTGTCATCGATGTCGGGGATCCGGTCGACGCCCGACATCGCGCAGCGGCTCGCGGCGGCGGTCGAATCCCTGCCCGCCGACGTCCGTGCCTACAAAGACGTCGCCACCACGGCGAGTGATCTCGTCGATTTTCTCCGGCGATCGGCGGAGCCGGCGTCAGGGTCTGTGGACAACGGCAGAACCTGATATACTCACACTCAAGATTTATGAGTTCGATCGCCGGGATCAACCCCGGAGGAGTGAGACGACATGGCATTCGACCCGAAGAAGTGGACGCTGAAGACGCAGGAGGCGTTCTCGGCGGCGATCGACCAGGCCAAGGACCTGTCGAACCCCGAACTCACCCCCGACCACGTGCTCGGGGCCATGATGCGCCAGGAGGACACGATCGTGCCGGCGGTGCTCGCCAAGCTCGGCCAGTCGCCGCTGATGGTGCGCAACCGGGTCGACGAGGCCGTGCAGAAGCTGCCCAAGGCGTACGGCGGCAACGAACCGCGGATGAGCAAGGAGCTCACCAACGTCGTCGCCAACGCCGAGAAGTACCAGAAGGACTTCCGCGACGACTACCTGTCGGTCGAGCACCTCCTGCTGGCGATGAACAGCCGCCTCGACGTCGGCTCCGAGGAGCTGATGCAGGCCCTCAAGGACGTCCGCGGCTCCCACCGCGTCACCGACCAGAACCCCGAGGAGAAGTTCGCCGCGCTGGAGAAGTACGGCCAGGACCTCACCGCCCTCGCCGCCGGCGGCAAGATCGACCCGGTCATCGGCCGCGACGACGAGATCCGCCGCTGCATCCAGGTGCTGTCGCGTCGCACGAAGAACAACCCGGTGTTGATCGGCGAACCCGGCGTCGGCAAGACCGCCATCGTCGAGGGCATGGCCGCGCGCATCGCCGACGGCGACGTGCCCGAAGGCCTCAAGAACAAGCGGCTCATCGCGCTCGACATCGGCTCGATGCTCGCCGGCGCCAAGTACCGCGGCGAGTTCGAGGAGCGCCTCAAGGCGGTGCTCAAGGAGATCACCGACGCCGAGGGCGAGATCATCACCTTCGTCGACGAGTTGCACACCATCGTCGGTGCCGGTGGCGCCGAAGGCGCGATGGACGCCGGCAACATGATCAAGCCGATGCTGGCGCGCGGCGAACTCCGCATGATCGGCGCCACCACGCTCGACGAGTACCGCAAGCACGTCGAGAAGGACCCGGCCCTCGAACGGCGCTTCCAGCAGGTGTACGTGGGCGAACCGTCCGTGGAGGACACGATCGGCATCCTGCGCGGGCTCAAGGAACGCTACGAGGTGCACCACGGCGTGCGCATCCAGGACTCGGCCCTCGTCAGCGCCGCCGTGCTGTCCGACCGCTACATCACCGCCCGCTTCCTGCCCGACAAGGCGATCGACCTCGTCGACGAAGCGGCATCCAAGCTGCGCATCGAGATCGACTCGCTGCCGACGGAGATCGACGTCGTGCAGCGCCGCATCCTGCAGCTCGAGATCGAGCAGGTGGCACTCGAGAAGGAGAGCGACGAGGTGTCGAAGGAGCGCCTCGACGCGATCACCGACGAGCTCGCCGCCCTCAACGCCCAGATCGCCGAGATGAAGCAGCGCTGGGAGCAGGAGAAGCAGGCGATCGACGCCATCCGCTCCCTCAAGGAGGAGCTCGAGGGGCTGCGCACCCAGGTCGAGCGGGAGACCGACCTCGCCGCCGCCGCCGAGATCCGCTACGGCCGCATCCCCGAACTCGAGCGGCGTGTCGAAGAGGCCACGGCGCACCTCGCCGGCCTCCAGGAGAACGAGGCGATGCTGAAAGAGGAGGTCGACGCCGAGGACATCGCCGAGGTCGTCGCCCGCGCCACCGGCATCCCGCTCAACCGCCTCATGGAGTCCGAAACCCAGAAGCTGGTGCACCTCGAGGAGCTGCTGCACGAGCGGGTGATCGGGCAGGACGACGCCGTCGTCGCCGTCGCCAACGCCATCCGCCGCAGCCGCGCCGGGCTGTCCGATCCCAACCGGCCGATCGGCTCGTTCATGTTCCTCGGCCCCACGGGCGTGGGCAAGACCGAGCTGGCACGAGCCCTCGCCGAGTTCCTCTT
>JAWLEC010000263.1:0-2926 GCA_041686315.1 Ilumatobacteraceae bacterium
CGTAGCCATCCACCCAGTCGGTGGCCCCCAGCGCTCCGAGGGTCCAGGCGGCGGCCGCACGGTTCTCGGCGCCGAAGAGGAGATACAGGAACACCGGCAGGAACAGCAGCCGGACCAGCGTGATCAGGTTGGGGACGGTCCACAGCCCGTCGAACATCGACGCCGTCGACGTCTCGACCGACGTGGAGGAGGACGTCTCGGCACTGTTCACCGCACACAGCGTATGGTGCGGGCATGACCACGGTGTTCACCAAGATCATCGACGGCGAGATCCCGGGCACGTTCGTGTGGCGCGACGACCGTTGCGTGGCGTTCATGTCGATCAACCCGATGGCCAGGGGCCATGTGCTGGTGGTTCCGATCGAGGAGGTCGACCACTGGGTGGATGCGTCGACGGAGCTGGCCGCCCATCTCTTCGCCGTCGCGCACACGATCGGCGCGGCCCAGCGTGATGCCTTCGCCTGCGAACGTGTCGGGGTGATCGTCGCCGGCTACGAGGTGCCGCACACCCACGTCCACGTGATCCCCACCAACGACATGAGCGAACTCAGCTTCGCCAACGCGGCCGCGTCGGTCGACCGTGACGACCTCGAGGCAGCAGCCGAGGCGATCCGTGCCGAGCTGCGGGGGGCGGGCGCCGCCGGCGTGGTCTGACGACCGGCTCAGGCAGGTTCGACCGGCTCGAGGAGGTCGGGCCGGTTGTTGCGCACGTTGTTCACGTCGGTCGACACCGCCAGCATCTCCCGCGGGCCGTGCCGGCCCGGTTCGAACACCTCGGACACGGTGTCGATGTCGTCGTTGGTCGGGTCGAGCCAGGCGGCCCACATCGACGGCGGCACCACCGCCGGCATCCGGTCGTGGACGGGGGCCATGAACTCGTCGGCGGCCGTGGTGATGACCGTCACGCTGTGCAGGAACCGGCCCTCCGGGTCGTCGGGGTCCTTCCACGCGGTCCAGAGCCCGGCGACGGCCATCGGGTTCGCGTCGGTCCGACGGATCAACATCGGCTGCTTGCGCGGCTTGCCCCTGGCGTCGACTGGCCCGCCCTCGGAGCCGGCCTTCCACTCGTAGAACCCGTCCATCGGGACGATGCACCGCTTCTTCTTGAACAGCCCCTTGAACGCCGGCTTGTCGGCGAGCGTCTCCGATCGTGCATTGATCATCCGGGACGCGATCTTGCGCTCCTTCGCCCAGCTGGGCACGAGGCCCCAGTGGTAGGTGGAGATGCGGGCGGTGCCGTCGGGGTTGCCCACGACGGCGTAGATGTCCTGGGTGGGAGCGACGTTGTAGTTCTCCCCGAGGGGCTCGGCGGCGACCTCGGTGGGCAGTTCCGATCCGAAGTACGCGGCGATGCGGTCGGGCGTCGACGTGGAGACGAATCGGCCGCACATGGTTCAGCGCTCGCGGCCGGCGGAACCCGCCGTGGGTGTCGGTGCCGTCGGTTCGGTCATGTGGTCACCATCCTCGCGTGTCGACGAGCGTGCGTGTTCGACGGTGTGCCGTTCAGGGTGCGGCCGTAGTGCCACACTGAGGAGATGGCCGACCTGCTCCAGAGCTGCGACGATCTCCCACGCCGTCACGCCGACGCCGACGACGTCGTGGTCGAGCAGGGCCAGCGCCTGCAGTCGCTGTTGATCCTCGTCGACGGTGATCTGGTCGTGGAGCGCGACGGGGTCGTGCTCGCCCACCTCGACCGGCCGGGCACCATCGTCGGCGAGATGTCGACCCTGCTCGACTCGCCGGCCACCGCCACCGTTCGAGCGCGGCAGGCGTCCACCCTTCTGCTCGCCGAGAACGCCGCGTCGTTCCTGGTCGAGCGTCCCGACGTGCTCCTCCAGGTGGCGCAGGCACTGGCCCGGCGGCTCGACAACCTCACCGGCCACCTCGTCGACGTGAAGCGACAGTACGGCGGCGATTCCGGCCACCTCGGGATGCTCGACGACGTGCTGAGCACGTTGATGCACGACGAGACCCCTCGGGTACAGCCGGGTTCGGCCCGGATGCCCGAACTCGACTACTGACTCCCCGCCGTCACGCGCCGGGCGGCAGCGGCGCAGCGGGGTACAGCTCGACCCGGCCGCGGTCGGGCAGGGCGTACCACTCGGCGGTGCCGGCAGCGAGGTCGACGATCACGTGCGCCGGGAGCGGGCCGGGCTGATGGCCGGCGTTGATCACCCACGTGTCGCCGAGCCGGTCGATCCATCCGCCGCCCTCCACCCACGGCGCCTGGTGGATGTGCCCGCAGATCACCAGGTCGGGTGACCAACGGTCGATCCAGCCGGCCAGATCGGGGTCGGGGAACTCCCTGGTGCCGGTGGTGCACAGACGTGTGCCGGCGGGTGGCGAGTGGTAGATCCACACCCAACGTGCCGGGCGGTCGTGCGCTGCCCGGGCGAGTTGCTCCTCCACCAGGTCGCGGGTGGCCGGCCCGTCCCACCACGGGCACATCGTGAAGCGGGTGTCGGCGATGTCGGTGGAACGGCCGTCCGCCGTCACACCGTCGATGGCGAGGTCGGCGAGCCAACCGGCGGCTTGTTCGCCGGTGGGTCCGGGCCCGTCGAGGTCGTGGTTGCCCGACGACGTGAGCACGTGGGTCCGCTCGGCGAGCCGCTCGAGGTACTTGCGGATCACCACGATCTGCACCTCCAGCGGCGCCGCTCCCACCACCTGGAGGTGGTCGCCGGGAAGCACGACGGCGTCGAAGTCACCGGCCTGTTCGAGCAGCCAGTCGAGTTGCGGGAGCCGGTAGTGCAGATCGGCCGTGCAGAGCAGTCTCACAGCACGTACTGTCGCACAGCCGCCACCCTCGGAGGGGTACGCCGCCACGGTGATGTCCGGCCGACCGGTCGGGCACCCCGAGCGGTGCGCCATCTACGCTGCGGCCCGTGGAGCCACAGCCGACGCACGCCCAGGGTCTGACGACGAC
>JAWLEC010000090.1:0-12692 GCA_041686315.1 Ilumatobacteraceae bacterium
GAGGGCCCGGCGTTCTCACGATCGAGGAACGCCGTACCGAGCCGGACCACCACGTCCACGCCGTCGATCACGACCTCGGCCACCCGAACCTCGGACGGGCCGTACAGCACCTCGGCCGCCGCCTCGCTGTCGGCGAGGAACCGTTCCTCGGCCACCTCCACTTCGGTGAGGGTGCCGGCGCCGTCGGCTGCCGGCGTGGTGTCGACCGACACGACGTTGGCCTCGAAGAACAGCACCCGGGCCACCATCGTCCGGGCGAGCTCCGACGTGGTCTCGAAGTCACCGCCGCTGGCAGCGAGCTGCTCGTCGGTGAACGGCACCTCGAGACGCACCGACAGGCCCTGGCTCGGTGTGGACACCAGCGCCGGCGACACCTGTGCGAAAACCAGCACCGAGTCGGCCCGGTCGATCACCACGACGTCGGCATCGGTGGGGTTCTCGGCGGGCGTGGGCTCGTAGACGGCGAGATCGCGGACGGCGACCTCGCCCTGCCAGAGGCGGGCGGCCAGGTCGACGGCCGTCTCCGGAGCGATCGGTCGACCGAGGTCGTCGGTCGGTACCGCCGGTGGAGGCGACACGATCGGTGCCGAACGGGCGATGGCCGACCACAACGCCACGTCGACGTCCTGGTGGTCGGCGGCATCGCCCTCGTCGTTCACTGCGAGGAGCGCCTCGGCCACCAGCGGTCGCCGCAGCATCTGCGAGCCGGCCTGCGCCACGATGCCCGATCCGAGTGCGCTGGAGTCCACCACGTCCTCCGGCAGGGTCACCTGCACCGACTCGAACGGAGCCAACAGATCGTCGACCTCCTCGCCGTCGATGATCTCGACGCGCTCGATGGTGATCGTCAGGATGTCCTCCAGCGGCCGCCGGAGCGACTCGACGTCATCGACGTCGACGACGTCGCTCAGTGCCTGCCGTTGCTCGCCGAACCCTGCCGTGACGTCGGCGTTCACCGGCACCGTCACGATGCTGCCCCCCTGGCCCTCCGGGAGCAGGGTCATCACGACCACCGAGGCGAGCGCCCCGTTGCGGTCGACCAGCCCCAAGGCGGCATTGGGCGTGCGGGGCAGCGCCACACGTGGCCGGTCGTCGGTCTCCACGGCCGAGCCCTCCTCGGAGTTCGACAGCGTGACGACGCCCACCGCGAACAGCGCCGCGGCGACGACGACGAGCAAGCCTCCCGTGACGGCGGCCCTGACGGTGCGATGCCGGCGACGTGACGCGCTCGCCGTCATCCGGCGGCCTCCATGCCGGCTGCACCGTCGGCGGCAGATTCGTCGGCGGCGACTGCGTCGGCGCCATCGGCCTCGGCGCCATCGGCCCGGGCGGCGTCGGCGTCGGCGTCGGCGTCGGCGGACTCGCCGACGTACAGCCGGCGCTCGCGGATCACGTCGAGCACCGGCTGGGTGATCAGGTAGTCGAGCGGACGCCCGTCGGTGAACCGGGCGCGGAGATCGGTGCTCGACACCTCCAACCTCGGCACCTCCACCCGGATCCAGTCGATGTCGTCGTCGAGCACCACCGGCTCACCCGGACGATCGACGACCACCATCTGCGACTGGGCCACCACCTCGTCCCAGCGGGTCCAGGTGTGCAGCCCCGCCGCCGCATCGTCACCGATCACCGTGAACAGCTCGGCGCCGGGATACTCCTCCGCGAGCCGTGCCAGGGTGTCGGCCGTGTAGCTCGGACCGCCGTGCTCGATCTCGTGACGGCCCGGCACCAGGCCCGGCACATCCGCCACGGCGGCCTCCACCATCTCCAGGCGATCGGGCGCCGGCGTGATCTGGCGGGTGCCCTCCTTCTGCCACGGAACGTTCGCCACCATCAGGATCACGAGATCGAGCGACAGGGCGTGGCGCACGTTGACCGCGGTGACCATGTGGCCGACGTGAGGCGGATCGAAGGTTCCCCCGAAGAGCCCGATACGGCGCACGTGTTCAGCGGATCGGGGCACGATGGCCCCATCGTAGGACGGTTTCGCGAATTTTCCGCCGAACCGACCCTGCCGGGGGTTGACAGGTCTGTTACTGTCAATTGCTCCCCCATATACCCCCGAGTTCACGGTTTGAGTCGGTTTCCTCCGGGAAACCCTTCAACGACGGCATCTGCCTCTTCGATCTCCTCACTTCCGGTGCGCCCTGACGTGCACTTTCCCACGAGGACCCGATCACCACAGGTCGTTGCACTGTGTCGAACGACACATCCGGAATCCGGAATCTTCACCACGACGAACGGTTGTAACAAGCATCATGAACGACTCCATCGGTCTCTACCTCAACGACATCGGCAAGGTTCCCCTGTTGACCGCCGAAGACGAGCGCGAACTCTCCCGCGTCATCGAAGCCGGCCGCGAGGCCCAGGAACAGCTCGACGCCGGCAAGCGCAGCGCCGCCCTCAAGGCCAAGGTCGCTGCGGCCGCCGACGCCAAGGATCGGTTCATCCGCTCCAACCTCCGCCTCGTGGTCAGCATCGCCCGCCGCTACCCCCTGCCCCAGGGCATGGACCTGCTCGACCTCATCCAGGAGGGCAACCTCGGCCTCGAACACGCCGTCGACAAGTTCGACTGGCGCCGTGGCTTCAAGTTCTCCACCTACGCCACGTTCTGGATCCGTCAGGCGATCGGCCGTGCCCTCGACCAGAAGGCCAGCCTCATCCGTATCCCCGGTGACCGCTCCGCCAGCCTGCGCGCCGCACTGCGCCAGGCCAGCGGCGACGGCGAGACCCTCGACCAGCAGAACGCCGAGCTCCACCGCCTCACCACCCCGGTGAGCCTCGACAAGACCGTCGGCGACGACGGCGACGCCACGCTCGGCGACCTGATGGCCAACGGTGACGGCACCCCCGAGGACCACGTGATGACCCTCGTCGACAGCGACCTGCTCGACGAGCTGCTCGGCACGCTCGATGCACGGGCTCGCTTCGCCGTCGAGTCCCGCTTCGGGCTCGTCGACGGTGAGCGCAAGAGCTTCCGCGAAGTCGGCGAACAGCTCGGCGTCACCGCCGAAGCTGCCCGTCGCCTGGTCAGCCGCGCCGTGGCCGGCCTCCGCGACGACGCCGAGCGCATCCTGGCGGTCTGATTCGCCAGACATCCACAGCACCGAAGAAGCGGCTCCGGGAAACCGGGGCCGTTTCTTCGTTTTCGGCGCCGATAGCCTTGCGGCATGCCCGAGAGCCGAAGTTCGTGGTCGCCGTCGTCGTGGCAGGAGATGCCCGTCAAGCAGCAGCCGGCATGGCCCGACGCGGCCGCGCTCGAGGGGTCGCTGAAGCAGATCGCCTCGATGCCGCCGCTCGTGTTCGCCGGCGAGGCCCGCTCGCTGCAGGGCGAACTCGCCCGCGTCGCCGCCGGTAACGCCTTCCTGCTGCAGGCGGGCGACTGCGCCGAGAGCTTCGAGGAGTTCTCCGCCGACAACATCCGGGAGAAGCTGCGCGTCATCCTGCAGATGGCCGTCGTGCTCACCTACTCCGTCGGCGTGCCGATCGTGAAGGTCGGCCGGATCGCCGGCCAGTTCGCCAAGCCCCGCTCGTCGGCCACCGAGATCGTCGGCGACATCGAGCTCCCCTCGTTCCGCGGGCACATCGTGAACGACGCCACCACCTCCGAGGCTGCCCGGATCCCCAACCCCGAGCGGCTCGTGCAGGCCTACCACCAGTCGGCGTCCACGCTCAACCTGCTGCGCGCCTTCACCAAGGGCGGTTTCGCCGACCTCGCCCGCGTGCACTCGTGGACGCAGGAGTTCGTGTCCTCCAGCCCGCAGGGCCAGCGCTACGAGAGCCTCGCCGCCGAGATCGACCGGGCACTCGCATTCATGCGCGCCTGCGGCGTGGAGACCGAGTCCAACCCCAACCTCTCCGAAGTCGACGTCTACACCTCGCACGAGGCGCTCATCCTCGGCTACGAGGAAGCACTCACACGGCAGGACTCGCTCACCGGAGCGTGGTTCGACTGCTCGGCCCACATGCTCTGGATCGGCGAACGCACCCGCGATCTCGACGGCGCACACGTCGAGTTCCTCCGCGGGGTGGGCAACCCGATCGGCTGCAAGATCGGGCCCACCACCAGCGCCGACTACGTGCTCGAACTGTGCGAGGTGCTCAACCCCTCCCGCCTGCCGGGCCGGCTCACGCTGATCAGCCGCATGGGCGCCGACAAGGTGGAGGACCACCTCCGGCCGCTGCTGCGCTCGGTCACCGACGCCGGTCACCCGGTGGTGTGGGCGTGCGACCCGATGCATGCCAACACCTACACCTCGGGCAACGGTCGCAAGACCCGGCACTTCGACGACGTGGTCGCCGAGATCGGTGGCTTCGTCCGCGCCCACCGCGCCGAGGGGACGTGGCCCGGCGGCATCCACGTGGAACTCACCGGCGAGAACGTCACCGAATGCCTCGGCGGCGGCGACGCACTGTCCGACACCGACCTCGACGACCGCTACGAGACCATGTGCGACCCGCGGCTCAACGCCCGCCAGAGCGTCGACCTCTCGTTCCGGGTGGCCGAACTGATCCGCGAGTTCACCTGACCGGCGGGTCGGCCCGGCCACGAGTGCTCTGACGTGACCGCCCTCGACCTCACCCGCAACTGGCCGGTGCCATCCGTGTCGGCGGCGGTTCTGCGCAGCGGCACCGTCGTCGCCACCACGGGCGACACGGTGCGGGTGCAGCGGCTGGCGTCGATCTCCAAGCCCATGGCCGCATGGGCAACGTTCGTCGCCGTGGAGGAGGGCATCGTGTCGTTCGACCAGCCGGTCGGGCAACCGAATTGCACCCTCGGCCATCTCCTGGCCCACGCCGGCGGGTACCCGTTCGAGGGGTCCGAGCCGATCGCACCGCCGGGACGCACCCGGATGTACTCCAACACCGGCTTCGACCTCGCCTGCGACGCGGTGGCCGCCGCCGCCGAGATGCCGTTCGCCGAATACCTCCGCCTCGCCGTGTTCGAGCCGCTCGGGATGTCGGCGAGCGAACTCCGCGGCAGCCCCTCGCACGGAGTGCACTCCCACGTCGACGACGTGGTGCGGTTCGTACAGGAGGTGGTGACCCCGACACTCGTCACCGACGAGACCGCCCGCGCCGCCGGACAGGTCCAGTACCCGGGCCTCGCCGGTATCGTTCCTGGCGTGGGCCGCTACGAACGTTGCCCCTGGGGGATGGGATTCGAGGTGCGGGGCGACAAGCATCCGCACTGGACCGGACGCTCCAATTCGCCGCGCACCTTCGGGCACTTCGGTGGATCGGGCACGATGTTCTGGATCGACCCCGACGCCGACCTCGCGCTGGTGGCGCTGGCCGACCGACCCTTCGACGAATGGGCGAGCGACGCGTTGGCGGAATGGCCACGACTGTCCGACGCCGCGCTCGCCGAATACGCCACAGGCGGCACGCCGTCCGCACGGTCCACACCGCCGAGCGCCGTACCTCCGGGAGCATCGAGGTGACCACGTTCCACCCGGGCGACCGGATCCGTTACGCCACCACCGGCGAGGACGGCCTCCCGCTGGTGCGCTACGGCTTCATCGGCGGTGAGACACACCCCGACGGGCCGGTGGTGGTGATGCTCGACGGCGAGCTCGGCGGCGACGTGGTGGAGCTCGACTGCATCGAGCGCGTGCACGTCTCCAACGTCACACTCACCCTCGGCGGCAGCGACCTGCTCGAGGACCCCACCATGCGCCAGGGCCTGGTGAACCTGTGGGCCGCCGAGGCCGAGACGGCGGGCCTGCAGATCGCCTCACTGCACTGCATCGGCACCGGCGTGCGCGACTCCAGCGAGGGCTACGCCCTGGCCGAGCTGTCGAGCGGCGGCCAGCAGTACGTGCTGCGCGCCACGCTGTGCATCAAGCAGTACGACGCGATCGTCGTGCACGCCGACCGCCCCAACCGCTGGGAAGTGCTCTAGCTCTCCGCCGCGCTGCGGCCCTGTCGGGTCACGACAGGCGCTCGACGATCATGGCCATGCCCTGACCGCCGCCGACGCACATCGTCTCGAGGCCGATCGTCTTGTCCTCGCTCTGGAGGTTGTTGATCAGCGTGGTCATGATGCGGGCACCGGTCATGCCGAACGGGTGACCGAGGGCGATGGCGCCACCGTTGATGTTCACCTTGTCGAGGTCGAACCCGAGGTGCTTGGCCGAGGGGATCACCTGAGCTGCGAACGCCTCGTTGATCTCCACCAGGTCGATGTCGTCGGCGCTCATGCCGGCGCGCTCCATCGCCATGCGGCTGGCGCCGATCGGGCCGAGCCCCATGATCTCCGGGTCGAGACCGGTCACACCCGAGGACACGATCCGGGCGAGCGGCGTGAGCCCGAGGGCTTTCGCCTTCGTGTCGCTCATCACCATCACGGCGGCGGCACCGTCGTTGAGCGGGCAGGCGTTGCCGGCGGTGATCTCGCCGTCGGGCCGGAACACCGGCTTCAGCTGGGAGAGCTTCTCCGCCGTGGTGCCGTCTCGCGGGCCGTCGTCGGTGGACACGACCGTGCCGTCGGGCAGCGTGAGCGGGGTGATCTCGTTCTCGAAGTGGCCGCGCTGGACGGCCGCGACGGCGCGCTGCTGGCTGCGCGCGCCGAACTCGTCCATCTCCTCGCGCGACACGTTCTCGACCTCGCGCACGTTCTCGGCCGTCTGGCCCATCGCGATGTAGAAGTCGGGCAGACCCTCGGGCGGCGTCCACGGCGGCTGGCCACCCTGGCTGCGCAGCGCGGTGCGCGCACCCGGCTCGGCGAAGATCGGGTTGGGGGCGGTGTCGCTGGCCCCGTTGCCGTAGCGGCTGACCGCCTCGACACCGGCGGCGATGAAGCAGTCGCCCTCGCCGGCCTTGATGGCGTGGGCGGCCATGCGGATGGTCTGCAGGCTCGACGAGCAGTAGCGGTTGACGGTCACACCGGGCACGTCGTCGAGGCCGGCGAGCCCGGCCACGATGCGGCCGATGTTGAACCCGGCCTCGCCGGCGGGCTGGCCACACCCCATGATGAGGTCTTCGACGTCGCTCGCCGACACCTCCGGCACCTTCGCCATGAGGGCGGTGACGATCTGGGCGGCCATGTCGTCGGGACGGAGATCGACGAGCGAGCCCTTGGCGGCACGTCCGATCGGGCTGCGGGCGGTGGCGACGATCACTGCTTCGGTCATGTGCCGAGCGTACCGATGCGCCCCCGGCGCCTCCCAACGCACTCTCGCCGCCGGGCGATGAGCCGAACCACCGGATACGGGGCTCTCACTCATCGGCCGGACAGCGACACCCAAGGCGATGAGCCGATCCACCGGATGCGGGGCTCTCGCTCATCGGCTGGGACTACGGTCGGACGGATGTCGGTGATCGCGGTGTTGGACGTCGGCGGGACGTCGATCAAGTCCGGCGTCGTCCGCGACGGCGCAGCGGAGACCGGGCCGTCGATGCCCACCCTGGCCACGGCCGACACCGAGGCGGTGCTCGGCCGGCTCGCCGAGGCGGCGACCGCAGCCCTCGACCTCACCGGAACCAGCACCGACGGGCTGGCGATCGCCTTCCCCGGCCCGTTCGACCTGGCCGCCGGTACGGCACTGATCCGCGGCCTCCACAAGTTCGACGCGATCCACGGCGTGGACCTGCGTGAAGCCCTCCGCGAGCGCCTCCCCGCGGTGGCGGCGGGGCTGCCGGTGGAGTTCGTCCACGACAACGAGGCAGCCGGCGTGGGCGAGGCCGTGTTCGGCGCCGGGCGTGACGCGAATCGGGTGCTCACGATCACCCTCGGCACCGGAGTGGGCGCCTGCCTCACCGAGGCGGGCTCGGTGATCCGCACGGTGGACCACGTCGACGTGGGCCACATGCACCTCGACACGCTGGACATCGACAAGCTCGCCCGCCTCGACACGCCGTGGGGTCGGGCCGACGACGTGCTCTCGGCGAGAGGGATGGCCGACCGCATCGGTGTGCCGACACTGGAGTTGCGTGCCGCCGTCGACGACCCGGCCCACGCCGACGTCGTCGCCGAGCACGGCATGCGTGTCGGTGCGTTCCTCGCATCGGCGATCGATGCGCTGTCACCCGATCTCGTGGTGATCGGCGGCGGCCTCGTCGACGCCTACGACCGGTTCGGCGACGAGATCGAACGGGCGCTGGCCCCTGTGCCGTGTGTGCCCGCCGAGTTGGGTACGACCGGCCCGCTGCTCGGCGCCGCCCACCTCGCCTTCCCCCACCCGCGATGAGCCACCGGCCAACCCCCGTGGCCCGACACTCATCTCAGCGCTGACTGGCCCGCTGCTCGGCGCCGCCCACCTCGCCTTCCCCCACCCGCGATGAGCCACCGGCCAACCCCCGTGGCCCGACACTCATCGCAACACGGTCGAACCGCCGCTCAGCGGGTGTCGACGATGCGGAAGATCTCGGCGCTGCGGCCCGCGGGCAAGCCGTGCTGCTCGGCGTTGGCGCGGTTCCACTCCCGCACCCGCTCGTCGATCGCCGATGCGTCGACGTGCTGGCTCACGTGGCAGTGCAGCGCCCGCAGCTTGCGCTCCATCTGATTGGTGATGTCGACCACGCCGGCCAGCGCACCGTCGGAGCCCGGGCCGAACGGAATCCACACCTCGGCGACCTTCCAGTCCTCCAGCTCGGCGCACGGCATGTCCGGGAAGGCGAACGGGTTGCGTGCATCGGGATAGACCGCACACATCGCGGCCTCTCCCGTGGCGGTGTGGTCGGGGTGCGATCCGTACGTGGAGTCGAGATTGCGGACCGGCGACTGCGTGATCACCACCTGCGGGCGCACTTCTCGGATCACCCGGCTGATGTCGTGGCGCAGTTGCATGGTCACCTCCACCGTGCCGTCCATGTATCCCAGGAAGTGCAGCTGGGTGACGCCGACCTCGGCAGCGGCCTTGGTCTGCTCCTCCCGGCGGATGGCAGCCATCTCCGCCCGTGGGATCGAGTGGTCGAACCCACCGGCCTGACCGTCGGTGACGAGGCAGTAGACCACCTCGACGCCGGCGTCGGTGAAATTGGCGACCGTGCCGGCCGACCCGAAGTCGACGTCGTCGGGGTGGGCCGTCACGACAAGTACCCGTTCGATCTCCGAAGGCTGCAACATGGGACCAGTCAACGCCGCGGTCGGCTCGATCTCAACTCGTGCGACTGCGACCGGCGAACCGTGGGTCCCTACAGTCGGAACCCATGACAAACGGCATCCCCCTCGACCAGGTTCGCATCGGCGAGTTCGACCTCTCCGACCAGGCGTTCTGGACGGCGCCACGGAGCTACCGGGAAGGCGCCTTCACGACGCTGCGCGACACTCCCGGCCTCGCCTTCTTCGAGGAGGCGGTCATCGAGGACTCGCCGTTCCCGCGCGGGCCCGGCTACTTCGCCGTCACGCGTCACCACGACATCTGGCACGTGAGCCGCAACCCCAAGCTGTTCTGCTCGGGCAAGGGCGCCAACATCGGCGACCTCCCCCAGGAGATGAACGAGTTCTTCGGCTCGATGATCAACATGGACGATCCGAAGCACTTCCGACTCCGTTCGATCGTGTCGAAGGGCTTCACCCCCAGGGAGGTCGGCAAGGTCGAGGAGTACGTGCACGACAAGGCCGTGCGGATCATCGACCGGCTGATCGCCGACTTCCCCGACAAGACGTGCGACTTCGTCGAGAACGTGGCCGCCGCGCTGCCCCTCGAGATCATCTGCGACATGATGGGCATCCCCGAGGAGGACTACGGCAAGATCCTCGGCTGGACCAACACCATCCTCGGCGTGGGCGATCCCGAGTTCGTCGGCACCTACGAGGACCTGATGGGCCAGTCACTGCAGATGTTCATGTACGCCCAGACGCTCGGCGAGTCTCGTCGGGCCGACCCGCAGGACGACATCACCTCGGTGATGATGGCCGCCGAGGTCGACGGCGAGCAGCTCACCCCGCAGGAGTTCGGCTCGTTCTTCATCCTGCTGGTGGTGGCCGGCAACGAGACCACCCGCAACGCCATCAGCCACGGCCTGAAGGCGTTCACCGACCATCCCGATCAACGCGACCTGCTGTACGAGGACTTCGAGACGCACTCGAAGACGGCCGTGGAGGAAGTGGTGCGGTGGGCGACGCCGGTGATCCACTTCCGCCGCACCGCCACCGAGGACACCGAGGTCGGCGGTCAGCCGGTGAAGGAGGGCCAGAAACTGGTGATGTTCTACAACTCGGGAAATCGCGACGAGCGCGTCTACGCCGACCCCCACCGGTTCGACGTGACCCGCCCGGTCAACCCCGCCCAGATCGGGTTCGGGGCGGGTGGCCCGCACTTCTGCCTCGGCGCCAACCTGGCCAGGCGCGAGATGACGGTGATGTTCGACGAGATCCGCAAGCGGCTCCCGTCGCTGCGCATCACCGGCGAGCCCGACTACCTCCAGAGCGCGTTCATCAACGGCATCAAGCGAATGCAGTGTGCCTGGGACTGACCTCACGCCCGTCCGCCGGGCCCGGCTCGTCCGTGACCTGACGATCGCCGGCTGGCTGCTGCTCGGCGGGCCGGTCGGGTTCATCCTCTTCCAGCTCGAACGCGTCCGCGGCGTGAGCGAGCAACCGTTCGGCGGCATCTGGGACCAGCGGATCGAGGTGCTGAGCTTCCTGATGCTGCCCCCGAACCTCGTGGTGCTCGCACCATCGGCGTTCGTGGCGGCCACCGCCTGCTGGCTGGCCGGCCACGACCGCGAGACGTGGCTGAACACGCTGGTCCGCCTCGTGGCCGGCATCGCCATCACCATGGTGTTCATCGGCGCAGTCGCCATCGTCAGCATCCTCCTGCGAGACGAGGACGGTCCGAGCTACATCGAGGGCGTGTTCCTGCGCCTCGGGGGGATGTCGCTCGCCGCCGGCCTCGCCGTGCTCTGCCGCTCCGCGGACCGCTCCACCGGGTCCGCCGACCAGTCCGCCGACCAGCCCTGACGCCATCGATACCGATGAGCTTCCGGCCAGACAGCTCGGCCCGACACTCATCGCAGCGGGAGGGACCGCACCACCGATGAGCTTCCGGCCAGACAGCTCGGCCCGACACCCATCGCAGCGGGAGGGACCGCACCACCGATGAGCTTCCGGCCAGACAGCTCGGCCCGACACTCATCGCAGCGGGATGTGCTGATCGCTGTGGGCTGTCGGCGGTGGCGTCAGGTGCCGAGGTCGCCGCGGAGGAAGTGCTGGCGACAGAGGAGCTCGTAGCGCACCGAGTCGCCGAACAGCGGCGCTTCGCCGGCGCGCGTGTCACCCACCATCACGGTGGCCCCCTCGTACACGACGTCGCCGTTCACGACGCGAGCGTTGTGGGTGGCGCGGGCACCGCACCAGCAGCGCGCCTCCACCTGCAGCGGCGTGTGCTCGTCGGCGATCTCGAGCATCCGCTGCGTGCCCTCGAACAGGCGGCCACGGAAGTCGGTGAGCAGCCCGAAGCCGTACACGTCGACGTCGAGCTCGTCCACCACCCGGGCCAGCTGGTCGCACTGCGCCGGCGTGTAGAACTGCACCTCGTCGCAGACCATGTAGTGGATCGGCCAGTACTTCACCGCGAGGGCGTGGAGATCGACGTCGGGGCCCACTTCGATCGCCGGTGCCGCCACCCCGAGCCGGCTCGTGACCTGGCGCCCTTCACGGTCGAGCGTGGTGAGCAGCAGCCCGTAGAGCTGGCGGTTCGACAGGTTGTGGTGGATCTGCAGGGCCACGGTGCTCTTGCCCGAACCCATGGTGCCGAAACTGAATCGAAGCGTCGCCATGCCGGGACACGACCCTACCGGGTCGGGTCACTCCGGCCGAGGTGCCACGCCGACGGTCAGCCGTCGTCGCCCGTGGTGTCGGACGCCGGATCCTCCTCGAGCGGCCGGTAGTCGGGGTCGACCTGGGCGGGACCATCGATCCGGTCGAGGTCGTCCGAGCCGTTCGACTCGCTGCAGCCGACCGGCACCACGAGCACCGCCGCGACGGCGACGGCGACGGAACCAGCACGCATCTCATCGATGGTACGGGTCCGTGCTCACCCCCGGGCGGCACTCACAACATCGCCCGGACGGTGTCGATCGTGTCGGCCTCCGCCGCCGACTTGTCGTCGCGGTAGCGGCGAACCCGGGCGAACCGCAGCGCCACGCCACCCGGATACCGGCTCGACGCCTGCACCCCGTCGACGGCCACCTCCACCACCTGTTCGGGACGCACGTGCACCACCTGGGTTTCACGACCGCTGCCACGTCCGATCTCCAGGGCCAGGAACCGCTCGGTCTGCCACCGCAGGAGTTCGTCGGTGAGGCCCTTGAACGTCTTGCCCACCATCACGAACTCGTTGTCGGCCGTTGACGCCCGCGCCCCCAGGTGCAGGTTCGACAGCCGGCCACGGCGGCGGCCGTGGCCCCACTCCGCGGCCAGCACCACCAGGTCGAGGGTGTGCACCGGCTTCACCTTGCGCCAGGCCGCACCCCGGCGACCCGCCTCGTACGGCGCATCGAGTTCCTTCACCATCACACCCTCGTGGCCCGCGCGGATCGCGCCGTCGAGGAATGCCTGCGCCTCGACCGGATCGGCGGTGACGATCGACGGCAGGCGCGAGCCCACCGGCACCACCTCGGTGAGGGCATCGCGCCGTGTCGACAGCGGCTCGTCGTGGATCGGCGAGCGGTCGACGAACATGGCGTCGAAGAAGAACGCCCGCAGACCCGCCGCCTCTACGGCCACCGCGACGTCGGTGTCTAGG
>JAWLEC010000091.1:0-12689 GCA_041686315.1 Ilumatobacteraceae bacterium
CAGGAGGCGCTCGAACTCGGTCGCCACGCCGTGGCACTGTCGCGTTCGTGCGGGCTGTGGGCGGGCCTCAAGCTCGTCACCCAGGTGGCCGACGGCACAGGCACGGTGGCGGTGCATCCCGACCTCGTGCGCCCGACCGCGCCGGTCGTGGAGGTCGACGGGCACCCGTTCCGACCACACCCGGACGGCCGTCTCATCACACCGCACACCGTCGACATGGAACAGGAGTTCCAGGAACTCCGCCTCCCGCTGGCCCGCCGCTACGGCGTCGACAACCGCCTCAACCGGGTGGTGGTGCGCTCCGGTGACGACCGCATCGGCATCGTCGCCAGCGGCCACACGTTCCACGAGATGCGCGAAGCCCTGCGCATGCTGGGTTTCCCCACCGACGACGACCTGCGCGCCGCGGGCATCCGCCTCTTCCAGCTGCTGATGCCGGTACCGCTCGAGCCCGCACAGGTGCGCGAGTTCGCCGACGGCCTCGCCGAGGTGATCGTGATCGAGGAGAAGAACCCGACCCTCGAACAGCTCGTACGCAGCGCGCTCTACGACAGCCCCCACCGGCCACGTGTGGTCGGCCGTCGCGACGAGCACGACCGGCTCCTCGTGGAAGGTCACGGCTCGCTCGACGTCGACCGGCTCGTGGAGCCGCTGCACCGACGCCTGGCCACCCACCCCGGCATGGTGGGCACACGCCTGCGCCCGCTCGACGACGTCGTGCAACCGCAGCGCCAGCGCATCCCGCTCACCGTCGACCGGGCGCCGTACTACTGCTCGGGCTGCCCACACAACCGCAGCACCCGGGCGTCGGCCGACACCCTGGTCGGCGGCGGGATCGGCTGCCACGCCATGGTGGCGATGATGGATCCCGAGCGGGTCGGCCATCTCGTGGGCCTCACCTGCATGGGCTCCGAAGGCGCCCAGTGGATCGGGATCCAGCCGTTCGTCGAGCGCAACCATCTCGTCCAGAACCTCGGCGACGGCACGTTCTTCCACTCCGGTTCGCTGGCGGTCCGCGCGGCGGTGGCCGCCGGCGTCGACATCACCTACAAGCTGCTCCACAACGGCACCGTGGCGATGACCGGCGGCCAGGATCCGCAGGGCCAGATGGCCGTCCCCGAGCTCACGCAGTTGCTGCTGCTGGAAGGGGTGGCACGGGTGATCGTCACCACCGACGACGTCGACCGGCACCCGCGCGGCGATTTCCCGGTGGGGGTCGACGTGTGGAACAGGTCACGCTTCGCCGAGGCCGAGGCGGCCCTGGCCGCCACCCCCGGCGTGACGGTGCTGCTCCACGACCAGGCGTGCGCGGCGGAGAACCGGCGGGGACGTGCCCGCGGCACGATCCCCACGCCCGGCTTCCGCGTGGTGATCAACGAGCGCGTCTGCGAGGGGTGCGGCGACTGCGGCGACAAGAGCAACTGCCTGTCGGTGCAGCCGATCGACACGCCGTACGGCCGCAAGACCCGCATCCACCAGGGCAGCTGCAACTTCGACGTCTCGTGCCTCGACGGTGACTGCCCCTCGTTCGCGACCGTCACGGTCCCGGAGCGGCCGGCACACGATCCGGCCGACCCGCCCGAGCGGCCGACCCCGCCCACCGTCGCCGAACCTCGGGCACCGATCGTGGATCCCGACACGTTCACCGTGCGACTCGCCGGGATCGGCGGCACCGGCGTCGTCACGGTGAGCCAGGTGCTCGGCACGGCAGCCATGGTCGCCGGCCGCCAGGTGCGCGGCCTCGACCAGACGGGCCTGTCGCAGAAGGCGGGCCCGGTGGTGAGCGACGTCTGCATCGGCACGGGCGACACTCCGGTCTCGAACCACGCCGCCATCGGCGGAGTCGACTGCCTGCTCGGCTTCGACCTGCTCGTGGCCGCCAACGACACGAACCTCGCCGGAGCCCGCCCCGACCGCACCGTGGTCGTGGCGTCGACCGATGCGGTCCCCACCGGGCAGATGGTCACCCACCCCGATCTGGCCATGCCACCGGCCACCGAGTTGATCGACCGCGTGGACGCGACGTCACGGGCCGACGACAACCGGTTCCTCGACGCGGCGGGGCTCACCGAGGCGTTGATCGGCTCGCCCGCCACCGCCAACGTGCTGCTGTTGGGTGCAGCGGTGCAGGCCGGCGCGGTGCCCGTCCCGCCCGACGCCGTCGAGCGGGCCATCGCCCTCAACGGGGTGGCCGTGGACGCCAACCTCGACGCGTTCCGGTGGGGCCGGGCCTGGGTCGATGACGTCGAGTCCGTGGAGCGGGCGGCCGGGTTCGCACCGACACCGCCCCCGGAGACCGTGTACGAGCTCACCGACCGCCTCGCCCACGATCTCGCCGACTACCAGTCGGAGAGCTACGCCGAGAGGTTCCGCGCCGTCGTGGAGCGGGCACGCGCCGCCGAGCGGGCCGTCGATCCGCACTCCAGCGCGTACACCGAGGCGGTGGCTCGCAACCTGCACAAGCTGATGGCCTACAAGGACGAGTACGAGGTGGCCCGGCTCCTGCTCGCCGACGAGGCGCTCTCGGCCTACCGCGAGGTGGGCGGCGACGACACCACGGTCACCTATCACCTGCACCCGCCGATGCTGCGGGCGCTCGGCGTCGACCGCAAGCTGCACCTGCAGCGTTCGGCGGTGCCGGCGCTGCGTGCCCTGCGGGCGTCGAAGCGGCTCCGCGGAACGCTCGCCGACCCGTTCCGCTGGGCCCGGGTCCGGCGCGTGGAGCGGGCCATGATCCCCGAGTACATCTCCGCCGTCGACCGGCTGAGCGCACACCTCGTCGCCGACGACCTCGACGACGCCGTCGAGGTCGCCTGGCTCCCCGACCAGGTACGCGGCTACGAGGACATCAAGCTCCGGCGCGCCGAGCGGTACCGGGCCGAACTTTCGCGACGACTGCCCTGACGCGAGACTCGAACCATCGCCACCCATCGCCTCTCCCCTCGGACGTACACCAGACGAGCCTGGACGTTCGTCCGCCGCCTGTGGCGGGAGATCCTCGACGACCGGCTGCTCGACACCGCCGCCGGGGTCGCCTTCTGGTTGCTGCTGAGCCTCCCTGCTGCCCTGCTCGCGGTGCTGTCGTCGGTGTCGCTGCTCGGCCCCGGGCTCGCTGCCGATCTCGAGAACGCCGTGTTCGAGGTGGTCGACCGCACGTTCACCGCCGAGGCCGACGGCGTCCGCGACGCGATCTCCGGGCTGTTCGACCAGCCCCGCGCCGGCCTGTTCAGCGCAGCGCTGGCGGCCGCCGTCTTCACGCTCTCCGGCGGCTTCTCGGGGCTGATCCGGGCACTCGACGTCGCCTACGACATCGAGGATTCGCGCAACTTCCTGCGGGTCAGGCTCACCGGCCTGGGCCTCGCCGTGGGCACGCTGGCACTGATCGCCGGATCCACGTTCGCGTGGTCGTGGTCCGGGCGCAACGGGGTGCCCGACCTGCTGCGACTCGCCTCGGCACTCCTGCTGCTCGTGCTGTGGGCGGCCACCATCTTCCACATCGGCCCGCACCACCGCACGCCGTGGCGCTACGACCTGCCGGGCGCGGTGCTGGCCGCCGTCGGCTGGTTGGTGCTCTCGCTCGGCTTCGGCTGGTACGTGCGCCTCGCGGGGTCGGGCAACGAGCTGGTCGGCGCTGCGGGGGCGGCCCTGCTGGCGCTCACCTGGGTGTGGCTCGCGTGCGTGGTGCTGCTGATCGGGGCCGAGCTGAACGAGATCATCGCGGCGCGCGCCGGTGTCGTGCAGGCACCCGCTCCCCTGGTGCCTCCCGAGTGGGCCGACCGGGTGCGCCGCGAGGTGCGCCGCCGCCGGTCCGCCAGTGGCCCCGACGACGTCTCCCCGTAGCCTCGGCCGCTCATGAACGTGCTGACCATCATCGCCCTGATCGGTGGCATCGCAGCGCTGGTGGTCGGAGCCGAGGGCCTCGTGCGCGGCGCCGCGCGGCTGGCCGCGCGCACCGGCATGTCGGCGGTCGTGATCGGGCTGACGGTCGTGGCGTTCGGCACCAGCGCTCCGGAGCTGGCGGTGAGCATCGGCGACTCCATCCGTGGTGGCGACGAGGCGGGGGCCATCGCCGTCGGCAACGTGGTCGGATCCAACATCGCCAACATCTTGCTGGTGCTCGGCGTCGCCGCGGCGTTCGGAGGATCTCTCGTCGTCGCCCAGCGGATCGTCCGTCTGGACGTGCCGATCATGATCGGCGCCTCGGTGCTGGTGCTGGTGTTCGCCCTCAACGAGATGATCGGACGACTCGAGGGCGTCGTCCTCGTGGTGTCGCTGATCGTCTACATCACGTGGACCGTCGTCGCCGCCCGGCGGGGGTCCACTCCGGCGATCGAGACCGAGTACGAAGATGCCCTCGACCCCGAGAAACTGGCCGCCACCCCGGTCTGGTCCGACCTCGGCTATCTCGTCGCCGGGCTGATGCTGCTCGTGCTCGGGTCGCAGCTGTTGGTGAGTTCGGCCAGCGACATCGCCTCCGAACTCGGGGTGAGCGACCTGGTGATCGGTCTCACGGTGGTGGCGATCGGCACGTCGCTGCCCGAGGTGGCCACCTCCGTCCTGGCGGCCGTGCGGGGGCAGCGTGACCTCGCCGTGGGCAACGCGATCGGTTCGAACCTGTTCAACCTGCTGGCCGTGTTGGGCATCACCGCGGCCATCGCCCCCAACCCGCTGCCGGTGGCGGCCAGCGCCGTCCAGGTCGACCTGCCCGTGATGGTGGCCGTCGCCGTGGCCTGCCTGCCGATCTTCGCCAACGGTCAGGTCCTGCACCGTTGGGAGGGCATCGTGTTCCTCGTGTTCTACGTCGGCTATCTCACCTGGCTGGTGCTCGACGCCACCGAATCCGAGCTGCGCGACTCCTACGGCAACGTGGCGTTGTACTTCGTGGTGCCCCTCACGGCGCTCACGCTGGCGGTGATCGGCTGGCGAACCAGGACGTCGACGAACGTCGACGTCCGTTGACCTCGGGGACGCCTCGGCCCGGTGTCACGGTGCACTCACGAGCCGGGCACTCACGAGTCGTGCGCGACGAGGGCCGCGCCGACGATGCCCGCGTTGTTGGCCAGCTCGGCCACGACCACGTCGGTGTCGACCGTGAGCCGGGGCACCCACTTGTCGGCGTTCTTGCTGACGCCGCCGCCCACGATGAACAGGTCGGGTGAGAACAGCATCTCGATGTGACCGAGGTACCGGTCGACTCGCTTGGCCCACTGCTTCCACGACAGGCCCTCCCGCTCGCGGACGCTGGCAGCGGCACGTTGCTCGGCGTCGAACCCGTCGAGTTCGACGTGCCCGAGTTCGCTGTTCGGCACCAGTGCCCCGTCGAGGAACAACCCCGACCCGATGCCGGTGCCGAAGGTGAGCATGATCACCACGCCGTCGCGGCCGCGGCCTGCTCCGAAGCGCATCTCGGCGAGACCGGCAGCGTCGGCGTCGTTCACCATGTGCACGTCGAGGCCGGTCGCCGTGCTGAAGGTGGCGTCGGCGTCGACGTCGATCCACGACGGGTCGATGTTGGCCGCCGAATGGACCAGACCGTTGCGCACGATGGCCGGGAAGGCCACGCCCACACTGCCGGTCCATCGGTGGTGGGCGACGAGTTCGACGACCACGTCGGCCATCGCTGCAGGAGTGGCGGGCTCGGGCGTGGGGATGCGGACCCGTTCGGACACGATCGCGCCGGTGTCGAGGTCGACGACGGCCGCCTTCATGCCGCTGCCACCGATGTCGATCCCCAGTCGGAGATGGTGCATGGCCGTGGGATCGCTCACCGTCGGGAATGTACCCACTGCGCGATCACTCCCCGCCGACCCCACCCCCGAAACTTGCCCCGATCGTCTCGCTCAGCGCAAGGATCGAGGCATTTTTCGGGTTCTGGTCTCGGGTTCTGGTCAGGGGGTCCGGTGGCGGGCCTCGGCCCAGCTGAGGCCACGTTCCACGTTCGGCTCGCGCGGCAGGCCCAGCACCATCTCGGCGACGATGTTGCGCTGCACGGCGAAGGTGCCACCGCCGAGCGTGAGCGCCGGCGAGAACAGGTAGCCGAAGTGCCACACCGGGTCGACGTCGGGGAACTGCGCGAGTTCGCGGAAGCGGTTCTCCACCGGACCGTTCTGGGACGTCTCGTCGACCGCACCCGCAGGCCCGGAGCCGGCGAGCATCCCGTCGGTGCCGGCCACGGCCTTGGCGAGCGCCATCACGTGCTGGCCGTGCTCGTCGGCCATGATCTTCTGGATCGACGCCTCGGGCCCCGGCGTCTTGCCCTGCAGCGTGGCCGACAGGCTGCGCATCCGGTTGAGGCGCAACAGCTCGGCTTCGGTGTACAACCGGGCCGCCTGGTCGCGCAGCACCGGGTCGTCGAGGCCGCCGTCGCGACGGATGAGGTCGAGCAGGTCCTCGGCCGAGGGGCCCACGCCCCACAGCGAGCCCGCCGCCGACAGCGAGACGCGCTCGTTGGACAGGGTGACCTTGGCGAGTCGCCAGCCGTCGTTCTCCTCCCCCACCAGCAACGACGCGGGGATCCGGACGTCGTCGAAGAACACCTGGTTGAAACTGTGCGCCGTGGTCATGTCGACGATCGGGCTCATCGAGATGCCGGGCAGGTCCATCGGACAGATGAAGTAGGAGATGCCCTTGTGCTTGGGCTGGTCGGGATCGGTGCGGGCGATCAGGATGCCGAGTTGGGCGTGGTGGGCGCCGCTCGACCAGATCTTCGAACCGTTCACGACGTACTCGTCGCCGTCGCGGACGGCCCGGGTGGCGAGGTTGGCGAGGTCGGATCCGGCGTCGGGTTCGGAGAACAGCTGGCACCAGAACTCTTCGCCGCTGAAGATCGTGGGGAGGTACCGCTGGTGCTGCTCGGGCGTGCCGGCGAGGAAGATGGTGGGCGCCGCCCAGCCGATGCCGATGTGGTTGGCGGGTCGCCGGATCCCTGCGGCGGCGAGTTCCTCGTCGATCACGATCTGCTCGATCGGGTCGGCGTCGAGGCCCCACGGCGCCGGCCAGTGCGGCACCACGTAGCCGGCGTCGGCCAGCTCCTTGCCCGAGGGTGACGGGTTGGCGGCGATCCAGTCGCGGACGCGCCGGCGGGCGGGGTGGTCGTCGGGTGGCAGGTCGAAGTCCATCGGAGCCGAGTCTTGCCGGTCGGCCACCGTCATCTCGTGCCCGACACCTCGAATCGCTATGTCGCGGACGTGGTCCCGGCTGCCGGCTTCTTCGTGGCGCCCGACTTGCTCTTCGCCGCCGACTTCGTGGCTGCCGACTTCTTCGTCGTCTTCTTCGTGGCCGCCGACTTCGTCGTCGTCGTCTTCTTCGTGGCCGCCGACTTCTTCTTCGTCGTCTTCTTCGTGGCCGCCGACGACTTCGAGGCCGACTCCGGGGCGGGGGGCGGCGCGGCGGCCGGCGGCCCCGCCGGCCCCCCCGTCGACCGGGCGCCGGCGGCTCCTCGACGCCACTCGGGCGCTCGGGGCGACTCCGCCCACTCGGCGCCGGTGGCCTCGAACAGCCGTGCCAGTTCGTCCATGTGCAGGTCCACCAGGTCCCACAGGTCGGGCACCAGCTCGCGGTCGGCGATCAGCCCGAAATCCAGACGGTCGAGATAGCTGTGCACCGTGATGTTCAACCCCATGTCGTCGGCGATGGTCGACACCGGGACGTAGTTGGTCATCTTCGCCCCCGCGAAGTACAGCGCATGACGCGGGCCGGGCACGTTGGAGATCACCACGTTGGTGGGCAGGTTGAAACGGTCGGCGAGCCGCAGACGCTGCTGCAGACGCATCGCCGTCGTCGCCACCAGCGGCGGCGCCACCTGCGCCAGGTCGCTGATCGCATCGGCCGGCACCAGGTCGAGTTGGCGTTTGGCGCCCTGCATCGCCACGTGGCACCGCCGGATCCGCTCGAGCGGGTCGTCGCAGTCGGTGGGCAGGTCGGCGATGATCGCCGACACCCGGTTGGTCCAGGGATCCTCCTCGTCACCGGTGCGGATCGACACGGGCACCATCGCCCGCAACGGTTCGTCGGGCAGCGCGTCGTGGCGCAGCAGGTATTCGCGCAGCGCCCCGGTGCAGACCGCCATCACGATGTCGTTCACGGTGCAGCCGGTGGCGTCCTTCAGCCGCTTCACGTTCTCGAGGGCCGTGGTGCGCATCGCGAACCGACGGTGCGGCGTGATGGTGCGGTTCCACGGCGTCGGCGGCGCCGGCGACAACGGGATCGAGGTCCGGTCGACCGGTTCCGGCAGCTGGTCGCCGCCTCCACCACCGGTGGCGATCGCCTTGAGCGCATCGCGGGCCTGCGCCGCCGCACTCGACACGCTGTCCACTCCGGCGGCCTCGGCCAGGTTGCGCACCAGACGCAACGACAGTCGCGCCCCCTTCACGGGATTGGTGGCCAGGTGCTGCAGGGTGCGCTGCAGCAGTTCGCCGTCCGACGGCACCGGCTCCCCGGTCCAGGGGATCGGCTCGGGCAGGGGTGCATCCGGGTCGGCGTCGGTGAGCAGTGCCAGCAGCAACACCCCCGAGGCCCCGTCGATCGTGGCGTGATGGGTCTTGGTGAGCATCGCCCACCGCCCGTCGCCGATCCCCTCGATGACGTACACCTCCCACAGGGGATGCGACCGGTCCATCGGGCGGCCGACGATGCGCGACACCTGTTCGCCCAGCTGGTCGGCGCCACCCGGAGGGGCCAGTCCGATGTGTCGGACGTGGTAGTCCAGGTCGAAGTCGGGGTCGTCGATCCAGTACGGATGATCCAACCGGAACAGCACGTCGACGAGCCGGCGGCGCATGGGTTCGAGTCGGCCGACCATCGCATGGAAGCGCTCGTAGGTGGCCTCGAACGGATCGAAGTCGGGCGACGGCCGCTCGTAGATGGCGAGGCCGTTGACGTGGCCGTACGTGGTGGGCGTCTCCATGTAGAGAAAGCCGGCGTCGAGGCCCGAGAGCTGCTTCATCCCCGGAGTCTCGCGCGGTCCGCAAGCCGGCTGTGTCCTCGGACACATCCGGCGCCGACCGTGTACCGTCGAACAATGTGAGGACGACCCGCAGGCGAGGCGTTGGGGAGGTGCCGGTGTGAGTGATCTCGAGTACGCGGAGTGGATGAGCGAGAGCGACTCGGTGCTGTGGCACATCGAGCGCGATCCGTTGCTGCGGTCCACGATCGTCAGCGTGTGGATGCTCGACACCGCACCCGACCGTGAGCGGATGGACGCCGTGGTCGACCGCATCGTGGAGAAGGTGCCGCGGCTCCACCAGCGAGTGGTCGACGACTCGCCCGGCCTCGCCGCCCCGCGGTGGGAGGACGACCCGATGGTCGATGTCGACGACCACTACTCGTGGATCCGTCTCCCCGGCCGCCGGGTCGGAC
Organism: Ilumatobacteraceae bacterium; assembly: GCA_041686315.1. Lineage (GTDB taxonomy): Bacteria > Actinomycetota > Acidimicrobiia > Acidimicrobiales > Ilumatobacteraceae > Sva-07. The sequence goes on from JAWLEC010000091.1 coordinate 9,358, forward strand.
GACCCGAGGTGCTCGACCATGCACGGCGCATCGCGAGCCGGGCCTTCGACAAGGACCGGCCGCTGTGGGAACTGGTGGTGATCGACGGGCTCGCCGGCGGACGCGCGGCGTTCATCATGAAGGTGCACCATGCCATCGCCGACGGCCTGGGCATGGTGCAACTGTTGCAGCACATGGTCGACCTGGAGGCCCACCCACCACCGCCCGACACCGGCGGCAACGACGGCCGCCACGACGGCCGCGAGGATGACCCCGGCGGGGCGCCGGTGGAGAACGAGGGAGCCGACACGCTGTTCCCGACCCTGCCGCAGGTGGTGGCGCCGCTGTGGTCGATCCCCGGTGCGAGGGCGGTGAGCCACCGGATCGCCACCGAGGCCGACACGGGGCTCCGCCTCGGCAAGGCGTCACTGCGCACGGCCGGCGAGCTGCTCAGCAATCCGCGTCGCACGATCGAGCAGCTCACCCGCACCACGGGCTCGATCGCCCGGGTGGTGAAGCCGGCGACCACACCACGTAGCCCGCTCATGACCGAGCGCTCGATGAACGTCGATCTCGATGCGCTCACCGTGTCGTTCGACCGGATGAGAACCGCAGCCCATCGCGTCGACGGCACGATCAACGACGTCTTCGTGGCCGCCACCCTCGATGCGCTCGACCGGTACCACCGCGATGCCGGCGTGGAGTGCGACGAGGTCCGGATGAACATGCCGGTGAGCATCCGCGGCGGCGAGCGGGCCGCACGCTTCGACAACCAGTTCGTGCCGACGCGCATGCTGCTCCCCCTCGGAGGCGGCGACACCGTCGAGCGCCTCACCCGTGTGAAGGCGCTGCTGCGGGAGGTGCGAGCCGAGCCGGCGCTGCCACACGTGAACGACATCTCGGGCGTCATCGCCCGGCTCGGCCCGACGGCGGCCGTCTCGGTGCTCGGGTCGATGCTCAAGGGCGTCGACATCACCACGTCGAACGTCCCCGGACCCCCGTTCCCGGTGTGGATGGCGGGTGCGAAGGTGGAGGAGTTCGTCGCGTTCGGCCCCCTGGCGGGCGCAGCGATCAACGTCACGCTGTTCACCTACGACGGCACCGCCCACTTCGGCATCACCACCGACCGGGCCGCCGTGGAGTACGAGCGCCTGCTCGACTGCCTGCAGTCGGCGTTGGACGACCTCCTCGCACTGGCCGACGGCGCCGACGTCCCCGCCGGAGCCGAAGGGTGACACTGCGCGAGCGGGTCGTGCCGCCGGATCCCCGCCGGTACGGCAACGAGCCCGACTACCGGTTCACGCTCGCCAACGAACGCACCTTCCTGGCCTGGGTGCGCACGGCGCTGGCTCTGGCGGCAGGTGGCCTCGCCGCCGTGGGCCTGCTCGACGAGTTCCGGGGCAACGAGGTACTCGGGGTGGCACTGCTCGTACTCAGCTTCGTCACGGCGTCGAGTGCCTACCGCCGCTGGTCGCTGAACGAGCGGTCGATGCGCCTCGACGAACCGCTCCCCCCGTCACGTCTGCCGGCGTTGATGGCCGCCGCGACGGCGCTCGTCGCCGTGGTGGCTGCGGTGCTGCTGGTGCTCGATCCCGCATGACGCCGGCCCCGTTCGCCAGGGGTCAGACCCCCCACGAACGGGTTCGGATCCGTTGTCGGGCCGACGTGCCGGCGTTCGTCCGGGGTCTGACCCCTGGCGAACGGTCGAGGAGGGGGCGGTGAGGCGGCGGCGGCCGGAGCGGCCGGCGTCGACGTTCGACGCGGGGTTGCAGCACGAGCGCACGGCGTTGGCCTGGGAGCGCACCGCCGTGGCGATGATGGTGGCCGGCGTGGTGCTGGGGCGATTCGCCGCCATCGAGGCGCTGTGGCCGTTCGCCGTGCTCGGCCTGGGCCAGACGGCGTTCGGCGGCGTCCTGCTGGTGTGGGCCGGAACCCACTACGACGACCTGCACGGGCCGTTGCGCCAGGGAGCAGGTGTGGTGCATCCCGGCGCCGCTCGGGCCGTGGGCGCCGCCACCGTCGGCGCCACGTTCGTCGCCCTGGTGGTCGGTGTGGCGGCTGCGCTCGGCCACTGACGCGACGGCGACGCTGCAACCGGCACACCTGTTCGACCGGGCCCGTCCGCTCGCCATCGGCGGGGAGACTCGGTAACCTCGCGCGGGTGCTGGCCCCCGCCGACCCCCGTCACGGCACGACCGACACCGAGCGCCGTCGACGCATCGTGCTCGGAGTCGCCGTCGCCGCAGTGCTCGGCGCCGCCGCCGTCGGTGCCGTCGTCACGGCCGAATCGCGCAGCGAGCCGGCGGAGCTTGCCGCTGCGGCGCCCGACCCCGACGATGCAGCTGGAACCGGCGACGCGGCCGGTACCGGCGACGACCTGCCCGACCTCGCCGTCGCCGACCCGGCACAGAACGAGCAGGAGCCGGCCGAGGCGTTGGCCGCCGACGAGCAGGAACGCGCCGACGGCGGGTGCACCATCGGTGCGCTGTCGATCCGACGAGGATCCGAGGGCGACGGCGTGCGCTGCCTGCAGCAGTCGCTGGCCGACGGCGGCTGGTACGACGGGCCGATCCATGGACAGTTCGACGACCCCACGGTGATGGCCGTCACGCAGTTCCAGGAGGAGTCGGGTCTGTACGTCGACGGGGTCGTCGGCCGGGAGAGCGCCATCGAGCTCGAGATCTGGCCCGACGAGGAGTCGCTGGTGGTGCACACCCCGCCGCCGCCCGAGGGCGCGATGGACTCGATGGGCTACCTGCTGTCGCCCGTGGCCTCCGTGGGCGACGATGCGCCGCCACTGCCCGACGGCTCGGGCGAGGGCCGCCGCGTCGTGTACGACCGTGCCGGCCAGCGGGTGTGGGCGGTCGCCGACGACGGCCGGATCATCCGGTCGTGGCTGGTCTCGGGCAGCAAGTACAGCAACGAGATGCCCGGCACCCATGAGGTGTACAGCCGCTCGGACATGTCCACGGCCTGGAACGGCAAGGCGTGGCTGCCCAACATGATCCGTTACCAGCGCACCGAGATCGGCCACATCGGGTTCCACGCGATCCCGCTGCACGTCTCCGACAACTCGGTGTACCAGACCACCGACGAGCTCGGCACCCGTCTGTCGGGCGGCTGTCAGCGCCAGCACGATCTCGACGCCGCGTTCCTCTGGGCGTTCGCCGACGTCGGCACCACCGTCGTGGTCACCTGATCCATCCGTCGCCGCAGCTCTCGAGACCTGGCGGGTCACACCCGGAGTGGTCGGTGTCGCTGCGTCGTCAGAGCCGGGCGTGCAGCCGCACCGCCTGCTCGGCCGCCTTTGCCCGGATCTCCTCGGCGTCGACACGGGTCGCCCGCCCGTCGCG
>JAWLEC010000092.1:0-12530 GCA_041686315.1 Ilumatobacteraceae bacterium
CGGTCGCCGCCCTCACACCCCGCGCCGAGATCGAGGGCGAGATGGGCGACACCCACGTCGGTCTCCAGGCCCGCCTGATGAGCCAGGCGCTGCGCAAGCTCACCGGCAACCTCAGCAAGACCAAGACCATCGCCATCTTCATCAACCAGCTCCGCGAGAAGATCGGTGTGATGTTCGGATCGCCCGAGACCACGCCCGGTGGCCGGGCGTTGAAGTTCTACTCGTCGGTCCGTCTCGACATCCGCCGCATCGAGTCGTTGAAGGACGGCGCCGAGGTGGTCGGCAACCGCACCCGGGTGAAAGTCGTCAAGAACAAGGTCTCCCCGCCGTTCCGTCAGGCCGAGTTCGACATCATGTACGGCCAGGGGATCAGCCGGGAGGGGTCGCTGATCGACATGTCGGTCGATCTCGGCATCGTGAAGAAGTCCGGTGCCTGGTTCACCTACGAGGGCGAGCAGCTCGGGCAGGGCCGTGAGAAGGCCAAGGACTACCTCAAGCAGAACCCCGAGGTGATGATGGAGATCAGCGACAAGGTGCTCACGGCCGCCGGTCTGAAAGAGCCCGAGCCGGGGGAGGGCGACGACGGTGTCGTCGACGCGTTCACCGAGGCCGACGAAGAGCCCATCCAGCTGGACTGATCCGCCATGGCCGTTCCCAACCGGATCTCGATCATCACCCTCGGCGTCGCCGACCTGGCCGCCGCCACGGCGTTCTACGAGTCGCTGGGATGGCGCCGCTCGTCGTCGTCGGTCGAGTCGATGACGTTCTTCTCGATGCAGGGCTCGGCGCTCGGGCTCTACGAATGGAACTCGTTGGCCGACGACGCCCAGGTCCCGGCCGAGGGCTCGGGGTTCCGCGGCGTCGCCCTGGCGCTCAACTGTGCGTCGCGCGACGAGGTCGACGCCGTCTTCGTCGAGTGGGTGGAACGCGGCGGCAACGCCGTGCTGCAGCCACACGCGGCGTTCTGGGGTGGCTATTCGTCGTACGTGTCCGATCCCGACGACCATCTCTGGGAGATCGTGCACAATCCGTATGCCGCCAACGACGCCGACGGCCGGCTCGTGCTCGGCCCGCCGGCCGACTGATCAGATGGTGACCGTTCGGGCGATGTCCGATCAGCTCGGGGCTGATCAGGTGGTGAACTCGTATCCACCCGGCTTGAAGATCATCAGGTAGAGCGCCGCCACCAGTACGAGGTGGGTGATGCCCACACCCATGGCCATCTTCGACCGGGCGCCCTCGTCGGGCTCGGTGAGCGCCGGCCGGATCAGGAACCAGCTGGCCACCAACGCGATCAACCACAACACGATGGTGGCGGTCACGAACGGAGTTCCGGCGAGGCTGATCTTGCCGACACCCGCCATTCCCATGCCGGCCACCCACATCAGCACCAACGCGGGGAACACCAGGCGCATGTGCAGCCGAGCCACCGCTGCGGTCTCGCCGGCGCGCTGGAGGCGGGGATAGAGGAACAGCGGTCCGAACGCAGCGAATGCGGTCAGCAGGTGCACGAAGTAGAGGATCCGGTACAGGTCGTTGTTCTCGGGAACGAGGATGGCGAACACGGCGGGCACGTTAGCGCTACGCCACCGCACCGGCCCGATCTCCTCGGACGCCTGCATCCCGTCGCCGATCGACTCGTCCGGGTGGGCCAGTAGCCTGAGGCGCCATGTCACGCAGCTACGTCGTGCGCACCTACGGGTGCCAGATGAACGAGCACGACTCCGAACGCATCGCCGGCCTGCTGGAGGCCGACGGCCTGGTGCGTGCCGAGTCCGAGGCCGACGCCGACGTCGTCGTGCTCAACACGTGCTGCATCCGCGAGAACGCCGACAACAAGCTCTACGGAAATCTCGGACACCTCAAGGCCTGGAAGGGCGAGCGCGACGGCCGTCAGATCGTGGTGTCGGGATGCCTCGCCCAGAAAGACCAGGACCGCGTGGCCCGCAAGGCGGGACACGTCGACGTCGTGATGGGCACCCACAACGTGCACCGCGCCGCGGAGTTGCTGCGCGACGCCACGTCGTCGGCCACGCCGATCACCGAGATCCTCGACGAGGCCGTCATCGACGACCAGGCGATGTTCCCCTCGGCGTTGCCGGCCCGCCGTGAGACCTCCTACAACGCCTGGGTCACGATCCAGATCGGCTGCGACAACAACTGTGCGTTCTGCATCGTGCCCGCAGTGCGCGGTGAGGAGATCAGCCGCCCCTACGCCGACGTCGTCGACGAGGTCTCGGCACTCGCCGAGCAGGGCGTGACGGAGGTGACGCTGCTCGGCCAGAACGTGAACAGCTACGGGCGCGACCTGCAGCTCGCCGCCCGGCAGGCCGGCGACGACACGGCCAGGCTCCGGCCATTGTTCGCCGACCTGCTCGCCGACGTCGGCGCCATCGACGGGATCCGTCGCGTCCGCTTCACCAGCCCGCACCCCAAGGACATGCGGCCCGAGACCTTCGCCGCGATGGCCGCCACGTCGGCCGTGTGCGAGCACCTCCACTACCCGCTGCAGTCGGGTAGCGACCGGGTGCTGGCGTCGATGCACCGCGGGTACACCGCCGAGCGCTACCTCGAACGGCTCGTGCAGGCTCGTGCCGCCGTCGACGACCTCGCCGTGTCGACCGACATCATCGTCGGCTTCCCCGGCGAGACCGATGCGGACTTCGAACGCACCCTCGAGGTGGCTGCGGCCGCCGAGTACGACTATGCCTACACGTTCATCTTCTCGCCGCGCCCCGGCACGGAAGCGGCCGACATGGAGTCGGACTTCGTGGATCCCGCCGTGGCGTCCGAGCGGTTCCAGCGGCTCCGCCTCGTGGTGGAGCGATCGGCGCTGCGCCGCCACGAGGCCCGGGTCGGTCGCGTGGAGGAGGTGCTGGTCGAGGGTCCGAGCAAGCGCGACGCCTCGGTCACGAGCGGCCGCACCCGGCAGAACAAGCTGGTCCACTTCCGCGCCCCGGTGCCCGTGCGCACGGGCAGCTACGTCACGGTCGAGATCACGCGTGGCGCACCCCACTTCCTCGAGGCCGAGTTCGTCGACCTCGTGTCCGAGCCCACGCACAAGCTGCGGATCCCGGTCGCATCGCTCTGACCCATCGGCGCGCCCGGATGGCCGCGGGGATGCCGCCGGCGGGATCGGATGGTCGGCGCCGCCCGACCGGGTGGGTAGCGTCGTGGTGATGGACGAACAGGCGGTCGACTCGCAGCTGGCCGACTACCGGTCGAGCATCGACAACATCGATGCGGCGCTCGTCCACCTGCTGGCCGAACGGTTCAAGATCACCAAGGCGGTCGGTCGCTACAAGGCCACCGTCGACCTGCCGCCCGCCGATCCGGCCCGCGAGGAGGTCCAGATCGCCCGGCTGCGTGCCCTGGCGGAGGAGTCGGGGCTCGATCCCGCCTTCACCGAGAAGTTCCTGCGATTCGTGGTGGCCGAGGTGATCCACCACCACCAGCGGATCGCCGAGGGCGAGTCGATCTGACCTCCCGACCTGCGCCGCCGGACCTCGCTGCACCCCGGCGCATCGCCGTGGTCGGTCCGACCGCATCGGGGAAGTCGGCAGTGGCGCTCGCCGCCGCCCGCCGGCTCGGCGACGTCGAACTCGTGTCGGTCGACAGCATGCAGGTGTACCGGGGCATGGACATCGGTACCGCCAAGCCGTCGGCGGCCGAGCGTGCGGAGATCCCGCACCACCTGCTCGACCTCGTCGAGCCGTCGCACGACTTCACGGTGGCCGAGTTCCAGCAGGCATGTCGCACGGTGATCGACGACATCGGCCGGCGTGGTCGCCGGGCGGTGCTCGTGGGAGGCACGGGGCTGTACCACCGCGTGGTGATCGACGACTTCGAGCTGCCCGGCGAGTGGCCCGACATCCGGGCGGAGCTGACAGCCGAGCCCGACACCGTGGTGTTGCACCGTCGCCTCTGCGCCCTCGACCCCGCCGCTGCCGAGAAGATGGAACCGTCCAACCGTCGCCGGGTCGTGCGCGCCCTCGAGGTCACCGTCGGCAGCGGGCGCCCGTTCAGCTCGTTCGGGCCGGGGATCGACGCCTATCCGCCCACGCCGGTGACGCAGATCGGGCTCCGCTGGCCGCGCGATGTCCTCGCCCGGCGGATCGAACGACGTGTCGTCGAGATGATGGCCGAGGGCCTCGTCGCCGAGGTCGAGCGGATCGAGCGGGACGCTGGATTCTCCCGGACGGCGGCCCAGGCACTCGGTTACAGGGAAACCCTGGCGATGTTGCGGGGCCAGATGAGCGAGGATGAGACGATCGGCACCATCGTCACCCGCACACGCCAGTTCGCCGTCCGTCAGGAGCGATGGTTCCGACGTGATCCACGCGTACGCTGGGTGGATGTCGACGACGACCCGGTGGCCTGCGCCCTGCCCGTCGTGATCGACGCACTCGAGCAATGACCACACTCTCTCTCACGAAACATCACGGGCTCGGCAACGACTTCCTCGTCACATTCCATCCCGAGGTCGACGACCTCCCGGCGCTCGCCCGCCGGCTGTGCGACCGCCGGCGCGGGGTGGGCGCCGACGGCCTGCTCGTGGCTCATTCCGCCGAGGGGTACGCCGCCCGGATGACGCTCTACAACGCCGACGGATCTCGCGCCGAGATGAGCGGAAACGGTATCCGGTGCTTCGCCCAGGCGCTCGGCGCACGCCGCGGTGACCTGTCCGACCAGCTGATCCTCACCGATGCGGGCGACCGGCTCGTCACGCTCACGGCCACCGCCGACCCGGCGACGGTGCAGGCGCGGGTGGAGATGGGCGACGTGGCGGTGCTCGCGGAACCCGACGGGTGGCAGGCACTCGGATGCCATCCCGATCGCCCGGTTGCGCACCTGAGCCTGGGCAACCCCCACAGCGTGGTCGGTGTCGACGAGGTGGCCGTCGTCGACCTCGCCGAGCTCGGCGCCCAGGTACCGCACGTCAACCTCGAGATCGTCGAGCCCGGCCCCGAGCCCGACGCCATCACCATGCGTGTGCACGAGCGCGGGGCGGGCATCACCGAGGCCTGCGGCACGGGCGCCTGTGCCTCTGCCCATGCAGCTCGGTCGTGGGGCCTGGTGAACGCCGGCGTCGCCGAGGTGGTGGTGCACATGGACGGCGGCGCGGCCACCGTATCGTTCGCCGACGATGCGCCGCAGCGTGCCGTGCTCACGGGCCCGGCGACGTTGGTGGCCCGACTGGAGGTGACGATCGCATGACGACGCCGTACGACGAGGCACTCGCCGGCACACTGATCGACCGCACGATCCGGGAGAGGATCGTGATCGTCGCGGTGGCCGGCCCCGGCGACGACGACGAGGCCGTCGACGCCGGCCTCGACGAACTGGCCCTGCTGGTCGACACCGCCGGCGCCGACGTGGTGGCGCGGCTCGTGCAGCGGCGCGACGCTCCCGATCACACCTGGTACATCGGCAAGGGCAAGGCCGAGGAGCTGAAGCAGCTGTGCCTGGCCGTCGACGCCGACACCGTGGTGTTCGACAACGAGTTGTCGCCGGGCCAGCAGTACAACCTGGAGAAGCTGCTCGGTCGGACCGCCATCGACCGCACGGCGGTGATCCTCGACATCTTCGGCCAGAACGCGCACACCCTCGAGGGCAAGGCCCAGGTCGAGCTGGCGCTGCTGCGGTACCGGCTTCCGCGCCTCCGGCGCGGCAAGGGCGCCAAGCTCGCGCAGCAGCGCGGTGGCGTGGGCGCCCGCTTCGGTGGCGGCGAGACCAAGATCGAGGTCGACCGGCGGCGGATCATGCGGCGCATCAACAAGCTCGAACGCGACCTGGCGTCACTGGCCGAGACCCGCTCGTTGCAGCGCAAGGGACGCAGCCGCAGCGGCCTCGCGTCGGTGGCGATCGTCGGGTACACCAACGCCGGCAAGTCGTCGCTGCTCAACCGGCTGACCGAGTCGGGCGTCCTCGCCGAGGACCGCCTGTTCGCCACGCTCGATCCCACCACCCGGCGGCTGTCCCTGCCCGGCGGCGAACCGGTCCTGCTGTCGGACACCGTGGGCTTCATCAGCCGGCTTCCCCACGGGCTCGTCGAGTCGTTCAAGGGCACGCTCGAGGTGGCGGCCATGGCCGACTACCTGGTGCACGTCGTCGACGTCACCGCGCCCGATCCCGAGGGCCAGATCACGGCGGTGCGTGAGGTGCTCGACGAGATCGATGCCGCCGCCGTGCCGGAGCTGCTGGTGTTCAACAAGACGGACGTCGAGCCAGGAGTGGCCAAGGAGCTCGTCGAGCGGCATCCGGGGTCGGTGGCCGTGAGTGCTGCCACCGGGGAGGGGATCGACGACTTCCTGCGGGCGCTCGCCGATCGTCTGCGGGCGCTCACGGTGGTGCACGAACTGGTGGTGCCCTACGACCGTGGTGACGTGTTGGCAGCGGTGCACCGCGAGGGCGAGGTGGTGTCGGTTGCCGATGGCGACGCCGAGTGGACGATCCGGGCCCGCCTGTCCGATGCCTCGGCGGGCCGGTTGAGCGAGTTCCTGGTCGGAGCGGGCGACACGTGACGGAGACGACCGTCGGCTTCACCCCGCCGCCGTATCCCTACGACCGGCTCGACCGTCTGCGGCCGATCACCGACGCGTTCGCGGGCGGCACCGTCGACCTGTCGGTCGGGACACCGTTCGACCCGCCACCGCCGGCGGTGGTCGCCGCCCTGGCCGGGAGTGGTACCGAGCGCTCGTATCCGCCGTCCATCGGCACCGGGCAGTTCCGTGAGGCCGCCGCCCGCTGGATGCGCCGCCGTTTCGACGTCGACGTGCCGGTGGCCCAGGTGGGCGCATCGATCGGCACCAAGGAGTTCGTGGGCACGTTGCCGCAGTGGATGCGGTTGCGCCGGCCCGATCGCGACACGGTGCTCTACCCGGCCGTGTCGTATCCCACCTATGCGATGGGTGCCACCCTGGCGGGCTGTCGCGCCGTCGCCGTGCCACCGTTGCCCGACGGCGGGTTGGCGCTCGATGCCATCGACCCGGCCGATGCCGCACGGGCGCTGCTGCTGTGGTCGAACAGCCCGAGCAACCCGACGGGCGCACTCGACGACCTCGCCGGCGCAGCGGCCTGGGGTCGAGCGCACGGCGTGCCCGTGTTCTCCGACGAGTGCTACGTGGAGTTCACGTGGCAGGGACGGGGTCGCACGATCCTCGAGCACGGTCTCGACGGGGTGGTGGCGGTGCACTCGTTGTCGAAGCGATCGAATCTGGCCGGCGTGCGCGTCGGGTTCTATGCCGGCGACGCCGAGCTGGTGTCGTACCTGCAGGAGATCCGCAAACACGTCGGGATGATGGTGCCGGGCCCCGCGCAGGCCGCCGCCGTCGCTGCACTCGACGACGGCGCGCACGTCGAGGTGCAGCGTGCCCGCTACGCCTCGCGGCTCGACCGCCTGGCGTCGGTGCTGGGGGAGTGGTCCGGGATCGAGGTGCCCCGCCCGGCCGGCGCGTTCTACCTCTGGATTCCGGTCGACGACGGTTGGCGCTTCACCCAACGGTTGGCGCAGGCGGCCGGTGCCCTGGTGAGCCCGGGCGAATTCTACGGTGCCGCAGGAGCATCGTTCGTGCGGGTGGCCGTGGTGCAGCCCGACGAGCGCATCGACCTCGTCGCCGAACGGCTGGCCGGATGACCCCGCTGCGTCGGCGTCAACTCGTCGTCGGTGTCGTGGTGCTCGTCGGGTGTCTGGTGGCCGGGATCGTGCTGTGGGTGATCGGCGGCCAGCGTCGCGACGACGCCGTTGCCGACCTCGCCCGGGCGCCCGTCGGTTGCGACACGATCCTCGACTTCGACAGGGCGGGCGAGTTCCTGATCTTCGTGGAGACCAGGGGCACGTTGGACGACATCGCCGGCGACTGCGCGGTGTCGGGGTCCTTCGATCTCGACGGCGAGGTACCCGACGTGCGTCTCACGCTGCGTGACGCCACCGGGTCGGAGATCGATCTCGACCCGGCGAGCGGCATCGACTACGACGCCGGCGGCTCGACGGGGCAACTGCAGCGGCGTGTCACCATCGAGGAGGCCGGCGACCATGTGCTCACCGTGGAGTCCGACACCGACGCCGTGTTCGCCGTGGCGGTCGGAGGTGATCCGTACGACGGCGTGGCCCTGCTGCGATGGGCCGCGCTCGGTGCCGTGATGGCGGGCTTGTTCGTGGGTGGGCTCCTGCTGGTGCTGGGTTCCCGGCACAGTGAGGTGAGCAGCGAACCCGACCGGCCGTGGCAACCGGACGCGGGATCCGATGCCGGCTGGCCGGTCGGCCCGCCCGGGTTTCCGCCACCACCGCCCACGACGGGCGCGACTGCACCGGGTGGACCCCCACCGGGACCCCCACCGCCGCCGGAACGCCCCACGTCACCGCCGTCGGTGTGGGGGCCTCCACGGTCCGATCGGTCGTGACGCGGGTGGGAGACGACCGCGGGGGTCAGTAGCGGCGCATCACCGTGACCACCTTGCCGTAGATCTCCACCTCGTCGGCGGGGTACACCATCGTGTCGAGCGTGGTGTTGGCAGGGGTCAGTGTGACCTCGGCGCCGGAGCGGCCGTAGGTCTTGATGGTCGCCTCGCCGCCCGGGATGCCGGCGACGACGATGTCGCCGTTGTGCGGATTCGCGATCTGCGTGGCGACGACGTAGTCGCCGTCGAGGATGCCGAGGTCGATCATCGAGTCGCCCCGGACCCGCAGCATGAACAACTCGCCGTCGCCGGCGAAGTCGACCGGCACCGGCAGCAGCTCCTCGATGTTCTGCTCGGCGAGCACGTCGGTGCCTGCGGCCACGTCGCCGACGAGCGGGACGTGGCGCACCGGACGGCGCTCCATCACCACGCCCGAGTTGGTGTCGTAGCGCACTTCGATGGCTCGCGGCTTGGTGGGGTCGCGGCGGAGATAGCCCAGACGCTGCAGCGTGTTGAGATGGCTGTGCACCGTGGACGGCGAGGTGAGACCCACGGCGTCGCCGATCTCGCGGACCGACGGCGGGTAGCCGCGCTCGCGGATCTGCGACTCGATGTAGTCGAGGATGCTGCGCTGGCGGGAGCTGATGGTCGGGGCCATACGAACAGTGTACGGACACGAGGGTCTCGCGTCAAACACCTGTACCCGGAACGAACGTTCGAAAAAGCCGCTGTCAGCTGTTGACGGCGCGTCCGTCGGCTGCTTCACTGTCGAACAGTCGTTCGCCGAACACGTGTTGGTGTCGACGGTCCGTTCTCGAACGAACGGGCCGACCCGACATCGATCGATGACCACGACGTGTCGCCAGAGGGAGCCATCATGACCGCCACCGTCCGCCACTCCACCGTCTCGCACTCCATCCGACGCCCTGCCACCCGTCGCCACCGGGCAGCCTCCGCCCCTGGTGCCTGTGTGCGCCGACGCGCCGGGCAGCCCGCCCACCCGCAGCCCAACTACGCGTTGCGGCGACTGGGAGCGTCGTTGTGTGCCGTGGTGGTGCTCGTGCTGGCCGCGCAGGTCGCGGCGGGCGCGGCCGGTGCGCTGGCCGGTCTCGACAGCCGTCCTGCCGCGGCGTCCGAGACCGCGCCGGCCGCCGGCGACGTCCTGGCGCGGACGGTCCACGTGGCCGAGCCGGGTGACACGCTCTGGTCGATCGCCGACCGGTACCGCGGCGACGTCGACCGCGGCCGGTTCGTCGACCGGCTCATCGACCTCAACGGGGGTACCTCCATCCAGATCGGCCAGGCCGTCCGACTCCCCTGAGCTGCCGGTTCCGCGCTGCCGGTTCCGGCCGATCCGAGTCGCCGTGCGCGGGCGGTCCGCCGTGACGCGGGCGGAGAAGGGTGCAGGGGTATCGTCATGCACGATGTTCTGCCCGTCCTGCCGCGCCGCCGACACCAAGGTGCTCGACTCGCGCGTCGCCGCGGAGGGCTCGGCGATCAGGCGGCGCCGGCAGTGCCTCGCCTGCGCTCACCGCTTCACGACGTTCGAGCGGGTCGACCATGCCCCACTCACCGTCGAGAAGTCCAACGGCGACGCCGAACCGTTCGATCGTGTGAAGCTCGTCGGCGGTCTCGCCGCGGCCACCAAGGGTCGTCACGTCACCGACACCCAGCTGGAGCAGATCGCGCTCCGGGTGGAGGACTCGATGCGGCTGCTCGGTTCGACGGTGACGAGCGCCAACATCGGCGTCGCCGTCCTCGAGCAGCTGCGATCGGTCGACGAGGTCGCCTACCTGCGCTTCGCCAGCGTCTACAAGAACTTCGACGCAGCGTCCGATTTCCACCGCGAGCTCGAATTGCTCGAGAAGTCAGCGACGCCGTAGCCACCGCGTGTAGAGGAACGACTCGTCGTCGACGGCGAGTTGGGAGAGATCGAAGCGGTGGAGGTGATCGGCGGCGCCGAAGGTGAGACGGCGGCCGTCGCCACCCACCGTGGCCGGCGACGTGGTGACGTTCAGTTCGTCCAGGACACCGGCGTCGACCAGTGCCCCGTTCAGGCCGGCCCCGCCCTCGGCCTGCACGACGGTGCACGTGCCGAGGAGGTCGGGGAGACGTCGGATCGCCAGTGCCGGATCGACCCGGCTCCGCCCCGCGCGGATCACGTCGACCGGCCGTGCGGGCTCGAACGACGAGTCCTCGGGCACGATCAGGAAGCCGGCGCCCGACCTGAACAGCTCGCTGTCGAGGTCGACCCTGCCCGTGGACGTCACCACGCCGATGCGCTGGCCGTCCTTGCCGGGGCGGCGGTAGCCCTCCTGGCGGACCGTGCCGGCACCCACCACGATCACGTCGGCGACCGCACGGAGCCGGGCGAGCACCGCAGCGTCGGTGGCGCTCGACAGACCGCCGGAGCGTCCGTCGACCACGGTCGAGCCGTCGATGGAGACGATCATGCACAGCGACACCCACGGGCGGTCGCCATGGCGTCCCAGCGGTGCGGCGTAGGCCTCCTCCACGCTGATGGACTCGGCCGGGTCGGGCAGCAGACGGCGCATCCCACCATCATGCCGTGCGGTGCCGGGCAGACCGTCCGGTTCTGCGAACATCGGCACATGACCGACACCCGCGATGCGCCTGCCGAGACCCCGGCCACCACCCGGACCGCTCTGCGGACCTGCCCGCTGTGCGAGGCGGGTTGCGGGTTGGAGATCACGCTGCGCTCCGACGGTGCCGGTGGCGAGGAGGTGCAGCGCATCCGCGGTGACCGGCTCGACGTGTTCTCCAAGGGCTACATCTGCCCGAAGGGATCGACCCTGAAGCAGCTGCACGAGGACCCCGACCGTCTGCGGCGCCCGATGGTGAAGCGTGACGGTGCGCACGTGGAGGTCAGCTGGCCCGAGGCGTGGGAGGCCGTGGCCGAGGGCCTCGGCGGCGCCATCGGTCGTCACGGCCGCGAAGCTCTGGCGGCCTACGTCGGCAACCCCACGGCCCACAGCCTGTCGGCGATGATGTTCTCCCGGGTGCTGCTCACCGGGCTCGGCACCCGCAACCGGTTCAGTGCGTCCACCGTCGACCAGATGCCCCGGCACGTCGCATCGGGGCACGTGTTCGGCTCGCCGGTGGCGATCCCCGTCCCCGACCTCGACCGCACCGACCATCTCGTGATCCTCGGCGCGAACCCGTACGCATCCAACGGCAGCGTGTGCACGGCACCCGACTTCCCGGGCCGCATCGAGGCGATCCGGGAGCGGGGCGGCAAGGTGGTGGTCGTCGACCCGCGCTTCACCCGCACCGCCCGGGAGGCCGACCAGTGGGTGTCGATCCGCCCGGGCACCGACGCCCTGCTGCTGGCGGGGATCGCCAACACGCTGTTCGCCGAAGGGCTGGTCGACGTCGGTGGCCACGTCGCCGATCACGTCGACGGCGTCGCGGCACTCGAGGGCGCGTTGGGTCCCTTCACGGCCGATGCCGTGGCCGACGCCACGGGAATCGACGCCGGGACCGTCCGCTCGATGGCCCGGGAACTGGCGGCGGCGCCCACGGCGACCGTGTACGGCCGCATCGGCACCACCACCACCGAATTCGGTTCGACGGCGTCGTGGCTGATCGACGTGGTGAACGCGCTCACGGGAAATCTCGACCGGCCGGGCGGCGCCATGTTCGCCACGCCCGTCGCCGGTGGAGCCACCACGCGGGGCGCGCCCGGATCCGGACGCGGGTTCTCCACCGGCCGTGGCCACACGCGGGTGAGTGGCCATCCGGAGGTGATGGGGGAGTACCCGGTGGGAGCGCTCGCCGAGGAGATCCTCACGCCGGGAGACGGACGGATCCGGGCGCTCGTCACCGTGGCCGGCAATCCGGTGCTGTCGACCCCGCACAGCGAGCAACTCGCCGCGGCGCTCGACGACCTCGAGTTCATGGTCAGCGTCGACATGTACCTCAACGAGACCACGCGACACGCCGACGTGGTGCTGCCTCCGCCCTCCCAGCTCCAGAAGGGCCACTACGACCTGTTGCTCCTCCAGTTCGCCGTGCGCAACGTGGCCAACTACTCCGAGCCGGTGCTGCCGCTCGACGACGACCAGCCCGACGAGTGGGAGATCATCTCCAAGCTGACACTCGTCGCCCAG